>CAYHNK010000027.1:0-24600 GCA_964357695.1 uncultured Bdellovibrionales bacterium | reverse complement strand
AGGGGTCACGATGTGGGCTCCAGATCGCCGAGGTAGGCGGCGCGCACGAGCTGCCACACCTGCCCCCGCGCGAGACCCAACGCAAACGGCGAGGCGGCAGCTTCGAGACGCGCCATGACCTCGTCGTTGCCCGCCGCGAGCACGACGCGTGCAGGGTCAACGCCGCGCAGACACCGCAGCAGCGCGTCGATGGCCAAGGGATCGGTGGATTTCATCTCGATATTGAACGCCATGTGCGCAAAGGCAGAAAGCACTTCGTCGAGCGTCGGGATGCGCACATCACGATCGCGAAAGAGCTGCGCACCCGTCGACGAGCGGTGGTGGTAACCGGCATCGAGGGCCTTGAGTGCCGCGAGATCCTGCGCGCACACCGCGCCGCGGCCGTCGGTCGTGCGCTCCAAGGTCGCGTCATGGATGACCACCAAGACGCCATCGCGACTCCGCTGCACATCGAGCTCGAGCACGTCGGCGCCGAGGCGCGAGGCGAGCTCGAAGGCTTCCAAGGTGTTCTCGGGCGCGGCGAGGCTCGCACCTCGGTGCGCGATGAGCAGGGGTCGCGGGAGCTTCTCAAACACGGCTGTGGTCCGCTATAGCAGACATTGATGACTGAAGTCCTCTCGCCACGCGACACCGAGCGCTACGCCCGGCAGCTGCGCCTGCGCGAGGTGGGGCCCGAGGGACAGCGACGCCTTCGCTCGGCGAAGGTTCTCATCGTCGGAGCGGGCGGCCTCGGCAGCCCGGCGGCGCTCTATCTGGCCGCTGCGGGCGTGGGACAGCTCGGTCTCATCGATGACGACCAGGTAGCGCTCTCCAATCTGCAACGACAGGTGCTCTACGACGAGACGCAGATCGGCGCCCCCAAAGTCGAGGCAGCCTGTGCCCGGCTGTCCGCCCTCAACCGCGACATCGTCGTGCTCGGGCATCACGTCCGCTTTGACGAGTCCTGCGCCGCGGCGCTCATTGCCAGCTACGACGTCGTCCTCGACGGCAGCGACAACTTGCCGACGCGCATCTTGCTCAACGACGTCTGTGCGCGTCTCGGCAAGCCTTGGGTCTACGGCGCGGTGCTCGGCATGGAAGGACAGCTGAGCGTCTTCGACGCCACGCGGGGCCCGTGCTACCTTTGCCTCTATCCCGACGCCGCTGCGGACGCGGCCGTCCCGTCCTGTGCCGATTGGGGCGTGTTGGGCGTTGTCCCCGGAGTCATCGGGCTCCTGCAAGCGACGGCCACGCTCGAGCTCATCCTGGGCATCGGCGAGCCGCTCATCGGGCGCCTCGCGGTGGTCGATTTGCTCGCCATGCGCTGGCGTGAGCTGAGATTTCATCGCACGGCAGGCTGTCCGACCTGTGTCGGCCTCACACAGGAGCACCGTCCGGCAGAGCCCAGCTCAACCTTCGAAATCGACGCGGCGACGCTGCGCCAGCGGCTGGCGTATGGGACACCGCAGCTCATCGACGTGCGTGAGCTCGATGATGGCGGCGGTGAGCCGTTGCCTGGGGCGACCGAGATCCCGTTGTCGCAGCTTGCCGAGCGCGTTGCCGAGCTCGGGGCCGAACGACCGACGGTGCTCTACTGTCGCGCGGGCATTCGTTCGCGCCTGGGCGTCGAGATCTTGCGCGGCGCCGGCTTTGTCGACGTCGTCAGCCTGCGCGGCGGGCTGCGCGACTGGCGCTGAGCGGTGTCAGCCTTCGTTGTAATGGTGCCCACCGCCAATGGTGTGCAGGCCGTGGCCCGTCGGTGCCACGCGCGCGAGGGTGCCGACAAGAAAGTCGCGCACCGCGCGCTGCGGCTCGGTCTCCGAGGTGATCGCCACCGCGATGCCACGCGCCGCCAAGCGAGTCACCAAGCCCCCCCCGGCGCCGCCGGTGATGACCACCTGGCACGTGTCGACGGGATGTGGACCCTCGCTATGAAAGTCGTGAAAGGCCTGCTCGCGCGGCAGATCCAAACGCTCGACCTCGCGGGGCTCGGCACCGCGCTCGGCCTCATAGACAAGAAAACGCCGGGCGCGACCCGCATGCCCGGTGATGGTACGGAAATTCTGACTGGTGACGGCAATTCTCACGACACACCTCCAAGGTGCACAAGATGGTGCCGCACACCCGCGCTGTCTATGGCCGCAGGGGACTACGCGGATCGGCGAGAAAGGCCTTCAAGGCCGCGTCACCCAAGAGCAGCTTCAGGTCGTCCCCGTGGATGCCGAGCGTCGCTGCCTTGCGCAGCGCCGCGTAGGCTTCGTCGGTGCGACCCACGCGCGCGAGCGCGTGCCCGAGATTGAGCTGCGCGTAGCCGGCGAGCGAGTCGCCGCGCCCGTCCCCCAGCGCCGCCACGGCCCGCCCCGCGAGGTCGACTGCCGCAGCGAAGTCGCCGCGTTGGATATTCACGTACGACAGACGTGTGAGCACCACGGGGTGGTGGGCGTGCCGTACGAGCGCCGCAGCCAGCGTCTTGTGTGCCGCCTCGAGCTCGTGCGCGTCGATTTGCCGTTCGCTCAACGCGAGGGTCACCGCGAGGGACTGTGGGTAGGCCCGCTGCACCGCCTCCGTCTCGCGGATCGCCTGGGCGTGCTCGCCAAGTCGCGCCAGCGCGGTCGCCCGCATGACACGCGCCCACGGACTCTTGGGCGTGGTCGCGGCAAGCTTGGTAAATATCGTCAGCGCGTCACGCGGCCGTGCGGCGTGCAGATAGGCGCTGCCGAGATAGGCTTGGCCCTGGAGAAAGCCGCGGTGCGCTTGCACGGCCTCTTCGAGGGCGCGTCGCGCGTCGTCGGCCTTGCCCTGCCGATCGTAGAGATGAAAGAGCCCCACCGAGACACTCGGCTCGAGCTCACCCGACTGAGCAAGAGCCTGCACGAGCTCCGCTTCGGCGGCCTCGGCGTTGCCGAGCAGGCTCGATGCGAGGGCACTCTCGACCCAGGCGCGCGAAAAGTCCGGGGCCGTGCGCGTGGCAGTGGCGAGCAGGGCGTGGGCCCGTTCGATGTCGGCGCGTGACAGCACCAGGCGGGCGCGCGGATCGAGTGACTGGCCAGCGAGCAGCGCCACGGCCTCGCCGAAGGGCTTGGCCGCCGCCATGGGGATGACGGTCGTCTTCTGGCCGCTCGGGTGCTCGGGCGTTTCGCCGACGGCCTTGATGACTTCGTCGGCAATCGCCTCGGCGGCAAGCGCGATCTGGTCGAGCGTCAGCGTCACCTTTTGCGTCGTCGCACGCACGCTGGCGCCGCCAACAGGCACGAGACGCCACGACAGCACCGCGCGGGTGCCATCGCTCGTGTAGCTCGCCACCCAGAGGGCGTCGGTGCCGAGCTCCTGCCCAAGCCGCGCGATGTCGTTCGTGTCGACGGGCGTGTGGATGTCGATGCCCTCGCTGCGCGCCGCGGCGGCGACTTGTCGCCACCCGAAGACATTCAACGGGTAGCTCTGCTGCAAGGCCATGCCATCGAGCCGGCTATGCAGCAGCAGACGGTTGCTCAGATCGTCGGCGAGGGCGACGCCAATCCATGCCGCGTCGGCCTTACCATCAGCAGGCAGCGGCGGCAGCACCGCTACTGTCGGGCGCAAGGGCTCGGGTGGTGGCGCCGCTTGGGTCTCGACGGGCGACGCGGTGAGGGTCAACGCCAGGATCCCGACGGCGAGCGGGCGCTTCGATGAGAGTAGCATCGGGCGAGCGTACCCAAGGCTTAGGAGGTATTCAACGGCGACGCAGGACCGGCTGCTTGTCCCGGTGTTGTTGGCGCTGCGTCGCACTTGCGCGCGCTGGTTTGACACCTGCGCACGGCGCGGCTATGCGCGCACTCGGTGACAACGAACGTGCGACACCTGGTGCTCGGCACCGCCGGCCACGTGGATCACGGCAAGACCGCGTTGGTTCAGGCTCTGACCGGCGTGGACACCGATCGACTCGCGGAGGAGAAGCGGCGTGGGATCAGCATCGAGCTGGGTTTTGCGCCGTGGCGTCTGACTGAAAGCCTCGAGGCCAGCATCGTCGACGTGCCGGGCCACGAGCGTCTGGTGCGCACCATGGTGGCCGGCGCCGCCGGCATGGACCTCGGCATGCTGATCGTCGCCGCGGACGATGGCGTCATGCCGCAGACGCGTGAGCATTTGGACATCCTGCGTTTGTTGGACGTGCCCACGGGCCTGCTGGTCCTCACGAAGTGCGATCTGGTAGAGCCCGACGACGCATCGCGGGTGGAGACCGAGATCCGCACCGTTTGCCGTGGCACTGCGTTCGAACAGGCGCCGCTCGTACGCGTTTCGAGCAAAACTCGGATGGGCCTCGATGAGCTACAGCGAGCGGTGATCACGCTTGCGGCGACGACGGCAGTGCGCCCCGCGGACGGTCCTGCTTGTCTTCCGGTGGATCGAGTCTTCACGGTGGCAGGTCACGGCACGGTGGCCACGGGTACCCTGCTGCGTGGCACCCTGCGCGTCGGGGACACGCTCGAAGCCTTCGGTAACGAGCACGCGCCGCTCTCAGGACTGCGGGCGCGCGGTCTACAGTCGCTGGGGTCGGGTCGCGAGGCCGTGTACGCCGGCATGCGTGCAGCCGTCAACCTCACCGGCGGCGAGGTCAAGCACGTCACCCGCGGCATGATGCTGACACACGCCGATACGTTGTGCGCGGTGGATGCATGCATCAGTTGGGTGGAGGTGTTGCCGCGCGCTACGCCGCTTGGTGAGGAAACCGTGACGACGCATCTCGGCACGGGCGAGCGCGAGACACGTGTGATCCCGTTGGGGCGCCGAGAGATCCAGCCGGGGGAGGCGGCGGGTGTGCTCTTGCGTTTTGACGAGCCCATCGCCACGTTCGCGGGTCAACGCCTGGTCTTGCGGCGCCCCGGGGTCCATGGCCAGGCCACCGTAGCTGGCGGGGTGGTGCTCGATCCCGAGCCGCCCAGCGGCCGGCGCTCCGTATCGCTGGCCGCTTCGCAAGTGGAGGGCCTGCGCGGCACGCCGGAAGCTCGCTTGCTGGCGCTGGCGCGGGAGTCGCGCAGCCAGGGGATTGACGGCCAGGCTTTGCACCGTCGCCTGCCACCGGGTGAGGGGCGAGAGGCGTTGCGCACTCTTGCACAGCGCGGAGATCTCGTGCGCGTGCCTGGCGCACGCGAGCGCTGGGTGGACCGTGAAGTCTGCTCGCAGCTCGTCGATCGGGTCATCGCCTTGGTGGAGGCGCATCACCACGACGCACCGCTGTCACCAGGTCTCGCAGAAGCCGAGATCAGCAGTCAGCTCCCGCCGCCCGAGCGGCCACTTGCCAACCTCGCGGTGGCGATGGGACTCGCGGGGGGCAAGATCTTGCGTCAAGGCGCCCTGCTGTCCTTGGCCGGGCGCGCCACGGTGCGCAACGAAGCGGACACGCGGGATCTCGACGCCATTTGCGCGGTCTACCGAGAGGCACACTTGCTGCCCCCCATCGACGCGGAGATGGCAGTGAGGCTGCGCTTGCCGCCCAAGCGCCTTCACGAGCTGCTGGCCATCTTGACGCAAGAAGGCGCGCTGGTGCGCATCTCGCAGGACTTCCATTTCGACGCTGGCGACGTTGCAGTGCTTGAAAAGCGGCTCGTCGAGACGCTCGCCCAGCAGGGGGACCTCACCGCATCGCAGTTCAAGTCCATCGCGGGTGGGGTGTCGCGCAAGTACGCCATCCCCCTCTTGGAATACTTCGACCGCCGCCGCGTCACGTTGCGCGCAGGTGACGTGCGACGTCTGCATCCCTCGCGACGCAAGGCATGACCTCCATGAATGAGCACCCCGCAAGCTCCCCCATCACTTCCCAAGCCATGTTGCGATCGTTGCCCGCGGTGCAGGCGCTGCTCCAAGAGCCGCGGGTCGCGGCATTGTCCCAGCAGCACGGCCACCGTGTCGTCACCGACGCCGCACGAGAGGCCATCGACGAGCTGCGACGCGGGCTTCTATGTGGCAAAGGTGTGGGCGAGGGCGGGAATCTCGAAGCGCTCGCCGACGATGTGGCGGCGCGAGTTCTGCGGGGGTGCAGGCCGAAGATTCGCCGCACGGTAAACGCCACTGGCATCATTCTGCACACGAACCTCGGACGGGCGGTGCTGCCGGCGGTGGCGCGCGCGGCGCTGTTGGAGGTGGCCGGCTACTGCAATGTCGAGACCGATCTCGAAACAGGCAAGCGCACCCAGCGCGAGCACAGCATCGATGCGCTCGTGCGCCAGGTGACCGGCGGAGAAGACGTGCTCGTTGTCAACAACAACGCTGGTGCGACGCTTCTGGCCCTGCGCGCCCTCGCCGGAGGCAAGGAAGCTCTCGTCTCGCGGGGCGAGCTCATCGAGATCGGTGGCTCGTTCAGACTTCCCGACGTCATGGCCGAGAGCGGCGCCATCATGCGCGAGGTGGGCTCCACCAACAAGACACGCGTGAGTGACTACGAGCAGGCCATTGGCCCGCAGACGGGACTCATCTTCAAGGCCAACCGCAGCAACTTCGACATCGTGGGCTTCACCGAGGAGGTGGGGATCGCCGAGCTCGCGGCACTGGCGCAACGCCACCACATTCCCCTCGTGCACGATCTCGGCTGCGGCGCGTTGATCGATCTGGAGCCGTTCGGCCTCGTGCCCGAGCTGACGGTGCAGCAAAGCCTCGCGCTCGGCGCCGACCTCGTGTTGTTCAGCACCGACAAGCTCATCGGCGGACCGCAGGGGGGACTCATCGTGGGTGGCCGGGCGTGGGTCGAGCGTCTGCGTGGGCACGCACTCTATCGCGCGCTGCGGGTCTGCAAGCTGACCTTGGCCGCGCTCGAAGCGACGTTGCGCCTCTTTCAGGCACCGGAGCACCTGACCCGCGACCACGCGACGTACGCGGTCATCGCCAAGCCCATTGACGAAATCGAGCGCCAGGCGCACCGACTGGTGAGCGAGCTGAAGACGACGCGCGGCAACTGGGAGATCTCGGTCTCGCCAGAGAGCTCTCGACTCGGGGGCGGATCTTCGCCGGCCTCCGTCCTGCCGTCGTTTGTCGTGAGGCTCCGGGCGCCGGAGCTTTCGGCCGAAGCGCTGGCTGCCAAGCTGCGCACCGCCGAGGTGCCGATCTTCTCTCGCATCCAAGCGGACCACGTCCTTCTCGACATGCGCACGGTGCTCGATTCGGAAGTCCCCGATATCGTCCGCGCGCTGGCGCCGTAGCGCGACATTCGTTTCACCGTCCCTTCACAAGTCATCGGGCCCTGTGCTACGCGACTGCACGGAAGCGCGTGGTTGGCTGGTGCTGCCCCCGGTCTTCAAAATCGGTGTGGGGCGTGAGAAACGTCCTGGGCGGGTTCGATTCCCGTGCGCTTCCGCCATCGCGACTCAGGCGGTTCGGGATCAACGTGGGCGCAGGGCGTGGATCCCTTCCACGCCGAGCTGACGTTGGGCGAGCGTGCTTTCGACACGATCCCGATCGGCCCAGCGAAAGCGCAGACAGAAGCCGCAGTTGGAGCTCAGCTCCCGTGGCACCGCGATGAGCTTGTGCGGGACTCCCGCGGCGACGAGGAGCTTCTCCGCGCCGATGGCGCCTTGCACGGAGTGAAACAGCACCACGCCAAATTCGATGGGCGGCTCAGAGGCGGACAAGGCGACCTGCCGTCAGAAGCATGGTGGCGATGTCGTACATGTTGGACACTCGGCCCACCGCCAGGTCTTGCGTGAGCTCGTAGTAGTCGAGGCACGTGCCGCAGGCGAGCACGTCGACGCCTTCGTTGGCGAGCGCGACGAGATCGTCGAGGGCCCGGGAGCCGCGCACGGCGAGCTTCACCCCCGAATTCATGAAGATGATCGACGTTGGCCGCGGTGTGGTGTCGAGCAGCGTGCTAACGAGCACGGCCAGCAAGCGCTCGCCCAGCTCGGCGGGCCCGTCGCCCAGGCGATCCGAGGTGACAAAGAGCACTGTGGTTCCGACTGGCGATGGCGACGCGACGAGTGCGCCGTCTCGACGCAGGTCCAGATAGACACCGTCGTGCTGCTCGGAGACGTGGACCGCAAAGTGTTGCGAGCGAGCGAAGCGGGTGACGTTCTCCACCGCCACCGCGTTGTCGACGATGACGGTCACGTGGTCGGCGGTTGCTGTCGCCTTGCGGGTCAAGACCACCGGTTGCGGGCAGGCGAGCCCCCGTGCGTCAAGGGTCTGCTTCACGCGTCATCTCCGATCGGTGTTTTCGGGAGGTCTTGCAGCGCGGCCAGCGCGGTGTCGATCTCTGCTTCAGTGTTGAAGAGGCCCAGACTGAAACGGACGGTGCCCTCGGGGAAAGTGCCGAGCTGCCGGTGGGCCATGGGAGCGCAGTGGAGTCCGGCGCGGCAACAAATATCGGCGCGCTCCTCGAGGAGCGATGCGACCTCGGAGCAGCTCCAGCCCGCGACCTTGAACGAGACCACCGCCACCTGGCGTTTGGCGTCCTGCGTGCCAAAGACCTGCACGCCGGAGATCTCTCGAAGACCCGCGAGCAAGCGCGCGGTGAGTGCCTCCTCGCACTGGCGAATGTGCGCGAGTCCCCGCTCGTTTACGAACGCGATGCCGGCCGCAAGTCCGGCGATCCCCACCCCGTTCAGCGTCCCGGCCTCGAACCGATCGGGAAGAAACTCGGGTTGCACGTCCGAGTCCGAGGCGCTGCCGGTGCCGCCGTAGATGAGGGGACGCAGGTGGTGCCGCGCGCGTGCCCCGATGCACAGGCCACCGGTTCCTTGGGGGCCGTAGAGAGCCTTGTGACCGGTGAAGGCCAGGAGATCGATCTTCGTGGTACGCACGTCGATGGGATACGCGCCAGCGGTCTGGGCGGCGTCGAGGCACAAGAGCACGTCGTGCTCCTCGGCAAGCCTCGCGATGTCGTCGATGGGGCACAGCGTGCCGGTGACGTTGGAGGCGTGGCTGAGCACCACGAGGCGCGTCTTGCGCGTGATCGCGTGCGCCAGGTCGTTGGGATCGAGCGTCCCATCGTCGGCGCAGGAAACGCGGGTGACCCAGACGCCGCGCTCTTCGAGAAAGCGCAGGGGCCGCAACACCGCGTTGTGCTCCATGGCGCTCGTGATCACGTGATCACCGGGGGCAAGCAAACCGAGCAGAGCCAGGTTGAGGGCCTCGGTGGCGTTCTTGGTAAAGACCACGGAGAGCGGATCATCGATGCCGAAGAGCCTGGCGACGCTCTCTCTCGCCTCGTAGACCACGCGACTCGCCTGCATCGACAACGCGTGTCCGGAGCGCCCGGGATTGGCACCGGACTCGCGCAGGGAGCGCACCATGGCAGTCGGAACCGCGTCGGGCTTGGGCCACGAGGTGGCGGCGTTGTCGAAGTAGATCACGACGCCGCGACCGTCGCTTCTGCTGTGGGGACGAACGCACGGGTGCGCACGGTGATGAGCGGATTACTCGCTTTCTCGCCCACGCGTCCCACGAGGCCACAGGGTGTTGTCAGCTCTTCTTGCGCCCACGCGATGAGTTGGGCTGCGCGCGCCGGTGGACAGCAGATGAGCAAGCCGCCGGAGGTTTGAGGATCGAAGAGCAGATCTTGCATGGCGAGCGGGACATCGTCGTCGAAGGTCACGTCGTCACCCACGTACGCGCGATTGCTGTAGGTGGCGGCCGACAGCAGGCCCTGTTCGGCAAAGCCCAGAGCACCGTCGAGAAGCGGTAGCCCCTCGACGCCAAATTCCAGTGATACGCCGCTCGCGCGTGCGAGCTGCATCGCATGCCCCAGTAAGCCGAAGCCCGTAATGTCCGTCGCACAACGGGCGCCGCAGCGGCGAGCGAGCTCCGCGGCCTTGGCGTTTAGCGCCGCCATGGAGCGATTGGCGTTGTGCTCCTGCTCTGCGCTGGCCATCTCGGCCCGGACGGCCATGATCGTGACCCCCGTGCCGAGTGGCTTGGTCAGGATCAAGAAGTCTCCCGCACGTGCTTGCGCGTTGGTGAGTAGATCCTCCGGGCGAATGATCCCGGTCACCGACAGACCAAACTTCGCTTGTGGATCCAGGACCGAGTGGCCTCCCAACAAGACGCAATTCGCTTCGTGCAGCTTCTCGATGGCGCCGCGGCTGACGGCAGCGAGTACGTCTTGCGTGATCAGCTCCGAGGGAAAGCAGGCAATCGCCAGCGCGGTGAGCGGCGTCGCACCCATGGCATACACATCGCTGAGCGCATTCGCTGCCGCGATGCGCCCGTAGTCCACCGGGTCCCGGGCCACGGGCGGAAAGAAGTCCACCGTCTGAACGAGACATTGCCCGGGCGTGAGCTGGTAGACGCCTGCGTCGTCGAGGGTATCGGGCCCGACGATCACCGCCGGGCTCGTGGGAATCGTCACCCCGCGCAGCATGGAGCGAAGCTCTTGGGCCGGCACCTTGGCCGCGCAGCCGCACTCGTTCACGCAGGCAAAGAGATCCATCACCATCGGTCTACTTCCATATCGAACGACCTGATTTGCGCTTGTCGAATCAAACCGCACATGTATAATCCACAGCTAACGATTTGTCTCTTGTTGTTAAGCAAATGACTATGGATTCAGTTGCCGCCGCATGGGCCTCCGCTTCCAAGTCGAGCTGCCTCGATGACCGCGCGGCGCGCGCCTGCGTGGAGGCCATGGCTCGTCTCGTGGCCAGCTCGAAGGCCCCGAGTCGCTCTCCACTGCACGCCCTGGATGCCGCCCACCAGGCGGTGGTGCTCATCGATCTCGACCGGCGCATCGTTGGACACAACCAACGCCTTACGGCCCTGACCGGCTTTGCCGGCAACGAGGTGCTCGGGCAATCGTGCGGCGACGGCCTGCGCTCGTGGGACTGTGGGACGGGTTGTCGCTTGTTCAGCGAAGGGCTCGTCTGTGGCCGACGCTGCGAGATGCAGGTGCGCAGCGGTGATTCCATCAAGGTGATCAAGAGCGCCACGGTGCTGCGCGACGAGACGGGCCAGGTGGTGGGCGGATTCGAGCGCCTGCAGCTCCTGTCGGCCGATGATGTGGAAGCGGCCGGGCGCGGCATGCTGTGGCCACCGGACGCCTTGTCGACGCCGATTGTTGAGGCCCTGCTCTCGAGCCGCGGGCAGGCGGAGTTGGCCATTGGTCGCGACGGGGAGCTGTTTGGGCTCTCCCGCGGCGCCCGGGAGCTGTTGCAGATGGGCGGGGGTGCGCTCGCGCCCCAGAGCGCCTGGTCGCTCTTTTCCGAGCCTCAGCTCTTGCGCAGCGTCTGCGACGAGGTGGTCGCCTGCGGTGAGACTCGCCGCCTGGACGACGTTTCGATCCACGCGCCGGGCCGTCGGTACATGATGTCGAGCCTTGAGCTTTCCCCGCTCATGCTCGATGGCGACGAGGTGGTGGGTGTGGTGGCGCGGCTTCGACCCTGTGCCCCCGAAGGCTGCGACGGCGCCATCGTGGGTGAGACGGAAGTGATGCGCCGCTTGCGCCGTACGGTCCGATCAGTGGCCGCACGCGACGTCACGGTGCTCATCAGCGGCGAGAGCGGTAGCGGCAAGGAGGTGGTGGCCCGTGCCATCCATCGCCAAGGCGCGCGAGCGGCAGCACCGTTTCATGCGGTCAACTGCGCTGCCCTCAGCGAGGAGCTGCTCGAAAGCGAGCTGTTCGGCCACGAGCGGGGCTCGTTCACCAATGCCTTTCGTGACAAGCGCGGCCGGCTGGAGCTGTGCAACAACGGAACGCTCTTTCTCGACGAAGTGGCTTGTCTCACGCCGAAGATGCAGGCCAAGCTCTTGCGCGTCCTCGAGCAGCGCGAGTATGAGCGGGTGGGCGGCACCGAGACTCTACATTTCTCCGCGCGAATCATCAGCGCTACCAACACCGATCTCCCACCGCTGGTGCAAACGGGCGCGTTTCGCGAAGACCTCTACTATCGTCTCTGCGTCGTGCCCCTCAAAGTCCCGCCACTGCGTGCTCGACGCGCCGACGTGCCTCTTCTCGCTCACCACCTGTTGCGCGAGCTCACCGCGGACACGAAAGTGAGTCCCCATCTGACCAGCGAAGCGCAGCAGGCGATGATGGCCCACGCCTGGCCGGGCAACGTGCGTGAGTTGCGCAATGCCCTCGAATACGCGCTCGCCATGGGCGACGGCGAAACGATTCATCCGGTGGACCTCCCCGACGACATCGTGAAAGCGACAGCGCGGGCCGGTGACCACGGCGACGAGCGCAGCCACATCGAGCAAGCCCTAGCGCACGCCCATTACAATCGCGCCCAGGCAGCCTCGGCCCTCGGGTTGAGTCGCACGACCCTGTGGCGTCGCATGCGGGCGTTGGGGATCGGGTAGGGGCACGACGGAAGTCGGCCCGCACGCCCTATTAGCGAGCGTGCGGACCGTTCAGCAGCAATCGAGGAGTGGACCTACGGCGTGATCGTGCCCGGCTCGGTACCGGTAACAATCGCAAAGTCTTTGACGTCCGTGGCTGCGTCGAACACCGTGGTTGCACGCACCGAGGCGTCCTGTGTCCAGCCGGCCATGCCGTACTTCAAGTTCTTGACCTTGTGATAGCCGAGCACGCCGAGCACACCGGTGGCGACAGCGCCGGTGTGGCCGGTGTAGCAGTAGACCACGATGTCCCTGTCGGTCGGGATCTTGGCGAGGTTTTCCGCAAGCGCGATGTCGTTCCACGGAATATTGATCGCGCCGGGGATGTGGCCAATCGCGTAGTCAGTGGCCTTGCGGACGCTGATGATGAATGGGTCGTTGTCTGCGTTGCCGTCGTTGAGATTGTCGAACAGCGTCTGAGCACCGATCGTCGGAGCCATGACCGGGTTTGCGAGGTACGCCTGAGCGGCGGCCTGCACCGCATCTTGCGGTGTTTCGACGCCTTCGCTGGCCAGCAACGGGGGCGTGAAGGTCTCGGTGGCGGTGTTGACGTCGGTCTCGACCGTGAAGTCCTTCGTGAGGTCCGGCTCCACGCCGTTGGCGCCGCGCGCCGTCGTATCCGGCGTCCACGCCACGATGCCGTACTTCATGTTTTGGGCACGGTAGCCGAGCATGTTGAGAACTGATGAGGCGATGCCGCCCGTGTTGCCGGTGTAGCAGTAGTCAACGATCGGCTTTGCCGTTGCCGGATCGCCGAGGGTCGCTAGCGACGCGTCGTCGGCGACGGCTTTCCATCCAATGTTGATCGCAGTCGGCACATGGCCGGCGGCGTAGTCCGCGCCTGCGCGCACGCTCACCACCAGGGGGTCGTTGGCGCTGTCACTATCGTAAAGCTTGTCATGCAGCGCCGTCGCCGTGGTGATCGGAGAGAAATAGTTGGGATCGCTCGTCTCGAGCTTGCTCAGCGCGAGGAAGCTGCGCGCCGCCTCGGCGACGTGGTAGTGCTGGCTGCCGATGGCCACGTCGGTGGTCGCCGTCTCGCCGGCCTCGGCCGCTGCTTCGCCCTGCTCGGGAACGTAGCCCGCCGCCGAGAAGTGCAGCACGTAGTTTGCGGGATCGACGTCCTCGATCTCGAAGCTACCGTCGGCGGCCGTCGTGACCGTCTCGGTGGCCGGGTCGGTGGTGACCGTGATGCCGGCCAGCACCGCTCCGGTCTGCATGTCGGTGACCACGCCGTTGAGCGTTCCGGTCGTTGGGTCGTCTTCACCGCAAGCGGCAAGGCCGAGGCCCAGCGCCAGCAGCGAAATCATGGTCCATTTGCTCATCTGCATCTTGTTTCTCCTTGCCCACGAATGGGCGTTCTAATCACGGTAGGTCGCTGTCTTGAACGACCACCGATTGGTTTGCTTGCACTTCGTAGGCTGCGAGATCGCTGTCCGCGAGGAAGAGATCGCGCTGCCCGTGACACGTCGTCGAGCAGCCTTCGGTCTGCGGCGTCGACAGCTTGATGTTGTGCGGCGTTGCCAAGACCCAGGTCGGCTTCGCGTCGAAGGCCGTCAACAGACCGGCGCCGTAGTAAGCGAAGTTGTCCGGATCGATGGGCACATGGCGCACCAACACCCATCTTTCTGGATGCAGGGCGTCGGGTGCGGAGTTGAGACCGATCTTGAAAGTCATCACCGACTCGTTCGCCGTGGCACCGTTGACGTCGTAGATCGGCTTGCCGGTCTCGGCGTCGAGGGACACGTGACACGAGGCGCAGTTCTTGTACGTCTGCGCGTGACAGACGTAGCAGCTCATCTCCAGACGTCCCGTGGTCGTGTTGCGATGGCCCGATACGCCGTGTGCGGTGGTGCTACGGAACGCGCTGTCGTCTGCATGACAGTCCTCGCATTTTGGCGCCGCGTCGATCTGATAACGGTGGGTTGCGTCGTCGCCATCGGAATTATGCATCTCGGCGCCGCCGTGACAGGAGACGCACTGCATGCCGCGGTTGTAGTGCGTGTCAGCGCCAATGCCGTAGTTCTCACCACGAAACTCATTGCCCACGCGACTGCCGTGACACGCCGTGCAGACCGTGGTCATGGGCGGCGTACGTTTGAACACGTGCCCAGAGAGCAGACCACCACCAGCGGCGGCAGGCGTGCTCACATGGCAATCGCCGCAGCTCGAGTGGCAGCGGGCGCAGTGGTTGGTGAACGCTGTATCCAGCTCGCTTCCGAGAGCACCGCCCGCGCGATCCATCATCGACCGACGGATGCCCGCTACGGTGGTGTGCAAGCTCGTCGCCGAGGTGGTGACGATGGCCGCGTGACAGCCAGCCTGACCACACGTTTGCGTCGCCGTGGCGAGGGTCGGATCGGCGGTCATGCCCACGTGCGCGATGGCCCGCGTCGTGCCTTGCGTATCTCCACCGTGGCAGTCTTCACAGGCCAGGCTGCCGTGGGTCACATCGGCCAAGAAATTGATGTTCACGAGCACTTTGTCTTGTACCGGCAACTCCGGTACGTCTCCGCCTCACCCTTCGCCGGCAGAGCCGGCCTCCGTCACGACGGGAAGTGGGTCTTCCTCGATGGAGGCGATGAGCGCCTCCCGATCCAGGTGACAGCCGAGGCACGTCGTTGGATAGATGCGACAGAGCGCGTCGGGCTGAAGCTGCGTCTGCTGCCCGGCGGCAACGACGACCGACTCGAAGTGCGCATACACCGTGCCGTCGACGGTGATGACGACGACGTAGGTGCCGGGCTCGACATCGCTCAAGACGAAGTGACCGTCGGCGTCCGTGACGACAGTGCCGCTGGCCGGATCGGTGGTCACCGTCGCGCCCACCACCGGAGCACTGGTATGGGGATCGAGTACGACGCCGGTGATGTCACCCTGGGTTGGATCGGGTTTTGGGTTGTCCCCGCCGCAGCCGAGCGCGAGCGACCCACACAGCAGGATCGCCGCCCCGAGCTTCGGGGGGCCCGAGCAAGCTTTTCGTTTCACTGTTTTCATGCTGGCGCCCCAAAGCATGCGGCGTGCCAGGTCCGTTCGCATGGATGCGACAGCCTAACCCTTTGATCTAGCAGCGGGCGCAGGTCGTCACGAAGACCGTGCGAGAGACAGCAACGTGGATTGCAACGGGTTGTTGCAGCAGCGTGCTACACGATGTCATCATCATGATGAGGTTCGGCATTTGGTGTGTGCACGCGATACCGTGGAACGTCTTGTTGCGTGCGAAGCCTGCGGAGGGTGAGTCCAAGGCGGTGGGGCCATGAGACAAGCCTTCGTTATGCGACGATCGATGCCGCCGTGGTCTTGACCACGCGACGTGGTTGTTGGTAGCGGCGTGAGCGCGGTCTACTTGCTCGACCCAAAGAAGGTGTTCTTAAACACCGGTAGGAGGAACTTGTAGGCGCTCTTCCACGTGGGAAGGTTGTTCCAGAAGCGATCGATGTCACAGTCGATGGTGTAGATCTCCGGCTTGAGCTGCTGGCCGTCAGCGCCCTGCAAGTGGTGCTGCGCGATATTGCGCAAGAACGTCGAGGGGAACCAGTAGCGCGGTCGGTCCGGGCCACTCGTCAGGCCGCCGTGGCCGTAGAGCACGCGGCAGGCGGTGGCGACGCACGACGGAGCGTGAATGGTGTCATCGGAGCGCACCCAGTCGATGAGCCGCCGCTTGTTCTCCTCGGGAAGGTTGCGATAGGCGATGACGAGGCCATCGCTGATCTTTGGGTCACCGCGCGATTCGTCCTGGCCCTTGAAGAACATGCGGCCGTCGATACGGGTGCCGTCGATGATCAAGTACATGTGGCCTTGCGTGTTGCCCGTGACGTCGATGCCGATGATGAGATCGGCGGGCTTGCCGGCAAACACCTGGCTGCGCGGCACATGCTTCTCGCCATCGTTCGTCGTCAAGGCGACGTAGTCGAGTGTCCGTGCCACACCGGTCTTGTCAGCCATCCTCTCCACGGTGACTTTGTTGGTCACCGCTGAGGCCACCACCGGGCCGAAGGCTTCACTGCCGCTGCTCTTTAATCCGCGCGTGTCGCGGAGTCTCGTCGAAGCAGCCAGGCTCACGCCGGCGATTGCGTCGCGGTTCGCTGCCTGCGGCGCGCTCTGCAACGCGAAGGTCTTGCCGCCCACGGTCGCAGCACGTGCTGAGCGCTCGTTGACCGGCGTTTTGACATCCGTGCCCGCACTCGCCAATGCGTCCTTTCGGACCACTGCCGCGTTTGCCCCGAGGGTAGAAATCGTGTCGGCCATGGCGGTCTCCTAGCCGTTTGTCTCGGCTTCGTGTGCCTCGCGATCAATTGTCGGTGCCGGCATGCGGAAGTTGCTTCGGGCTACGCGCGCACACGAGCCGCGCGGCCAAAGAGCCGCATCGGACGCTGACCGGCAGTCGGTCCTCGCTGGGGTCAGCGTTGAGTCAGATGCTGTTGGCTCCGTCGTTGAAGCCCGTAGGCATGCGGGAGTATGAGGGTCGACATAGCCCGACATGCCAAATGAAGCCAGCGCTCCGATCCTCGTACGCCTTGGAGCATTCGCGATCGGACTCGTTAGCGCCCTGCTCGCTGTGCGGCTGGGCGAGCGGTTCTTCGATCCTGAGCTACCGAGCTACCGGGTGTACGATGTCAGCGACGGCACGCACCCGTGCATCGACGAAGCTCTCCGCGCACGCAAGACACCGGCGTCGTGGATCACCGCGATCTGCTGCATGCCTTGCTGCCGGCACCGCGGGCAGAGCGTGATGTCGATCTCGAACACGTTCGCGGCAGCTTCTTGACGCAATTCCCGCGTTCTTACGGGGCGAGTGAGCTGACCGTCGACATCGAATGAGCCTGAGCAACCGCGGTCACTTCGCGGCGGTGCGCGCCCGGATTGCCGCGAGCGTCGCGAGCGCTTCGGCCTTCGACTCTTTGTCACCCACCGTGCGCGCAAACTGCACGAGCGGCGCTTCCTCGGCACGCGAGCCGTGTGTGCGTAGGTAGAACAGAATGGCCATCACGCGCCAGTGCGGCGCCGCAATGTCCGTGATGAGGTGAAGCGCGAGCCGCGCCGCCACGCGGCCGCCAAAATGCTCGCCGAGATCACGCGCGACTCCGGTGGGCGGTGGCACACCGGCCGCCGTGTGAGCAAAGCGTTTCTCGATGCCGGTCAGATACGCCAGCGCGTCGTCGTCGTTGGCAGCATCGCCTGGCGGCGGATCACTGCCCGCGTGCACGGCCTCACGCTCGTCGACCAAGATGTCGTCGAAAACGTACGGGGTGGTGGCCACAAGACGCTCGATTTCGGTGCGGGCGCCCAAGCCCTCGGCGCCGAGATCAACGGCGTAGGCAAAGCGCTCACGTCCAGGCCGCAAGAAGAGCCAACGCGGATCGTCGTTGCCGAAAGGGACACGGGGCTCGTAGCGATCGAGCGCGACGTGCCGGCTCACGCCTTCGACGTGGTATTCACGGTGCAGCTCTTCGGCCTCGTCGTCGTTCGCGCTAACCACCTCGATGGGCGCCCCGGGTGCAAGCTCGCCGCGCAGGCTCTGCTGCACTGTGAAGCGATACACGACCCGCGTGTAGGGCCGTACCTCTTTGCCTGCGCCAGGCACCGCCACCTCGTCGACCCGCGTCGGGGGCGAGCTCGGCGCGGCGATGACGATGTGGGAGCTGCGACGCACAAGCTCGTCGATCGGAACAGCGTGATAGTGAAGCTGACCCATAGTGACACTCTACTCGCCGCGAAGTCCGTCCTTCTCGTCCAGCACTTCCCTCACCTTGCGCGTCAGCTCGGCCGCTGTAAATAGCTTGCCGATATTCTTCGCGCCATGCTCGCGTCGATTCACAAGGGGCTTTGCTGTGCGACTTGACATGCAGTCATTTTGACTGCATCGTGAGATATCATGACCAAGACGCTGACGTTGCGCAACGTTCCTGACAGGGTCGTCAATCGGTTGCACGCACGAGCTCGGCGACACGGGCATTCCATGCAAGCCGAGCTACTCGCCATCGTTGAGAGCAGCGTCGTCGACGCCGCGTCGTTGGACGAGCAGCTGCGGGTGATGCGCGCGAGCGTTGCCCAGCCACTGACGCTGGACGAGATCCACGACGCGATCGACACGGGCCGACCGTGAAGCTGGTGGTGGACACCGATGTCGTCGCGGCAGCACTGCTTGGCGAAGAAGGCCGAGGTGTCGCGGCGACTGCGATCTTGCAGCGCAACAAACTGCTTGCACCCGACCACTGGCGCGCGGAGCTCGCCAACGTCATCTGGAAGGCTGTGATCACGGAGCGCTTGGATGAAAACGGCGCTTCGATGGCGCTGACACTCGCATCGCTGCTGCCGATCACGAACGTGCCCGTCGAGCTCCTGTGGCGCGGAGCCCTGGGGCGCGCCATCACGCACCGACACCCAGTCTACGACACACTTTTTGTGGAGCTGGCCGAACGCGAAGGAACGCAGGTGGTGAGCTTCGACCAGGCTCTGCGGCGGAAGTTTCCTGGACTCGTCCGGACTCCCGATGCGGAGCTCGGCAAGTGATCGTGACTTTACCTTTCGCTCAACGCATTCAATCCGGCGCTCGCGTCGAGCGCGGCATGACTCATTGTTTGCCGCCTTTGATTTGCTTGATGGTGCGTTTGGGCGGCAGGTAGTTCTCGCCGGTCACCACCTTCTGGCCGGTCTTGGCCTCAAGCTCCAGCCGGGCACGTTTGGCGATCCGGCCGCCGGTTTTGGCCGCTGTCTCGTTTTCGGGCAGGCCGGTGGCGTCGGTTGTCTCGGCAATCTGACGGGTGGACATCCCCCGAATCCCCTCAAGGATCTCGGCGATGACGATGTGGGAGCTGCGACGCACGAGCTCGTCGATCGGAACTGCGTGATCGTGGTGCTGACCCATGGGTGACACTCTACTCGCCGCGAAGTCCGTCCTTCTCGTCCAGCACTTCTCGCACCTTGCGCGTCAGCTCGGCCGCTGTAAACGGCTTGCCGATAAAGCGCGTGTCCGGATCCAGCACACCATGATGGACAATCGCGTTGTCGGTGTAGCCAGACATAAACAGCACCTTGAGCTGCGGGCACTGCGTGGCGAGTCGCTCGGCGAGATCCCGTCCGCCCATCTGTGGCATCACCACGTCGGTGAGCAGGAGATCGATCGCTCCGCTGTGGTTTTCACACAGGCGCAGGGCGTCGGCACCGTTTGCGGCGATGAGCACCTCGTAGCCCGCGCCCTGGAGAATACGCTCGGCAAGCCTGCGCACCGCGTCCTCATCCTCGACGATGAGCAGCCGCTCGCTGCCGGTAGCCATGGCGAGTGCGGGTCGTTGGTTGGGCTGCGCAGCGGGGGCATCCACACGTGGCAGGTACACCTTGAAGGTCGTGCCGTGCTCGGGCTCACTGTACACCCAGATGTTGCCACCGCTCTGCTTGACGATGCCGTAGACGGTGGAGAGACCGAGGCCGGTGCCCTTGCCCTTTTCCTTGGTGGTAAAGAACGGCTCGAAGATGCGCTCCCGGGTCGCCGCGTCCATGCCGGACCCCGCGTCGGTGACCGAGACCATGACAAAGCTTCCAGGCTTGACCGCGATGTGGCGGTCCGCGTAGTCCGCATCGAGCTCCACGTTGCGACTCTCGATCGTCAATTTGCCGCCCCTAGGCATCGCGTCGCGTGCGTTGACCGCCAGGTTCATGAGCACCTGCTCGATCTGTCCCGGGTCAGCCATGACGCTGCCGAGGTCGTCGGCAAGATGGACCTCGATGTCGATGTCCTCGCCCAGCAGTCGGCGCAACATGCGTTCGATGCCGGTGACGACGTTGTTGAGGTTGAGCACGGTGGGCTCGAGGATTTGTTTGCGGCTGAACGCGAGGAGCTGGCGGGTCAAGGCGGCCGCGCGCTGCCCAGCGTTCTGGATCTCGACGACGTCCGCGCGGATCGGATCGGACTCGCCTAGCTCTTCGGCCACAAAGCTCGCATAGGTGATGATCACCGAGAGCAGGTTGTTGAAATCATGCGCCACGCCGCCGGCCAGGCGCCCGACGGCCTCGAGTCGCTGGGCGAGCTCGAGCTGCTCTTTGAGGTGGCGTTGCTCGGTCATGTCGCGAAAGACGCCGACGATGCACGGGCGCCCTTCCAGCTCCACGCGCCGAGCATTGACGTCGGCATAGAAGACTGAGCCGTCGCGCCGTTTCACCGGAATGTCTGTGGCCAGCGTGCCCTCGGTCCCTCGCAACTGCCTCTCAAGCTGATCCATGACATGCGGCAGCTTGTCTTGCGGATGAATGTCTTGCACGCCGAGGGTCAGCATCTGGTCTCGGGTGTAACCGAGCATGCTGCAGATGGCGTCGTTAACAACCTCGAACATGCGCGTCTCGGCGCTGGCCACGACAATGCCATCTTGGATGCTCTCGAAGATCGTGCGCAGCGTTTCCCGTGACCGCGTCAGCTCCGCCGCGCTCTGCTCCATCGCGGCTTGCATTTCGATGCTGCGCAGCGCGAAGGCCACGTCGGTTGCGACCTCCTTGAGCAAATCGATCTCTTCCTCATGTGAAGCGAAGCCCGGCGGCAACGACACGAGCAGCGCGCCGAGCGTCTTGCCCTCGTTCTCGAGACGCACGGCGGCGGCGTCCCGATCCTCCGAGTAGTCCCGGTTGACCGGACAGCCCTCGCAGGCTTCGGCGGGACGCTCGCGCACCACCACCCGGCTATCCTCGAGGGCCTCGCGCACACAGCTGGGGAATTGGCCGAAAGCGAGCATCTGCCGCAGCGAGCGAAGCTCTGCCTGTGCTCCGGCGCTGGCCGAGGCGATGACACGCGCGCCATCGCAGAGCACGATGCAGCTCGTGCGGTAGCCGCGCGACTCTACAAGCAGCTCGCAGGTTTTCTGGATGAGCGTCTGCGGGTCTCGCTCTCGCGTGATGAGCTGGTTGACGTTGCGAATGCCGCGCAGCACCGCGTTCAGATGCACAATCCGGTCTTGGTGCTCGCCGCGCTCGCGCAAGAGGGCCCACTCCCGCAGCGCCCGCTCCACGGTGTGCGGCATCGCCGAAAACGTCTCGGGCGACTTGACGATGTAATCCAAGGCACCGGCCTTCATTGCTTCGACGGCATGTTGCTCGTCACCGGAGCTCGTCATGATCAGCACTGGAAATCGACCCGCCTCGCGCGGCGAAGTGAGCACATCCACGGCGCGGCCGTCCGGCAGGTGCAAATCGAGGAGCGCGATGTCGGGTGGACTCGCGTCAGCCATGGCACGGTATTCCCGCAGCGTCCCGGCCACCTGGACCTTGGCGTGGGCTCTGCGTTCGGCAAAGGCGCGACAGATTGCCTCGGCGTGCGCCGGCTCATCCTCCGCAAGTAAAATGCTCAGGCCGCTCTCCGTCATCGTTGTTCCCCCCGTCGAGGCCATCCACCTTCGATCGTCGCAGGGTGCACCTTGTCTTGTCTCACGGCGTGTCCTTTTGCGGGACTCTTCGGGTCCCCGCCAGGGTGAAGCGAAAGCACGTGCCATGGCCCGGACCGGCGGATTCCACCCAAATCCTCCCACCGTGCACCTCGACGATGCGCTGCACGAGCGCCAGGCCGATACCCGTGCCCTCGGCCCGCGGATCGAGCTTCTCGAACAGGCCGAACAGCTTCGACATGTGTCGGGGATCGATGCCGATGCCATTGTCGCGCACGGCGAGCACGAGCTCTCCGTCGGACCTCTCAACCCCGATCTCGACGAGTGGCGACGGCTGCTCGCCCATGAACTTCACGGCGTTGTCGACGAGGTTCTGGAAAACTTCGACGAGACGAATCCGATCGCCGTGCAAAAAGACGGGCTCACGCGTGACCTCGACGCGCACTCCCCGATCGGCGATACGACCGGCGACGAGGGCGAGCGCGTCCTCGACGACGGCCTGTAGAGGAACGTCCACCGCCGGGCTCTTGATGCGCCCGACGCGCGACAGCTCGAGCAGCTCATCGAGTAGGCGCGACATCTTCTGCGCCGCGCCGCGGATGAATCCAAAGTCCTGCTCGACGCCCTTTGCGTCTTGCTTTGCGAGATCCTTCTCGAGGTAGCCGACAAAGGTCTGGATGGTCACGAGCGGGCTCTTCAGATCATGCGAGACGGTGTAGGTAAAGCGCGACAGCTCGTCGTTGCGCTGACGCAGCTCGGCCTCGCTCGCGCGCAGGGTCGCGGCGGCCTCATATTTCTCGCGGTAAAAGCGCATGCTCTGCTGCCGCCAGACGAGCCCGAGCGCCGCCCCTGATCCCGAGAGCAAGGTCACCACCAAGAGGATCATCAGCCACAGGCGCTCGGTCAGCGGCGCGTAGACCTCGGCGGCGTCCATGCGGGTGACGAGAAACCAGGGTGAGTCCGGCACGGCGCGCACCGCGGCGATCACCTCCACGCCGCGATAGTCCACGCCTTCGACAATCCCCTCGTATCCGCGTATCGCCCTCGCGGCGGGCAGGCGATCATTGGCCAGCGGCAGGCGCAGAGACAGCGCTGCACCCTGGCGAAAGCGCAGCTCGTTGAGGAAGAGCACCTCGTCCCCGTCGCGGCGAACGATGAGTGCTTCGGCGGTCTGGCTAAACGTGGGCCAGCGTTGAATGAGCGGATAGAGGTGCACGGTCGGATCGATGCGCAACACGAGCACACCGAGCATGGGGCCGTTCGCCCGTGCGGCGGCGATCGGTACCAGGACCGACAGGTAGATGGGACGACCGGGACCGTCCCTGTAGAAGTCGAGGAACGACACCTGTGGCGCGCGCAGGCTCTCGGACGCAGCTGCTTGGAGGGCGGGCGATACCGGCTCCTCGCTGGTCGGGTCCGCGGCGATCTCGACGCCGTGGGCATCGAGCAGCAAGACCCGATCGTACGGATAGGCTTGCCTAACCCGCTGCAACCAGGTCGTCAGACTGGCGCGCAGCGACGGGTCATCAGGCGTTTGCAGGCAGCGCTGCACGAGATCGGAAAGGTTGTCGTTGCCGAAAAAGACTGTACCGTCCCCGAGTCTCTCCCGACGCCACTGCGTGAGCTCGCCTGCCTTGAGACCCGCGACCGCGGCGAGCTGCTGCTCCACCTCCGCGCGATAATGGCGCTCGTAGGCATGGTGGTAAAAACGGCCTGCCGCGATCAACACCGCGGCGAGCGCGACGAAGACGAGCAGGAACCAACCCGACGCATGGCTCTTCGGATACGGCGCCGCGGGGGTCGGGCCCCGATGTCCCGTCACGACGAGCAGGCCGATCCCGAGCACCGCGAAGGCCAGCGTCGTGTTGAGCGCTGGCGGGATGATCCCGCCGCCGTAGAGCAGCGGCTTGCCGTACAGATAGGCGAGGAGAAACACCAAGGACGTGCCGAGCAGCGCACCGGCCGAGCCAAAGGCCACGAGTCGACGCACAGAGCCAAGAGCAGCGACGGGCAGGGACATCAACACCGAGAGGCCGGCGAGCAGGAAGCAGGCGGCGGTCATCGGCGACATGTGCCCAACCGGCGCTCCGTGCACGTCGCCCGCGATGCGAAAGCCGAGATGCTCGATGGGTGAGCGGATGCCAACAAGGGAAGTCACGAGCAGGGTCAGCGCGACCACGGACGCCAAGCTGGCGAGGACCGAGCCGAATAGGTTGGCGCGGCGCCCAGGCACTGCGTAGGCGCGCAGGCCGAGCGCAACCCCGTAGGCGACAAATAGCAGCGCCGTACTCGGCGCCATGGGAATGAGGTCGGAGCTAAAGCTCGCCAGCAGCGGGAGATCGAGCCACCACCCGAGCAGCGTCAAAAAGCCTAGGGCCGTAACCGCCGCCGACAGCACGACGGTCACGGGCCAGGTGCGTCGCGTGCCTGGTGTACCTGGCTCGTCAGGACCCGTCACCGCGGCGTCACCACGTACCAATACGTCGCGGCCACCACCCCCAGGCCAAAGAGCACGGCGAGCGCCAAAATCAAAGCCTCGGTGGCGGTGATCGTCCGCGGCGACGTCGGCGACCCGCCCGAAGACCCGGTCGGCACATCCCCCAGCGGGAGGACATTGGCTTCGACGGTGGCGATGGTGGCTGGCTCTGAGATGTCGTCGTCGAGCATCGGGGCAACGTCGGCCGCCGTGAATTCAGCCGCCAGCGTTGGTTCCTTGAGGGGTGGCGGCAAATCAGTCGCCGCGGCGGCAAGCTCCAGCACGGCCTCGAGCTCGTCGGGGCGAAGCTCGCGGGTCGGCACATAGTCACGCATCGGCATGGGCGCGCGGCCGGCGGGGACCGAGGGCTCTTCTTTGAGCTCACCAAAGAGCGGCATCGGCACGACCTCGGTGCTCACCTCGGGGCGTCCTTCGACCCGGGTGGGTGGCTCCTCGGTGCTCACGACAGTGGGTCGC
>CAYHNK010000026.1:13711-25067 GCA_964357695.1 uncultured Bdellovibrionales bacterium | reverse complement strand
ACCATGGCGCAATCCTAGTTGTCAGATGTGGGGCAGTCAGTCTAATTTCCTGGCCATGGCATTTGCGTTCACCCTGGGGCTGTTGTCGGTGGGGCTGTGGCTTGGCGCACTCACGGTTATGATTCGTTCGCAGCAACGAGACCTCGAGCTGCACGAAGCACGGCTGCGACACGCGGCCAAGCCTGGCGAGCACATCGGCGGTCGTCAGCGTTTGCGACGTCGCACGGATTTTCGTGTGCCCGTCGGGCTGCCTGGGTTCTTGCGCGTCTCGAACCATGCGCGACCCTGCCGCGTCGTCGATCTGTCGCGCAGTGGTGCCCAGGTCATGCCCAGTGGCGGCAGCTTTCCCGTGGGCTTTGAAGGCACGCTGACGGTCGAGTTCCTCGAGTTTGGCGACGTCACGACGAAGGCCCGCGTGGTGCGCTATGTTCCTGAGAGCAAGAGCTATGGGGTCCAGTTCGTCGAGCCCACGACGTCCTTTGTGCACCGCTGTGCCGATGCGATCGAAGTAGCGCTGCACACGTCGATCGAGCGCGACTGAGCTCGGGCCGCGCTAGAGCGCCACGAGCCCAAGTAAGAGCAGCACGCAACCCCCGAGCGCCACCACCACGCTGGTCACGCCCGCGTAGAACCACGGCATCACCGAGCGACGCTCCCGCCCGTTGAGCAGATCGTGAAAGCTCGTGGGGCGCCACCACCATCCGTGCGGCAGCAGGCCACGATGTCCGAGCGTGCGATACAGCGCTGCGTGGTAAACGATGCCCACGCCAACGCCCGCGACGAGGCCAAGCAATGACGCCACCGCACCAAGGCCGAGCAGTAAGCCGAAGCCCGCCAGCGCACCACCGAAGGCCATGGCCAGCAGCACGAGCACGACGCCCATCGCCACCAAGAGCTCAACCACGTGCGCATGCTAGCAGGTGCGGCGGCGTTCACGCGAGCTGCGAGCGACCCTCTGCCGACACGTCCCGGTTGGCCCCTCGCTCGACGCACTGTGTTAGCCATGCTATGAAACTCTCGGCGGGGCGGACGAGGAGCATAGGCCATGGCGAATTTCTTTACTGACAATGCCGATCTGCAATTCTATTTCTC
This sequence comes from uncultured Bdellovibrionales bacterium, assembly GCA_964357695.1. Lineage (GTDB taxonomy): Bacteria > Myxococcota > XYA12-FULL-58-9 > XYA12-FULL-58-9 > CAYHNK01 > CAYHNK01. The sequence continues at coordinate 23,975 of CAYHNK010000026.1, read as the reverse complement.
CCGCGGTCTCGACTGGGAAAAGCTCGTCGAGCTGGTGGAGCTCAACTACCAAGCGACGGACGCGCCCAAGAACGCGAGCGACGCGCTCGAGAGCTATCGCGAGCTACTGACCTTGGTCGGCGAGTTCGTCGCCGAGGAGGTCGCTCCGCGGGCCAAGGACCTCGACCGCCAGGGCACGCACCTGGGCACGGACGGCGTCGTGCAGGACGGCGCCGCGCACCAGCAAATCTTCACGAAGCTGCGCGAGCTCGGTCTCTACGGCATGACGCTACCACGCGAGCTCGATGGCTTTAACGCACCGACGTTGGTGTACTTTGCGGCCGCCGAGATCTTCAGTCGTGCCGACGCCGGCGTGATGACCCACTTTGGCTTCCATGCGGGGCTCGCGGGTGCGTTCTGTCAGTACACGATGCACGACCCGCGCACGAAGATCGACGACGTCGGTCGCATCACCGACACGCCATGGCGCGCCATGCTCGCCGAGATCGTCGCCGGCAAGGCCTGGGGATCGATGGATCTGACCGAGTCGGACGCCGGCTCGGATCTCGCCGCGATTCGCAGCCGCGCCGTCAAAGATAAGGACGGTATTTGGCGCCTCACCGGCAACAAGATCTTCATCACCTCAGGCCACGCCAAGTATCACTTGGTGCTCGCCAAGACCGCGGACGAAAGCTCGCTCGAGGCGCTATCGCTCTTTCTCGTACCGCTGACCATCGAGCGCAACGGCCGGACAATCAAGAACGGCTACGTCGACCGCGTGGAAGAGAAGATCGGTCATCACAGCTCGGCCACGTGCTCGATCCAGTTTGAAGGCTCTGAAGCCGAGCTCATCGGCAACGCCGGTGACGGCTTTAAGCTCATGTTGCAGCTGATGAACAACGCGCGCATCGGCGTGGGTTTTGAGAGCATCGGCACCGCCGAGAGCGCCTATCGTATGGCCTGCGCGTACGCCGCCGAGCGCAAGAGCATGGGCAAGACCCTCGCCGAGCACGAAATGATCGCCGACTATCTCGACGAGATGGAGACCACAATTCTCGGCCTACGCGCGCTCGCCATGGACGGCGCGTATGCCGAAGAGACCGCCAATCGATTGCAGCAGCTGATGCGGCTGCCGTCGTTCGCAGAGCGCTCCGACATCGCCGATTACAAGCGACGGCTGAGCTACTACCGACGCCGCGCGCGCGTCATCACGCCGCTGCTCAAGCACGCCGCTGCGGAAGCCGTGGTGTGGATCACGCGCATGAACATGCAGATCCACGGCGGCAACGGCTACACCCAGGACTTCGGTGCCGAGCGCCTCTTGCGCGACGCCTTGGTGATGCCCATCTACGAGGGCACGAGTCAGATCCAAGCGTTGATGGCCCTCAAGGACCACCTGCTCGGTGCCATTCGGGACCCGCAGCGGTTCGTGCGCCGCACGGCCGTCGCCAAGGTGCGCTCGGTACGGCTGCGCGACCCACTCGAGCGGCGCTACTACGCCCTGCAAGATTTGTCGCTGTCGGCGCAGCAGGCGATCCTGCTGCGTATCGCCAAGAGCAAGTGGTCGGAGGCCATCGCCGGGCCTTTGCCGCAGTTTCTCGACAAGTTCTTAAAGAGCTGGGACCCCAAGCGCGACTTCTCCTACGGGCTGTTGCACGCCGAGCGTCTGGCCCGCATTCTCGCCGACGTGCAGATCGCGGACGTGCTCGTCAAACAGGCCAAGCAATTCCCCGAACGCCGTGAGCTGGCCGAGCGATGGATTGAGCGCGCCGAGCCGCGCGTACGCTACAACGTCGATCAGATCCAGCACACGGGCGACCGCGTGCTGCGCCGATTGCAGAGCCAAGCCTAAGGCACGCAAAGCCTCTACTTCTTCACTCGCGTCGGTGGCGTCGGGCCGCGCTGGGTGTGGCGCTCTTTAGTGCACGCCGTGCATCAGCTTGCGCAGTGGTCGCACGAGCAGGAAGAGCAGCACCGCGGCGCTGCCGGCGGTGACGACGGGGATCGCAAAAAAGAGCGCTTTGCTCATCGTGTCGTACTCGCCGGCAAACAGACCACCGACGAGATTTGCCACCGACATCGAGGCAAACCAGATCCCCATCATCAGTGAGGCAAAGCGCTTGGGCGCGAGCTTGGTCACCATCGACAAGCCCACCGGCGAGATGCACAGCTCGCCGAAGGTGTGCAGCAGATAAGCGAGCGAAAGCCATCCCATGCTGACCTGAACGCCCTTGTCGGCAACCGCGCCGCCGGCGACCATGACGACAAAGCCGAGCGCGAGCATGCTCATGCCAATCGCGAACTTCATCGGCGTCGACGGCTCGCGACCAAATTTTGCCAGCTTGACCCACATCCAGGAAAAGACTGGTGCGAAGAGGATGATGTAGAGCGGGTTGAACGACTGGAACCAGCTCGACGGCATAGACCCGTTGACAAGGGGCACGCTCAGATCGGTCGAGCGCTCGGCAAAGAGCGTCAAGGAGCTACCCGCCTGCTCGAAGGCCGACCAGAAGATGACGTTGCCAAAGACCGCGAGAATGAGCACGACGAGCACGCGATGCCGCTCGTTCGCCTGACTGTGCGTCAGCACGTACGACAGCATCATCACCACCGCGCCCATGCCGACCGCGACAAAGCCCCAGCGCGGGCTCGTAACGTACCCGACGTAGATGGCGACGAGCAGCACCGCGACGCCGAGACCGAAGAGCAGCGTCGCCGCGCGCTTGGCGGCCGCTTTGGCATCAGCGTGCATGGCCTTCGCCGCCGCTTCTTCACTCAGGTGCGTGCGGTTCGGATCGAGCTTGCCGCGCTCGCCAAGGTAGCGCTGCCCCCACACATAGACGACGAGACCGAAGAGCATGCCGACGCCCGCGGCGAAAAATCCCCAGTGCCAACCAACCTTCTGGCCGAGCGTGCCGCAGACGAGCGGCGAGAAGAAGGCGCCAAGATTGATCCCCATGTAGAAGATCGTAAAGCCGCCGTCGCGCCGAGGGTCGTCCTCGCCGTAGAGCTGTCCGACAATGACCGAGATGTTGGGTTTGAAGAACCCGTTGCCGAGGATAATGAGGCCAAGCGAGGTGTAGAAAAAAGCGATGGGCCCGAGGCCGAGTCCAAACTCGCCGAGCGCCATCAAAAGGCCGCCGATGATGATGGAGGTACGCTGGCCGAGATAGCGATCGGCAAGATAGCCGCCGAGCACCGGCGTGAAGTAGACGAGCCCCGTGTAAGCGCCATACACCGTACCGGCCGTACGCGTGTCAAAGTGCAGATGCTCGACCATGTAGAGCATGAGAATGGCGCGCATGCCGTAGTAGGCGAAGCGCTCCCACATCTCGGTGAAAAACAACACGTAGAGACCCTTGGGATGTCCCAAGAAGTCGCCTTCGGTGGCGGTAGCGTGCACGGCGGTGACCCCTGTCTATTGGGTGACTGCTTCCACCCGATCGCCTGGCTCAATTTCCCTCGTCGAGCTCAACACCAGGCAAGTGGACGCATTGTCCTTCACATCAACCACGAGGAGGGTGGCGATGTCCACATACGGTAGGTCAGAATAGTCGTGCGTCACCGGATCGCCCCGCTCGTAGACCTTGAAGCGATTGCCGCGCACGAGTCCCGCATCGGTACCCTTGTCGACGAAGACGAGCTGCTGCTCTCCCGCCATGACGGGTGCTTCGGCGCTCAGGGCGAGCACCACGCCGTCGACCGCCTTCGGTGCTTTGATCTCCGTGATGGCACTGCGCAGGTCCTGCTTGAGCGGCGCGACGTACTGACCGCGCTCGACCTCCACCAGCGTCGTACCAAGATGCGCGCGGGTCACCGCAGGCTCGTTGCCATCGACTGTCACGACGCCGGTCACTTGCGACATGTAGCCCCACAGATCGTGGCTCACCGGATGCCGCACGCGCCCGAGCGTACGATAGACGAGAAAGCGCTCGCCGCGGATGGGCTTTTGCTCGCCCGGAAACGACAGATAGACCTCGTCGTTGTTGGACAGCAACAGCTTGTCACCGACCGCGTGTGTCAGCGTCCCCGCGCGGGCGAGCTCCTCGGGAGTGACGAACGCGCCGATCCACGTGAGCCACTCGCGTGGTGGCGGTGGGCCGGCCGGGGTGCGCGACACCGCGGGGCGTGTGTTGATGACCTCGATCGCCGCATGCCCATGGGCCTCGTCCTCATTGCGCGTGCCGAGATCGGTGACGTCGCTCTTTTGCGAGACGAGCATGGGCGTTGACGACGGCTCACTGAGCATTGGCAGCGGCTGGTCGGACGGTTGAAAGCGCAGAATGTCCCCAGGGTAGATCCAATTCGGATTGGTGATCTCGGGGTTGTAGGCCCAGATACGCGGCCACAGCGCTGCCCTGCCGACCACCCGCGCGCTGATGTCCCACAGCGTGTCACCACGCTCGACGGTGTAGCTATCGAGCGTCGGCCGCCAGTCGCGCTCACGGCCGTCGATGGCGTCGGGCGCTTGGGCCGCGGCGACCTGCATGAGGGCCAGCACCCCTCCTGCGCCGAGGGCCAGAGCGAGACCGCGTGCCTGCTTCATCGTGCCACCTCCTGCTGCGTCAAGTGCGCGCGAGCAAGCTCGGCGAGCGCGGTGTGCGGATAGGCTCGAATCAAGTCGTTGAAGCTGGCACTCGCGGCGGCGTGCTCGCCTTGCTTCTCGTACGCTAAGCCAAGCTTGAGCATCGCGTCAGCCCTCTTGGTGCCGCGCGGGAACTTCTCACTCATCTCGCGCAGCACACGCACAGCACCTGCCGCATCCCCTAGCTCGAGGCGACACTCGGCCATCCAGTACATGGCGGGCTCGACCTCTGCAGCGCTGGGATAGAGATCGGCAAAGCGGGCAAAGAGCTGACTGGCACGCGTCATGTCCCCTCGCCGAAACGCGCCGAGCGCGTCGGCGAAGAGGCTCTTGCTCTTACCCTCGCCATGCGACTCGTCGACCGTCGACCCATCACTGTCGCCATGAAGCGTCAACACGAGAGGTGGCTCGACGCCGCGCTCTGGCGGCATCGGGGCCTCCCGCGTCGGTGGGGTAAGGCGCACGACCGCGAGGTGGCGAGGCATGTTGCTCGCCGCAGCTGCGTCCTGCGCCGCCGCGTCCCTCATGGCGCGCAGCACCGTGATCTCGTCAGAAAGCCGGTCGACCCGCTCACTCTCGCGTGCGAGCTCGGTGCGCACGGTCTCGAGCTTCGCGTCCAAGCGGGCGAGCTCGCTCGTGCCGGCGCTGGCGCAGCCACTCACGCACCAGAGAAAGGCGAGCGGGAACGTCCGAGCGCAACGGCTGGAAAGTGTCAACGCGTCCATAGGTTCGACCTTGCGACGCCAGTGTCATGCGAGCCGACTAGAGCGTCAAGAAACTCGCCGACCCGCAAACGCGATCACGGCGGCCTGTCGCCCGCACGCCGCCCCATCGCGTCGATAGGAATAGAAGGTCGGGTCGCATCTCGTGCATCGCCGGACGACGTCGATGGCCGAGGGCAGCACCCCGGCGTCGATGAGCGCCTGCTGATTGAGCGCCCACAGGTCGGCAAAGAAGTGACCGTTCTCGCGCTGGCCGACAGCGCCGGTCGCTCCCGGGTGCGCCGCCGTCAGCGCGTCGGCCACCTCGGAGCCAATGTCAAAGCAGCACGGGCCAATCGCCGGTCCGAGCGCCACGACGAGATCGCCCGCGGGGATACCCGCACCTGCGAGACGCTCGACCATGCGCCGGGCGATCTGCAAGCGCGTACCCTTCCAGCCCGCGTGCACGGCGGCGACCGCGGGCGTCGACCGTGCGGCAAAGAGCACGGGCACGCAATCTGCCACGAGAACCGCCAGGGCCACGTCCCGATCACGGGTCCACAGGCCATCGCCCTCGATCATCCGTCCGGCCCGGCGGGTCACCTCGACAATGACATCCCCGTGAACCTGTCGAAGCGACACCCACGTGGCGTCCGGTCTACCAAGCGCTCCGAGCAAATGCTCACGCCGAGCCTCGACGAGCGCACGGCTTTCGTCGCCGCTTGCGACCAGGTTGAATTCCTCACCGACAGCGCGACCGCTAAATCCGTGCACGATACCCGCCGTGCCACCGAGCACGCGTGATGGTACGAGCGTCACCGGTCGGGCCGAGCCGCTAAGCATGCGCATCACTGCCCCGCAACGTGCCGATGCGCTCGCCGACGCGCACTGCCGTACCCGGAGCGCACGCATCGAGCGTCAATGCGCCTCGCTCGGCGACAAACACCACCGTCGAGCCGAGCTCGAAGGCACCCAGCTCGTCGCCCTTGACGACCCGCACCGCCGGATCATAGCGACGGCGCTGCCGCTTGCGCCAACGCCTCGCGTTCGTGCGCAACGCGTCATCGTAGGTCACGGTCATACGGCCCACGAGCGTCGCGCCGACCTTCACGAGAGCCGCGCGCTTACCGTGCGCGAGCTCGAAATAGGTGACGATGCGCTCATTGCGCACAAAGAGTCCTGGGATCATCGCCGTCGCAGCGCGAAACACGGGCAGCAAACGCCCGGGGAGATACACGGCTTCGCGGATGGCGGCGCCAAGCGGTGCGTGAATGCGATGGTAGTTGTGCGGCGCAAGATAGATGGTGACATAGGTGCCGCGCTCCATGCGTGCCGCCGCGCTATCGTCACCGAGCAAAGCCGCAAGCTCGTAAGGGCACCCCTTGACCTGCAACAGCGTCCCCTGCTCGACGGTCCCCAGCTCACCGATCATCCCATCGACCGGGCTGACGACGGCGTCGGTGCGCGCATCGATGGTGCGCGCGCCCACCCGCAGACGCCGTACGAACAGATCTTCGAGGCAGGCGTACGCTTCGAGCGGCTGCTCCGCCTCGCCGAGATCGATGCCCGTGACGCGAACAAAGTTCTTCTTCAGCAGATCGACCAACCATCGCGGTCGGCGCCAGCGCACGATCCGACCCCACGCTCGCGACACGAAGGCAGTCGGCAACATCATCACGAGCAGCACGGTCCACTTGTTTTGCACGCCCACCGTATCTCATCATCGCGCGGCGGCGCCAAGCGGCACGGGCACCACGCGAACGAGCGCCCGCAACTGCGCGAGCTTTTTGGGGCCAATGCCCTTGACCAGCGTCAGCTCGTCAAGCGAGCGAAAACCACCGCGCCGTGCGCGCTCCTTGACCATGGCGTGCGCGAGCTTAGGTCCAATGCCGGGCAGCAGCTCGAGGTCGGCCTCGCTCGCGCGGTTGAGATCGAGCGCCACCTCCGCCGCGAGGCGCGCCGCCGCCGGCATAGCGCTCACGCGACGCACGCACTGACCGTCAGGCGCAAGCGTCACCGCGTCGCCATCCTCGATCTGTCCGCAGGCGGCCAGATCGGCGGCGTCCGCGCACGCGAGCCTCAGTCCCTGCGAGTCTTCCACCATGACCGGCGTGTGGCAGACGGGGCGAGGACTTGGGGACGGCGGCGGTCTCAGTCGGCCGAGCTCGACGCCCGTAGCCCCGAGACAAGACAACAAAGCGACGGCCGCCATGCCGCGCGCAATACTCGCCTCCGTGCTAGCGTCGGCCGCCATGGCGCGTGGCACGGGGGCGGCGGGGCCGGCGGCGTCCGCGCTTGGACTCCCCCCCCGTCGCGGGCTCTTGTCGCAGACCAAATGACTCGTGCAGCTCTCGAACGGCACGCTCGAGGTCCGCGCGCGCGACGAGGCAGGAGATCTTGATGTCACTGGCGCAGATGACGTGCACGTTGATGCCTGCGTGTGCAAGCGCCTCGAACATGATGGCCGGAGCCCCGGGCTGAGCACGCATCCCGGCGCCGACGATCGATAGCTTGGCGATCTCGTCGTCGAGCTCGATCTCGCCCGCGCCGATGCGCCGGGCCACGTCGGCCACGACCGCGTGGGCGCGTGCAGCCTCGGCGTGGCTGACGGTGAAGACCACGTCGGTGGTGCCGCGCTCCGAAGGGCTCTGCACGATGAGGTCGACGCCGACGGGCTCACGCGCCAGTGCAACGAAGATCTGGGCGGCAATGCCCGGCTTGTCCGGCACGCGGCGTACGGTCACCTTGGCGACGTCGGCGTTGTGCGAGATCGCGCGCACCTGCAAGCGCTCGAGCACGTTCTTCTCGTGGGTAATGAGCGTGCCCGCACCGTTGCCGTCGACCGAACGCACACGCATCGGCACGTTGTGTCGCATTGCCAGCTCCACCGCGCGAGGGTGCGGCCTCCTCGCAACTGAGTGATCGAGCTCCATCATTTCCTCGTAGCCCAGCGACGGCAAGAGCCTGGCCCGTGGGCAGATCGAGGGGTCGGCCGTGAAGATCCCCGGAGCGTCGGTGTACATCTCGCACTCGGCCGCCCCCAGCGCAACGGCCAAGGCGATCGCGCTCACATCCGAGCCGCCGCGGCCAAAGCCGACGAGGTTGCCAAAAACGTCGACGCCCTGGAACCCGGTCGCGACAATCACCTGACCCCTGGCGAGCGCGCGCCGCGTACCGAGCCTGTCAACCGCGCGGATGAGCGAGGCACCGCTCTGCAAGTCGGTCTCCAGGCGCAGTTGTGCCGCCGACACGGAACGAGCGTCAACCCCACGTCGCCGCAGCGCCATGGCGGCCAGCGCCGCAGACACTTGATCGCCCGCGGACAAGAGTGTGTCGAGCTCACGCGCGTCGGGTCGGTCCGAGACCGACTGAGCCAGGCGCGTCAGGCGCTCGCTTTCGCTCGTCATGGCCGAGACCACGACCATCGACGCATCACCCCGTTGACGGGCCTCGAGCACGCGCTCAGCAAGGAGCGTCATGCCCGCCGCGTCGCCGAGAGACGAGGCACCGAACTTTTGCACGACGAGACGCACCGCCCCTCCCTACCACCATCTGCGGCCTGTTGCATCCCGTGCCAGCAGCGCGCTAGGCTCGTCTTCTGTATGGCGCGCAAGACACCCACCCGATCGACGACATCGCGGACCACTGCTCGCAAGCCAGCCGTCAAAGCGCGCCCCGCACGCGCCGCAAACAACGACCGTGAGCGCCTCGTCGCGCGCATCGCCAAGCTCCAAAGCTTGCTCGACATTGCCAAGGCCATGACGGCGGAGCGCGATCTCGACGCGCTGCTCAAGCTCATTCTCAACGAAGCAGTCCGCGTCGTCGGCGCCGATCGGTGCACGCTGTGGATCGTCGATCGCGATCGCAACGAGCTGTGGACCAAGGTGGCGCAAGGCCTCGAACAGGAGCAGAAGATCCGCATCCCCGTGGGCAGCGGCATCGCCGGGCAAGTGGCGCAAACCGGCCATGTCATCAACATTCCCGATGCCTACGCCGATCCGCGCTTTAACCGCGCCATCGACCGCGACACCGGCTACCGCACGCGCAACATTCTCGGCGTACCGATGCGCTACACCACGGGCGAAGTCACCGGCGTGCTGCAAGCGCTCAACCGCATGGATGGCGAGGCCTTTAGCGCGGAAGACGAGGAGCTACTGCTCGCGCTCGGCGCCAACGCCGCGGCGGCCATCGAGAACGCCATTCTTTACGAAGAGATCGACCGACTGTTCGAAGGCTTCGTCAAGGCCTCGGTCATCGCCATCGAGAGTCGCGACCCGACGACGTCCGGACATTCGGAGCGCGTCGCGCTGCTCACGCTCGGTATCGCCGAGAACGTACATCGAATCGCCAGCGGACCCTACGCGAGCTTGCGTTTCACGACTGACGACATGCGCGAGATCCGCTACGCCGCCTTGCTGCACGATTTTGGCAAGGTCGGTGTGCGCGAGAACGTGCTCGTCAAAGCGAACAAGCTGTATCCCGGCGAGCTCGAGCTCATCGAGGCGCGCTTTCGGGCGCTCTATGGCCAGCGCGAGACCGCCTACCTACACACCCTACTCGAGGCCGCGCGCAAGGGTACGCCGTTGCCACAGGACTACGCCACGGCGCTGACCGGCGAGCTGCGCGAGCTCGAGGAGTTTCTGGCCTTCGTGCGCGAGTGCAACCGACCGACCGTGCTCGAAGCGGGCAGCTTCGAGCGACTGCACGACATCGCCAAGCTCAGCTACAAGGAGCCGAACGGCGAGACGCGCGCGCTGCTCTCCCCGCTCGAGCTCGAGCGACTGTCGATCCCGCGTGGCTCACTCGATCAGCGCGAGCGCCTGGAGATCGAATCGCACGTGACGCACACGTTTCGCTTTCTCAGCCAGATCCCGTGGACGCGCGATTTGCGCCGAGTTCCGGAGATTGCCTACGCGCACCACGAGAAGCTCACGGGCGGCGGCTATCCGCGACAGCTGTTTGCCGAACTTGCGTGCGAGTGATGGAAACCAAAACCGCC
>CAYHNK010000026.1:0-13701 GCA_964357695.1 uncultured Bdellovibrionales bacterium | reverse complement strand
AGCTGTTTGCCGATCAGATCCCCATTCAGTCGCGCATGATGACCATCGCCGATATCTACGATGCGCTCACCGCTGCGGATCGCCCCTACAAGCGCGCCGTGCCGCACGAGCGGGCCCTCGACATTCTGCACACCGAGGCCAAGGAGCAGAAAGTCGATCCGCTGCTCCTGGACATCTTCGTGCGGGCCAAGGTGCCAGAGCGCGTGCTCGGAAAGTAACACCGTGAACATCCAGCTATTTAACTTCCTGGAGGACTACAACGCGCAGATCATCAGTCTGCTGATGAACAAGATCCCGCGGTCGATTGCGGCCTACGGACGCATGCCGCGCACCGAGCTCAAGCAAATGCTCGAGCACCTGCTCGATGGCTACATCGACTTGCTCGTCACCGGACAGACCGATGCTCTCGACAAGGTCTTTCGCTACATGTCACGGGTGCACGCGGCAAAGAACTTCAAGATCAGCGATGTGCTGGCGGCGATCCTCACGTATCCGCAAGTGATTCGACGCTTGCTCGCGGAGGAGTATGCGGATCTCAAAGATCCGGATGCCATCCGCAAGTTCAATCAGGCGCTCGAGCAGACGGAGACCACAGCGCATCGTGCGGCGTGCTCATTCTCGGACATTTTTCAGGAGCACCTGAACAAGCGCATCCAGGAGCACAACGACTACTTGGATCAGGCGCAAAAGAAATTCGGCATCGATCTGTCGCGCTTTATCGTTTTTAAGGCCTAGCTGACGCTCGTGCTGCTACTCGGGCACGGGCACACCCTGCGTGCGTCGCTCGCGACGAAATCCCTCAATCGCACCCAGGAACACCTCGACGATACGCGGGTCGAATTGGCGTCCCGAGCAGCGGCGCAGCTCAACGATGGCGATGTCGTGCGGCAGTGCCTTGCGATACGGCCGGTCGGAGGTCATGGCATCGTAGCTGTCGGCCACCGCGAGAATGCGCGCTTCGAGCGGGATGTCGCCGCCGCCGAGACCGTCCGGGTAGCCCGTACCATCGAAGGACTCGTGGTGGTGGTAGACGCACGGCACCAGATGCACGAGAAACGCGATCGGCTCGATGATGCGGCGCCCGAGCACGGGGTGACTCTTGAACATGACGTACTCGGCGGGCGTGAGCTTTTGCGCCTTGTTCAAGTCGTGCGAGCGAATGCCGATCTTGCCGATGTCGTGCATGAGGCCGCCATGCTGTAGACGATCGACTTCGGGCGCCGGCAGCCCCATCGCGCGCGCGATGAGACGCGCGTACATGGCGACGCGATCAGAATGCCCGTGCGTGTAGTTGTCCTTGGCCTCGATCGCCCGCGCAAAGCCCTCGATGGTCTGCGTGAAGGTCTCTTGAAGTCGCGCGTACATGCGCGCGGTGTCGATGGCCTGCGCGGCACGCCCGCCAAAGACGGCCAACCCCTTGCGCTGTCCCTCGGTAAAGAGGTGCTCGCGCCGCAACGAGAACGCGTTGAGCATGCCGAAAGCGTCGCCGCGGATCCTGAGCGGCGTCGACATAAAGCTCGCCACCTGACCGTCGGGCGACTCCGGGTTGACGATGATGTCCTCGAGAGAGGCGCCGTGCAACAGCACGGTTTCATGCTTGCCATGGGCAGCCGCGATGCGCGCATCGCGCAGTCTGAAGCCTGCACGACCATCGAGCAAGCGCTCGACGAAGGTCCCCGGCTTGTGCGGGTCTTCGAGCAGGATCGAAATACCGTCGGCGCCGAGGCTCTCGCGCACCATCTCCGCAATCATACGGAGCTGCTCGTCGAGCGGCATGCTGCTCGAGAGCGCCTCGGAGAGCTCATACAAGTCGACGGTCTTGCGCAACACGAAGTTCTCGCGCACAAGATGCTGGCGATCGAGCGCACGCCGCAACACGCGCACGACTTCCTCGGGCTTAAACGGCTTGAGCACGTAGTCGAAGGCGCCGTGTTTCATGGCCTCGATCGCGGTCTCCACCGTGCCAAAACCGGTCATGATCACGGTTTCGATGTCACACTCGAGCTCGGCGATGCGGCGCAACAAGTCGAGCCCGCCGATGCCGGGCATCTTCAGGTCGGTGAGCACCAAATCGAAGGCGTGTTGCGTCAGGAGATCGGAGGCAACCTCGCCGTTGCCGGCGGTGTGCACGCGGAAGCCTTCGTACTCGAGGAACTCGCGCAGGATGTCGCAGATGACCGGCTCGTCATCGACGACGAGAATATGCGGTTTGTCCGCCGCACGAGCGACAGCAGTACCCGTGCGCGTCGTCGGCGCTTCCTGCGTGATCAGCGGCATCTGGCTAGCCATGGCACCATACTCGGGCGCCCGGTAGGCGCGCCTCGAGTCAATATAGCCAATCGACACAAATACGACAATCGATCGGTCAGTGGCGCCAGATGACGCTGTGCGTCGATGATGACGCTACTGCTGCGGTGCGGCTTCGCTCGGTGCAGCCTCGGTCGGTGCGCCCTCAACCGGTGCGGCAGCCGCAGGCCCGCCAACCGCCGGGTGCCCCATCGGCATTTGCGGCGCGTCCATGCCCGGTGCGCCCTGAGCGGCCGGAGCCGCCGGACGTGCCGGCTCGAAGGTCACGAGCTGCTCGACCTTGGCCGCGGCCTTCAGGTCGCGCAGCACCTCGCGGCGCTTCTCGTTGCGCTTGCGAGCGACGAGAGAATTGCGGATCGTGTCCTTGACCTCGTCGAAGGGGCGCTGCTGCTCGGCCTTCTTCTCCCACACCTTGACGATTTCGATGCCGAGGCGCGTTTCAATGGGATCAGAGACTGCCTCCGCCGCGAGATTGAAGGCGACGTTGTCCCACTCCGGCGGCATGCGACCGCGGGTGAACCAGCCGAGGTCGCCACCGCGCGCCGCCTCAGGCCCTTGCGATTCCTTCTTGGCCAGCTCGACGAACGCCGCACCAGCCTTCTTGGCCTCCTTGGCGAGCTTGGTCGCCTTCTTGGCCATGTCGGCCTTCTGCTTGGGGGTCACGTCGGCAGCAAAGCGCAGCAGAATGCGGCTGGCCTTGATCTGCTCGGGCTGCTTGAAGCGCGCGATATTCTCGTCGTAGTACTTTTGCACTTCCTCGTCTGTGACCTCCATGGCGCCGCTCATGTTCTCGACCACGCGGTCGCGCAGCAGGTTCGTGCGCAGGTCGTCCTTCATCTGCTCTTCGGTGTTCTTCGAGCGCTTGAGGTAGTCGGCGAATGCCTGGTCGGTGCGAAAGCGCTTCTTCTGCTCCGCGAACTTCTCGTCGAGCTCCTGGGGGGTGACGGCGATGCCGATCGTTTTCGCCTTCTGCGCGACGATCTCGTCGTCGATGAGGCGGCGCAAGACGCTCTGCTTGATGCGGTCCTCGATGCCCGGCGGCAGCTGTTGCGCCTGCCCGCGATAACGCTCGAGATTGCGCTGCACGGCTTGCTCGAAAATGGTCTTGGCGATGCCCTCGCCGTTGACGCGCGCCACTGCGTCCTTGTCGGACAACCCGCCGCGGCAGGCGGTCATGACGGCGAGAGCTGAAACGAGGTAGAGTCTTCCGAGTCGCATGTGCGTCTCCTTGGTTGGCTGGTAGAGTGTGGAGCCGGCGCATCCATAGATCTTCACCCCTGGGCGGTCAAGAGCCCAAAGCACAAGGAGCCATGGTGTCGACATCCTATCTTCCGCCACCCTCCGCGCGTACCGAGGACCGCCCCCTCGCCGACGACGTGCGCTGGCTTTCCTCAGCCCTCGGAAAGGTGATCCATCGCCTCGAGGGTGAGGATGTGTTTGCGGCCGTGGAGCAACTGCGGCGCGCGTGTCGTGCCCGGCGCCGTGCACAGCCGGACGCTGCGAGTCTCGCGCAGCTGCGCGCCAGCATCGAAGCCCTGCCGATCGAAACCGTGGCGATCGTCGCCCGCGCCTTTACACTCTTTTTCCTGCTCATCAACGCTGCCGAGCAAGTGCACCGCGCCCGCCGCCGTCGGGCGCACGATGCCACGCCCGACGCGCCGTTGCAGCCCGCATCGCCCCGCTGGACGCTTGCCGAGCTACGCGCGCGTGGTCTTACGGCCCGTGAGGCGCTCGCCGCGCTGCGCGCTCTCGACATTCGTCCGGTCCTCACCGCGCATCCGACCGAAGCGACGCGACGCACGATCCTGACCCTGCAAGCGCGCATCGCCGACAAGTTGCTCGCCCGTGACAGCGCGGGTGGCGAATCCCGCGCCCGCATCGAGGACGCGCTGCGCGCCGAGGTGGAGCTGCTGTGGTTGACGTCCGAGCTGCGCTCCGATCGCCCGCAGGTGATGGATGAGGTGAGTGGCGTCTTGTGGCACCTCCAGGCGCGCCTGTTTGACGCCGTCGGCGCCGTCACGACCACTCTCAGCGCCGCCTTCGAGGAGGTGTTCGGCGAGCCCGCGTCCGGTCTCGCTCCGTTTCGCCCTGGCAGCTGGGTCGGCGGCGATCGCGACGGCAATCCCTTTGTCACGCCCGAGATCACCCTGGCAGCGGCGCGCCGCAATTGCCACGGCATCCTCGAGTGCTATCTTCGCCGCGTCGAGGCGCTCATCGACGAGCTGTCCCTCTCGAGTCGTATCCACGAGATCCCGGAGGCGCTGCGCGTATCCCTAGAATCCGACCGCGCGGCGCTACCGGAAGTTTGGCAAGACAACGCCCGCCGCGACCGTGAGGAACCGCTGCGCCTCAAGCTCAGCTTCATCGCGGTGAGACTGCGCCGCACGCGGCTGCTCGTGCAAGCGCGCGATCGCGGCGAGAGTCGCGTCGATCGTGCCGCGTACACGAACGCCGAGATGCTCCTGTGCGACTTGCGCTTGCTCAGCGACGCCCTGCGTGCCTCCGGCGCTATCGCGGCGGAGCGCACGCTGCTTCAACCTCTGCTCGCGCAAGTGCAGAGCTTTGGCCTGCACGGCTATCGGCTCGATCTCCGCGACGATGCCACCGTCCACGAGCGCGTCGTCACCGAGCTCGGCCGTGCCGTGGGCCTGGGTCACCTCGACGAAGCTGCGCTCACCCGCGAGCTGCTCGGGCGTCGTCCCCTGTCCGGACCACACGTTCCTCTGGGCGATGAGAGTCGACGGGTGCTCGATCTGTTTCGCGCTGCGGCCACCATTCAGGATGAAATCGCGCCCGCGGCGGCCGAGAGCTACGTCGTCTCCATGGTGCACGAGCACGAAGACCTCTTGCGCGTCTTGCTGCTCGCGCGCGAGGCCGGGCTCGTCGATCTCGCGCGCGACGAACCGGCGTCACGGTTGAATGTCGTGCCGCTCTTTGAAACGCTGCGTGCCCTCGACGAGGCGCCCGCCATCATGACACGGCTGCTCGGCAACGAGGCCTACGCCCGGCAGATCACCGCGAGAGCGCGCCACCAAGAGGTGATGCTCGGCTACTCGGACTCGTCCAAGGATGCCGGCATCCTCACATCCAGCTGGGCGCTCTACCGCGCTCAGGAACAGCTCGTGGACGTCGCGCGCGCGCACAACCTGACGCTGACCCTATTTCACGGCCGCGGCGGGACCGTCGGTCGGGGTGGCGGGTCCCCCGTGTTTCGTGGGCTCGTCGCGCTTCCTCCCGGAGCGGTCATGGGCCGCATCAAGATCACCGAGCAGGGGGAAGTCATCTCACAGAAGTTCGGTCTCGCACCCATCGCGGCACGCAGCCTCGAAGTGACGGCGAGCGGCGCACTGCTCGCCTCGCTCGACGACTGGCGCACGCACCTTGCGCCAGGCGAGGAGACGCGCTTTCGCGCGCTGATGGAGCAGCTGAGCGCGGAGGCGCTACCATACTTTCGTCACCTCGTGCACGAGGACCCGCGGCTGTTTGAGCTCTTGCTCACGGCGACGCCGGTGACGCTCCTTGAGCACGTGCACTTCGGCTCACGCCCGGCGTATCGCAACCGGGGCACCGGCACCATGGCCGGCATTCGCGCCATCCCCTGGGTCTTTGGCTGGACGCAGACGCGCCTCATGCTCCCGGGATGGCTCGGCGTCGGTACCGCGCTCGGCAAGATGGTCGCGATCCCCGCAGCCACGAATGAATTGCGGCGCATGGCCGAGCGTTGGCCGTTCTTTGACGATCTGCTCGGCAAGATCGAGATGGTCTGTGCCAAGGCGGACATGCAGATCGCGCGCTTGTACGTCGAGACACTCGGCGGCGACACTGCCCTGTTCGATGAGCTCGAGGCCGAGTACCACCGCACGGTCGCCGGGGTGTTGGCCATACGCGGCCGGCGCGAGCTCGTCGCCGACCAGCCTCAGCTGCAGAGCGCGCTCGGTCTGCGAGACCCGTACGTCGACGCGCTCTCGGTGCTACAAGTCGAGCTCATGCGCCGGCGCGCGAGCACCGCGGGTGACATGCCACCACGCCTCACCGCGGCACTCGGCACGACACTCAATGGCGTCGCCCAGGGCCTGCGCAATACCGGCTGAGCCGTTCTCAGACACGGGCAACGCGCCCGCGCCCTGGCGCGAGCATCCCGAGGCCGTACAGGATAGCGGCCACCGCGACCATGCAGGCACCGGTGGGCAGCTCGAGCACCCACGAGGCGTAGTAGCCGACCACCGCGGCCACCGTGGCGACGACGACCGCGATAAGGCCCGTCGACCGCATGGAGCGTCCGAGACGCAGGCCCAAGAGGGCCGGCAGAACGATGAAGCCAAACGCGGGCAGCGCACCGATGGCGCGGGTGGCCACCGAGATCATGATGCCAACGCTACCGTAGAGCAGCATTTCGGTGCGAACGACCGAGATGCCAGACGCGCCGGCGGAGTCGGGATCAAAGGAGACAAACAGAAAGCGTCGAAAGTAGAAGGCATGCAAGAGTGCCACGATGAGCGCCGCGGCGCCGACGTAGAAGATCTGCACCGTCTCGACCAGCACCGCACTGCCAAAAAGAACGCTCTGCAGATCGTGAAAGTCTTGGCGCACAAAGCCGCCGAGAATGAGCGCTACCGCGCTGCCGACGAGATAGGCCGTCACCACCGACTCGTCGCTGTTGCTGCCCCGACGCGCAAAGAAGAACGATGCGAGTAGCGCGAAGACGAGCGCCATGGCGGCGGGGTTGAAGACATCGTGCAAGTCCGAGGTCGTGTCGAGCCAGACGTGCGTGAAGTCAGCAAGTAGAAACGCGGTCACCACCCCCACCGACGACACCTGCGCGAGCGCCAGCGGCACATAGATGACGCGCTTGAGCACCACCCACACGCCGAGATAGCCGAGCAGCGCGGCGCTGATCACCGAGACCATCACCGCGTCGCGCCAGATGAGCCAATTGGCGATAAAAGAAGCGGAGTCGCTCATTCCTGCTCCCCCTGCACATCGACGAGCCAGCGGCCGTTGACCCGCTGCACCGTCATCGGACGACCGTACAAGCGCGTGAGCGATGCGTCACTGACCAGATCATGCGTCGCACCGGCCTGAAACTCGTTGCGGTGTTGGTTGACAAAGCCCAGATGATCGACGGCGCCGACGACGTCGCCCAAGTGGTGGCTGATCATCACCACCGTGATGCTCTGCTCGAGCTTGAGGCGCTTGAGAAAGAGCAACACGTCGGTGCCGCCGAGTAGATCCATACTCTCGCTCGGCTCATCGAGCACGAGCACGTCGGGATCGGCGGCGAGCGCCCGCGCAATGAGTGCCCGCTGCTGCTCGCCGCCGGAGAGCGAGCGAAACGATTGGGTGCCGATGCTACCGATGCCGAGCCGCTCGAGCTCGTCGGCAACGCGGCGACGGTCGACGTCGGTCGGCCGCCGGCCCATGGGAATGTGGCCCGTGCGCCCGAGCATTACCACGTCGGCGACGGTGAGCGGATAGTTGGGGTTGAGTCGGTGCCGCTGTGGCACGTAGCCAAAACGCAGATCATTGCGCCCGAGCTCGACCACTCCGGCCACCGGGGGGGTTAGTCCCAGGATCGTCTTGGCGAGCGTCGTCTTGCCGGCACCGTTGGGGCCAACGATGCCCCAGAATTCGCCGCGCTGGATGGTGAAGCTCAGGGGCCGCAAGAGAGGCCGCCCGTAGCCGATACTCACCTCCTGCAAGCGGATGACGACGTCACTCATCGTGCACCTCGGCGACAATTCGATCCCACTTGTCCCACACGGTCTTGATACCCGGCGCCGCACCGACCATCGACGGCAAGACGAGCAGTTTCGCGCCGGCCTTTTCGGCAAACAATTTCGAGAGGCGATCGGGATGATAGATCTCTTGAAAGACAAAGCGCACGTGTTGGTCTTTGACGACGCCGAGCAGCGCCGCAACATGGCTCGGTGATGGCGGAATGCCGGGCTTGGGCTCGAGCGCACCGACCTCGACAAAGGCGAGCCAATCGAGCAGGTACACCCAGCTCTTGTGGTAGACGACGACCTTCGTGCCGACAAGCGGCGCGAGCGCGCTCTTCCAAGCTGCCTCGCGCTCACGAAACTTCTCCTCGAACATGCGCCAACGCTCGTCGTACGAGCCGCGACCGTCCGGGTCGAGCTCGACCAGCTTGTCGTGGATGGCGTGCGCCACGCGCAGCATCTCAGGTGGCGAGGTGTAGTAGTGCGGGTTGCCACCGCCGTGCACATCCCCCATGGCGCGATCGGCGCGCGAGGGTACGTCCTTGGCCACGATGTGCGCAGACGCATCGAGATAGCCGGCGGCGCCGACCTGTACCTTGTCGTTGCGCGACTGCGTGAGCAGCACCGGCAGCCAGCCGCCCTCGAGGCCGAGACCAATACAAATGAGCAAGTCCGCCCGATTGACGCGCAGCACGTGGGAGGGCTTGGCGTCGACAAAATGCGGGTCCTCGGTGCCGAGGATGAGCGCCTCGGCCTCGACGCGGTCGCCGCCGAGCTCGGTGGCGATGTCGGCAAAGTCGGGCAGGGTGCCCACCACATGCAGCTTGGCGTTGGCCAGACCCGGCACGAGCGAGAGCGTCAGGGCGGCCAGAGCGGTGGCAAGAATCGTCGTCGCGTTGGATCGGTGCATCGCAGTGCTCCTTAGAATTTGTGCGCGCCGTGCTCGCCGGCGCTGACCTCGGCCTGTAGAAAGACAGCGTAACCAAGCGCCGAACGTCGCGCGTCCGTGCTCGCTTCGCCCTGCAAACGGATCTTTGAGAAGTGCGTCGGCAAGTAGGCAAGTGCTGCACCCGCACGACGTTGCCAAACCGGCATGTCGAGCGCGGCGGGGAGAGCACCCGATGCCGTCGTCGTACCATCGAAGCGCAACGCCACTTCCCAGCTCCGCGACAGTTGAGCCGCGAGCTCTGCGTAGCCGCCGTGGTCCCGCACGCGTCCCACCTCGAGGGCCGCGTCGCGTACGATGTACTCGAGGGTTAGACCCAGCGCGAAATCCCCTTGCGCTGACGAAATCGGACGCCAGCGCAAATACATATCACCACCGTAAAGACCGGCCCGGCGCTCAGAGGCAAAGGCGCTTCGCCCGAGCGCACCACTGCCGCCGAGAAGGAGTGACCAGTCGGGCGTAAGATCGAAGAACTCCTCGGCGCGCGCGACGTACGTCATGTCTTGGATCTTGCGCACGTGCCCCGCCGCAGTGCTTTCCACGACGCCAAAGGTGGCCGCGTTGAACGCGGTGGCCTCGCTGCTCGTCAGCGTCTGCACGAGCAGCGTCGAATACCAGGGCAGCGGCAAGATCACCGACGACTCGAGGCCGAGACCGCGAAAGTGCTCCTCGCTCATAAAGCGCGTCTGCGACAGCGGCGGATCGGCAAAGCGCCATCGATGAACGTGCGTCGGGTTTTGTCTGCCGAAGCTGGCGTTCATCAGGCCCGCGCGCGCCTGCAAGTTGAGAGGCAGAGCGAGCGTCGTGACGTAGATCTCCTCCATCTCGGCGTCCCGCAGTTGGTAGTACATGTCCAAACGAAAGTACGGATCGACATTCGCCGAGGCGGCCAGCTCGGCGCCGAGCAGCTCGATGCCACTATCGTTCGGCGCGTGACCGGCCTGACGGAAGTGATTCGCATGCGCGAACCAGGCCGCGCCGACATCGAGGATAATGCTCATGTCGGGGTTGAGCTTCGCGAGGGGGCTCGCCGCAAGCGTCGCCGGCTGCGTATCGGCTGCAATGGCCGCCGCACCATGCACGGAGAAAAGCAGGGTCATGACCAGACGTGAGACGCGCATCGCGGGGCCTCCCGGGCTCGAGTGGCCTGAGCATCGTCACTGCTTGGATCGCTGTCAACTTGTGGTGTGCACGACCGTGGGCGACAACAGCATGATGCTGACACGCGCGCGCCTCTTGACCTTCGTAGTGGGTCCTACGTTCGGCGCCTACCTCCTGTTGGTCGTCGCCACGGGCCACTTCATGGTGGCACACGCCGTCATCGTTGGGGCGGCACTCGTGCTCATCTACGTGCCGCGCTTGCGGCCGTGGATGACGCTGCTCCTGCCGTTCTTTCTCTTTGGCGTGACGTACGACGCGATGCGCTTTGTCGTGCCACTCGCCCGCGAGCTCATACCCGTGCAGGTGGCAGGACCCTACCGGCTCGAGCTTGCCCTGTTCGGCGTGCCCGGTACCGGCGCCACGCCCATGCTTGCTTCGGCATTCTTGGCGCAGCACACACACGTGGCCATCGATCTCGTCACCGCGTTCGCCTACCTGTTCTATTTTGCGCAGACCTTCCTCGTCGCCTTCTGGCTGCTGTGGCGCAATCGCCCGCTGCTCGCGCGCTTTGGCTGGACCTACTTGGCGCTCAACTTCGCGGGCTTTGTCACCTACTTCCTCTATCCCGCGGCGCCGCCGTGGTACGTCGAGCAGTATGGTCTCGGCCCTGTGGTGCTCGATGCGCCTGCATCGGCCGCCAGGCTTGCCGACGTCGACGCGCACCTTGGCATCTCGCTCTTTCGCAGCTTCTACGCGCAGTCCGCCAATGTATTCGCCGCCATTCCGTCGTTGCACGCCGCCGATCCACTGCTCGCGTGGCTCTATGTTCGTCTGCATCTCCATGACGGCCCCCACGCACGCTGGCACTGGACTTTCGGCGCCTTTTGGCTGCTCGTTTGTTTTGGCGCCATCTACCTCGGTCACCACTACGTCATCGACGTTGTGCTCGGCAGCGCCTACGCCCTCGTCGCTTATCTCGCTGCGCAGGCTCTGGCGCGCCGTCGCGCTCAGAGCTCGTAGTGGGTGCGCACGATGGCCTCGGCCCAAGCGTCGGGTAGAACACCGCGCAAGAGCGCCAACGTGCGCGCCCAGCGACCGACAGGATAGCGGGCCGCTAGGCGGCGCGAGCGGCAAAGCCGGGACACCAGCTGTGCGACGAGCGCGGCCTCGGCGCCGCTGCGCTCCTGACGCTCCACGGCGAGAAGACACCGCTGCGCGGCACTCGCGTACGGTGTCGTCGCCTGCGACACTCGACGCGCAGCCGTGAACGCTGTGGCGAAATCGCCGGGCTCGATACAACAGACTTGCACGCCGTGCGGCCGCAGCTCGATGCGCAGGGCGTCACTCAACGCCGCGAGCGCCGCCTTGCTAGCCGAATAGCACGCTTGAAAAGGAAGACTGATGCGACCGGCGAGCGAGCCGACAAACAGGATACGGCCGTGGGCCTGACGCAACGCCGGTAGCAAGCGTCGCGTCAGCTCGAGCGGTCCAAAGAAATTGACCGCCATTTGCAGCGCCGCCGCCGTATCGTCGACGTCCTCGACCGCCCCGAAGACGCCCATGCCCGCGTTGTGCACAAGCACGTCGAGCGGCTGTGCGCCCAGCTCGGCACCAAGACGCTCCACCTGTGCCCGCTCGCCCAGGTCGAGCGGACGATAGCTGAGCGACAGACCGCGTCCCTGCGCCTGCTCGGTGAGCGTGTGCGCGCGCGCTGCCTCGCGCACCGTGCCAAGCACATCGTATCCCTCACCCGCGAGCTGCCGCGCGATGGCGTCCCCTAGCCCACTGCCCGCGCCGGTGACGATGACGCGTTGTCGCACGACGCTCATGCGTCGAGTCGCTTCTCGTAGATGCGGTGCATCTTGCCGCGCGGCTCGGCAAAGGCCAGCGCCAGATCGTTCATGGGGGCGTTGTTGCCCAAGACCCACGTGACCTCGGCCTGCTGGTAGCCCGCGACAGTGCCCCTCTTGAAGGTCTCGTAGACGAGCAGGGCGCCGATGCCCATGCCGCGGTACGGCTCGAGCACGCCGAGCGCGTAGGGACGCAAGCGCGTGCGGTTGCCCTTGGCGAGCAGCAGGCGCACGAGCCCGGTGGGAAACAGCGTACCGCGAGTCTGGCGCAGCACGTCGTTGTAGTCGGGGATGTTGATGACGGCGCCGGCGGTCTTGCCGTCGACCTCCGCGATGAGAATGACGCGGGGGTCGGCGATGAGACGCAGCTCCTCCACCATCGCTTGGACTTGCTCGTCGGGGAAGGGCACAAACTCCCAGTTCCCCCGCAGCGCCGCGTTAAAGACGTTGCGCAACAGCTTCGCCTCGTCCCACACGTGCCGCATGTCGATCTCGCGCACGTTCACATCCGCGCGCGAGAGCAACGGTTGCACGCGCTCGAGGATCTTCGGTGGCAGCGCGTTGCTCGGTACAAAGTAGCTGCGCAGATCCATGACGCCGCGATATCCCGCGGCCTCCACCATCGCCGGGTACCAAGGCAACGAGTACGTCATGCCGAAGGTCGGCGGCTCATCAAAGCCTTCGACGAGCAGGCCCACGTACGGGTCCTCCTGGATAAACGAGTACGGCCCCAAAACCCGCCGGGCCCCGCGCTCGCGCAACCAGGACTCGGCGGCGACAAACAGCGCCGCAAAGACCCCCGGGTCGCTGACCCCCTCGAGAAAGCCGAACGCCCCCGAGGACTCGCCGTCGTGGTCGTTTTTGGTCTGGTCGACCGACGCCGAGATGCGCCCCACAACGCGCCCATCCTTGTGCGCCAGATAGAGCGCCGCCTCGTGACGCGGGATCTTGCCGTCCGTGCGGTGGCGCGTCCATTTGCGCAGCCGCTTGCCGACATCGTAGCGCACAGGAGGTGCGTAGAGTGGATGGTCGCGATAGAGCGCGAGATCGAGGTTGATAAACGTCTTGAGCTGCCGGCTCGTCTCCACGCGCTCGATGGCGATCATGCGGCGTGCCCCTCTCGTCCACGTCTCCCTAGTCGACTGTCGTCCGCACGTCCGGGGGTGTCAAGCGCGTTGGCGCATTGTCGCAAGGAGACACGAGCGATATAGCACGGTAGGGGGGCGACGGACCCGGGGGCACCATGGATCTCTTTCAAGCGTGCTACGACTACCAGGAGGCAGCGATCATCCGCGCCGCGGGCATCTATCCCTACTTTCGCGTGCTCTCGGCATCCGAGGGTCCCGTGGTTACGGTGGGCGGACGCCAGGCGATCATGCTCGGCTCGAACAACTACCTCGGTCTCACGCACCACCCGGAGGTGATGGCCGCGGCACACGCTGCCATCGACCGCTTTGGCACGGGCTGCACCGGGGCACGCTGTCTCAACGGCAACCTCACCATCCACGAAGAGCTCGAGACCGAGCTCGCCGCGTTCCTCGGCAAGGAGGCGGCACTGGTCTTCGCCTCGGGATTTCTCGCCAACGCCGGCGTCATCTCGGTGTTCGGCAACCTGGACGGCGCCGAGGTTTTCTCCGAGAAGGATAACCACGCGAGCATCATCGAGGGCACACGCCTGTGTCACCACAAGGCGCGCGTCTACGAAGGTCTCGACGAGCTCGAGACGATGCTCTCCGGCCGCGAGTGTTGGGAGCACGCGCTGGTCGTCACGGACGCG
>CAYHNK010000025.1:21900-25302 GCA_964357695.1 uncultured Bdellovibrionales bacterium | reverse complement strand
CTTCGAGACGGGCTCCTACGGAGCCCTCCTCAGGGACGCGGCCAAAACATAGCCGAGATGCGCTGTTGGGATGAAGATTTCGCCTTAGCGGCCGGGGTGGCCGAGCCAGCTCCGCGTCAAATCAAGGCCGCCGCGTGATCTCGGCACTCAAAAAGAACTGCGCCCCTGTGCACGTCATCGGTGGCGCCCGCGGCCAAATCGCGACGCCGCGGCAGCATCGACGAGCCACATGGCTTGCCCGCGCTCTGGCATCGCGCTCTGGCATGGCAGCGGATCCGCAGGCGACCACGCGAAGACCCGTGCGAGCATCGCCGCCTTGTCCTTGCCCGCAACCATGAACAACGTCCGCCGCGCCCGCACGAGCACGGGCATGGTGAAAGTGAGGCGCTGCTCCCCGAGCTGCGGCACGTCGTTCACGACCACCCAGCGGTGCCATTGCGTGAGCGCCGCCGTGCCGGGAAAGAGCGACGCCGTGTGGCCGTCGGTTCCCATCCCCAAGAGCACGAGATCGAAGCGCGGCGCCGGACCATCGGGGGGCGTCCGAAAACCTGTGGCGAGATCTCGTTGATAGGACATCGCCGCGTCCGCCAACGGCCGTTGCTCACCGGCCATGCGGTGCACCTGCGACGCGGGCAACCCCACGGGGCGCAGCAAGCACTCCCGTACCATGCCAAAATTCGACCGCGGGTCCTCGGGCCCGACCGCGCGCTCGTCGCCGAAGTAGATCTCCACCGCCTGCCACGGCACTTGCGCGCAGTACGGTGCGCTCGCCAACAGCTCGTAGGTGCGGCGCGGCGTCGAGCCCCCAGCCAAGGCCACGTGAAAACGACCACGAGCACGCACGCTCGTTTGCGCCGCCAAGACAAAGAGCCTCGCCGCCGCACGTGCCACCGCCTCGGCGTCGCGATAGACGTGTGGTGAGTCGGGGACCGCGCTCACAGCACCCGCCAGTGTCGGCCGTCCGCTTCGATCATGCGATCGGCCTCCACAGGCCCCCAGCTCCCCGCTTGATACTCGGGTAAGTAGCGCGTCGGCTTCTCACGCCAGGCGCCGAGCAGACCTTCGATCCACTGCCACGAGGCCTCCACCGCATCGCGGCGCATAAACAGCGTTGCATCGCCGGCCATGACGTCAATGAGCAACCGTTCGTACGCTTCGGGCGACTGCTTGCCAAAAGCATCGACGTAGCTGAAGTCCATCTTCACCGGGGAAATGGCGACCTTCGGTCCAGGGCGCTTGGCCGAGATGCGCAGCGACATACCTTCGTCGGGCTGCAAGCGAATGGCGAGCACGTTGGGCAAGAGCGGCTCGCCGGGGTCGGCGTTGAACAGCACCTGCGGCACATCGCGAAAATGCACGGCGATCTCACTGCCGCGCTTAGGCAGGCGCTTGCCGGTGCGCAGATAGAACGGCACGCCCGACCACCGCCAATTGTCGATGTGCAGCTTGAGCGCCACGTAGGTTTCCGTGATGGAATCCGGGGCGACGCCATCCTCGCGTCGGTAGCCGGGCAGCTCGACGCCGCCGAGCACCGCGTGGGAATACTGCGCGCGCACGACCCGGGTGTCGACGTCCGCCGCGGTGACGGGTCGCAGACACTGCAACACCTCGAGCTTGTGGTCGCGCACAACATCGGCATGCACCGACCAGGGCGGCTCCATCGCGGTGAGACTCACGAGCTGGAGCAAGTGGTTTTGCACCATGTCACGCAGCGCCCCAGCCTCTTCGTAGTACCCGGCCCGCGTGCCCACGCCCTCCTCCTCGGCCACCGTGATCTGTACGTGATCGATGTACTTTTGATTCCACAGCGGCTCGAGCAAGGAATTGGCAAAGCGCAGCACCATGATGTTCTGCACGGTCTCTTTGCCGAGGTAGTGGTCGATGCGAAAGATCTGGCGCTCGTCAAATACCGCTGCCAGCGTCGCGTTGATTGCCTGCGCGCTCGCGTAGTCGTGACCGATGGGCTTTTCGACAATCACCCGCGTCGTTGGCTCTCCGGGTACGACGGGGCGCACGAGCCCGGCGGCCTTGAGCTGCTCGACGCACGACTCGATGCCGCTCGGCGGAATCGACAGATAGAAGATGCGATTGCCGCCGATCCCCAACGCCCCCTCGAGCTCGGCGAGCTTGGTACGAATGCGCGCGTGCGTCTCAGCCTCGCCGAACGAGCCGGCGAGATAGAACAGGCGCTGGCCAAATTCGTCCCAGACGCGCTCATCGAATCCTTGGCGCGAGAACTGCTGCACGCCCTCGCGCGCCATGGCGCGATACGAGTCATCGGAACGCTCGGTGCGAGCCACACCGACGAGACAAAACTCCTGGGGCAAGACGCCATCGAGGCGCAAATTGTAGAGCGCCGGGATGAGCTTGCGCCGCGCCAGATCGCCACCGCCACCGAAGATGACGATGGCACAGGGCGGCGCCTTAGAAGTAACCATGCCGTATGTGTCCCCTACTCGAGCGCCGTATGCAACGCCCGCGTGAGCGCCTCGAGCCCGCGCGCGACATCAGCACCAAGATGCACGCGCAAGGCCCGTCGCTGGCGCTCGACCAGCACTTCAAAGTCTCCGAGGGCCTGGGCTTGCTCGAGCACGCCGAAGGTGGCCTGGTCGCCGGGGATGGGTAGGTCGTGCGTCGGGTCGGCCGTGAGCTGTAGGAAGACGCCGCTGTTGGGGCCGCCCTTGTGTAGCTGCCCGGTCGAATGCAAAAAGCGCGGGCCGAAACCCACCGTCGTCGCCACGCACTGCTGGTCGCGCACGCGCGCACGTAAGCCGGTGAGCACCTCCACGTGCGCGTCGTTCATTTCGATAAAGGCATTGATGCCGAAGTAGTCTCCAGACCCGAGCTTGCCGATGTGTGCACGCAACAGGTTGGCGACATCCCTGCCACCCGCCGCGCGCAACAAGTCTTCGCCATAGGCTGTGCCGGCGTAGAGCGCGAGACCCGCACCTTCGGCGAATGGTTTTGTCTGTGGCAGCTTGCCGGTGTCCTCATACGCCGCCTTGAGGCGCCGTGTCGCCACCTTGGCAGCCTCGACGTCGGGCTGGTCGAAGGCGTTGACGCCGAGCACCGCGCAGGCCACCGCGGTCGCCATCTCCCACCGGAAGAGCTCTTGACCGAGGTCCTTCGGCTCGCGCACGTCGATGCGCACCACGGGGTGTCCGGCCGCGGCCAGCGCGTCGAGGCGTACGTCTTGTGCCCTGTCGGCTGCCGACGTCAGCCGCGAGTAGACAAACAGACGATCGGCGCCATACGCCGCGGGCGAGCCAAGGGGCTCGCCGTCAATTGGCACGATGCCTCGGCCTTGCTTGCCGCTCGATTCGGCCACCAGCTGCTCGATCCAGGCGCCGAGTCGCTCGATGCCGGGCGACGCGACGAGCGTCAGCTTGTCGGCGCCGAAGG
>CAYHNK010000025.1:0-21890 GCA_964357695.1 uncultured Bdellovibrionales bacterium | reverse complement strand
TTGTCACGACCGGCCTGCGCCAATGCGCCGATGACGAGCCCCAAGCGCACACCGGGATTGGACTCTGGGGGCACGTCCGCGCCACACGCGCGCACCATACGCCCAGCGCGTGCGAGAAGGTCGTGGGCATCGAGCCCCATGGCCGCGGCAGGCACCATGCCAAAAAGCGACAGCGCCGAGTAGCGCCCGCCGATGCTCGGCACGCCAGCGTACGTCGCCAGAAAGCCCTCCTCCTTGGCGAGCTGGTCGAGCGACGAGCCCGGATCGGTGATGGCGACAAAGTGCTGCCCCGCCTTCCCCTGGCCCACCGCCTGCACGACGCGATCGTAGAAGAAGGCCTTGAAGGCGTTGGGCTCGGCGGTACTGCCGGACTTCGAGGCGACGACAAAGAGCGCCTGGGCGGCGTCCACACGCTCGGCGAGCGTGGCCACCTGCGCCGGGTCGGTCGAATCGAGCACCAGCAGCTCCGGCGCTCCCTCTTGGCGACCGAACGTATGCGCGAGAACATCCGGACATAGGCTCGACCCGCCCATGCCGAGCAACACCACGTGGGCCGGCTTGCGCTCTGTCACCTTGCGTACCACGTCCGCAAACACCTCGGCGTGTGCTGCTTGCTGCGCGACGATGTCGAGCCAGCCGAGCCACAAGGCCTCGTCCTTGCCGCTCCACAGCGTCGCATCGCGGCGCCAGAGTCTGCGCACGTTGTCCCCCGTGCGCCACTCGGCTGTCAGCGCATCAACAGCGGCGCGATGACCGCCGAGCGTTTCGCGGTGCAGAAGGCGTCCCAGGTCAGTGCTGGAGTCGTTCATGGCAGGGCTCCTTGGTAGGCCAGCGCATAGACCGCGCCGCGGGGCGATTCAAGTCGCGTCGTAGCTTGACGATCAGCACAATCAGGTCGCATTATAATGACCATGAAGACCATTTCTGTTTCTACGGCGAAGGCGTCGCTGTCCGAGCAGCTCCGCTACGTGCAGCACGGCGGCGAGGTCGTCATCACCGATCGGGGCCGACCGGTGGCCCGGCTCACCGCGATTGCGGCCACGGACAGCGATGTCGAGTTGGCCGACCTCGAGCGTCGAGGCCTCGTGCGACGCGCCAAGCAGCCTCTTGCACGCAGTTTCTGGCGCATGGCGCGTCCGCGGGATGCGAATGCCACCGTACGTGAGGCGCTGCGCGTCGAGCGCGAGGGCGGCTGGTGATCTTCTGGGACACGTCCGCGCTCGTGCCGCTGATTGTCGATGAGCCTACGACGTCTGCGGTGCGGCAGCTGCTCGAGCGCGACAACGCCGTCGTCACGTGGTGGGGATCGGCGCTCGAATGCCTCTCGGCGCTAGCGCGACTCGAGCGCGAGCACGTCCTTGGCATCGAGCAGGCTGACCAGGCGCGCGCTGTGCTCGAGACCTGGCGGCAGAGCTGGGCCGAAGTGCTCCCAACCGAGGAGGTTCGTGCACAAGCCTCAAGGCTGTTGCGCCGACATGCCCTGCGCGCTGCCGATGCGCTTCAGCTCGGAGCGGCGCTCGTGTGGGCGGGCCCTCGCCCAGAAGCGCACGCGGTCGCCACGCTGGATCGGCGGGTAGCCGATGCAGCACGCGCCGAGGGATTCACGCTCGCGCTTGGCCGGCTCGCCGAAGGTGCTCGTGCTTGAGATCTGCCGCGAGATGCATTACGTCAACTGACGTCCGTTCGACAGCGGACGGTCCTTTCACACGAACGACAGGAGCACCCCATGACGAAGCTCAAGGGCACCAAGACCCACAAGAACCTCAAGGATGCCTTCGCCGGTGAGTCGCAGGCGAATCGGCGCTACATGTATTTCGCCAAGGTGGCGGACGTCGAAGGGTATCCGGAGGTGGCGTCGAACTTCCGCGAGACCGCCGAAGGCGAGACCGGCCATGCGCACGGGCATCTGGACTACTTGAAGCCCGTGGGTGACCCCGCCACCGACTTGCCCATCGGCGATACGTCCATGAACCTCAAGGCCGCCATCGCCGGCGAGACGCACGAGTACACCGACATGTACCCGGGCATGGCCAAGACCGCGCGCGAGGAGGGCTTTACCGAAATCGCCGACTGGTTCGAGACGCTCGCCAAGGCCGAGAAGTCACACGCCGGGCGCTTCCAGAAGATGCTCGACAGCGTCAGCTAGGGGCATCTCCCCAGCGAGGGTGGCGATGATAGGCGACAAGAGCGATCGGATCTCGTATTTACCGACCGACGGTCTGAGCTACGATCCCGGCGAGCCTATCTACTGGGATCCTGTGGCACTCGCCAAGGAAGTCACCCGCGCCTTTGAGATCTGTCACGGCTGTCGCATGTGCTTTAAGTACTGCGACAGCTTCCCCTCGCTTTTCGCGCTCGTCGACGACACACACGATGGCGACGTGCACAAGCTCACCGCCAGTGAGACCGACGCCGTCATGCAGGCTTGCTTTCAATGCAAGCTCTGCGAGGTGCAGTGTCCCTACACGCCGCGCGATGCACACCAGTTCCAGCTCGATGTCCCGCGGCTCGTGCATCGCTATCAGGCGGTGCGCGCCAAAAAGGACGGTCACACGCTGCGTGAGCGCTTTCTCGGTAACCCCGATGCCGCAGCGAAGCTCGCCCGCGCGAGCTTTGGCCTGGCCAACGTCGCCAACCGGCTGCCGCCTGTGCGCTGGCTGATGGAGAAGATCCTCGGCATTCATCGACACAAGAAGCTGCCGGATTTCGCCCAGAGCACGTTTGAGCGCTGGGC
The DNA here is from genome assembly GCA_964357695.1 of uncultured Bdellovibrionales bacterium. Classification (GTDB taxonomy): domain Bacteria; phylum Myxococcota; class XYA12-FULL-58-9; order XYA12-FULL-58-9; family CAYHNK01; genus CAYHNK01. Next base: position 19,156 of record CAYHNK010000025.1, on the reverse strand, counting down.
GGCACGCACCGGTCGACTCGCGACACAGCCAGGCGCCGAGGTGGTGCTGTTTCAAACGTGCTTTGTCGAGCACAACGAGCCCGAGATTGGCCGCGACGTCATCGAGGTGCTCGAGCACAACGACGTCAAGGTGGCGTGCGTGCCAGGACTCGTCTGCTGCGGCATGCCCGCCTGGGAGCACGGCGATCTGGCGACACTACGCAACAACGCCCGTCACAACCTCGACATCCTCATGCCCCACGTCGAGGCAGGCGCAAAGGTGCTCGTCGTCAATCCGACGTGCAGCATGATGATGCGACGCGAGTACCCCGAGCTGCTCGACGGCGCCGACCGCGAGCGGGCGAAGCAGCTCGCTGCGGCCGTGCGCGATACCGGGGAATTTCTCTGGTCGATTCGCGCCGAGCCACGCTTTCGCGCGGACTTTCAATCGACGCCTGGCGCCAAAATCGCCTATCACACGCCCTGTCACCTACGGGCGCAAGCGATTGGCTTTAAGGGTCGCGACCTGTTGCGCAAGATCCCAGGCGTCACGCCGCAGACGGTGATGGAGTGCTGCGGACACAACGGCACCTATGCCATGAAGCAAGAGAGCTTTGATGCCGCGCGGCGCCTCGGCACCCGCGCGTTCGAGGGTATGCACGCTGCCGAGGCCGACGTGTGGGCGACCGAATGCCCGCTCGCCGCACTCCAGTTCGAGCAGCACGCGGGCAAAAAGGCGATGCACCCGATGAGCGTGCTCGCGCGCGCCTACCGCAAAGACGGTTTCCCAACCGCGGTGACGCCCGCGGCGCCCGGCGAGGAGGCTTAGGTGCGCCGCGTACGTCGCGACGAGATCGTCGATTTTGTCACCTACGGCGAGACGCGCGCTGCCGAGCGCACCCGTGTGCTGGCGCTCAAAGAGCCGCGGCGGATACATGTCGGCGCGCACCTGACGTTCCTGTTCGAGAACGCCGACACCGTCCGCTATCAAATCCAGGAGATGATGCGCGCCGAGCAGATGGTCAAAGAGGCCGATATTCGCCACGAGCTCGACACGTACAACGAGCTGCTGGGCGGCACGGGCGAGCTCGGCTGCACGCTGCTCATCGAGATCGAGACCGCGAAGGAGCGCGACGAAAAGCTGCGCGCCTGGCGCACGCTCCCCCAGCATCTCTACGCACGCCTCGCAGACGGCACGCGGGTACGCCCGACGTTCGATGCCCGTCAGCTCGATGATGAGCGTCTGTCGTCGGTCCAGTACCTAAAGCTCGACACCCACGGCCAGGTTCCCATCGCGCTCGGCGCCGACCACCCGGCGCTCACCGTCGAAGCGCTCCTTACGGCGGCCCAACGCGAGGCGCTCGACGCCGACCTGCGCAGCGACGCGTGACCCGCGGCGTCGTCATCTTTGACCTCGACGGCACGCTCGTCGACGCGTCCCCGGATCTGACCACGGCGATCAACCTCATGCTCGATGAGCGCGGCTATCGACGGCGTACGCTCGCGGACGTGCAGCACGCCATCGGCGACGGCGCGCGTGAGCTCGTCGCACGGTCGCTTCCTGCGGGGGCCGAGGACGACGTCGACACAGCGCTCGAGCGCTTCCGTGTGCACTATCGCGCGCACATCTTCGACGAAACGTACGCGTACGGCGGCGTCGCCGACATGCTCGACGCGCTCTTTGGCATTCCCATGGCCGTCGCCACGAACAAGCCGCTCGGCGCGACCGAGGCCATCTTGCGCGCGCTCGACTGGGAGCGGCGCTTTGTCGCGGTCATCGGCGGCGACAGTCTGCCGCAGCGCAAACCACACCCCGCGATGCTCAATCACATTCTCGAAGCCCTCGACGCGTCGCGAGAGATGAGCGTGATGGTCGGCGATAGCCCGCAAGACATCGATGCCGCCCACGCCGCAGGTCTACGCTGCATCGGTGTGAGCTGGGGCTTTCATCCGCGCGCCCACATCGAGCAAGCCGGCGCCGACTGGGTTGTCGATCATCCGCGTGATCTCGTCGCCCGCATTCGGGAGATCGTCGGGCCGCGCGAGCTGTCCTGAGGTTCTAGGGTCGGCGGTGTCGGCGCTTCTTCTTGGCGTTGCGGTCGCCGTCACTCGGCGTCGGAGGCGGTACCGCCACGACGTCGCTCGGTGGCTGACTGCCGGGAATGCTCGCGACACCTTCGTTCTGCGCTGGCGCCGACAAGTAGCTCGCGGAGGCGTCACCGCCCGAAATCGCTGCGGTGCCGCTCAAGCGGGGCCCCACGACCATCCAGCCAATGAGCAGCAGCTGCACGACGACGAGCGCGAGCAGCATCAGCTCGCGTCCCTTGGCGCTCTGCCCCTGCGCCTCGAGCTGGTCGAGTCGCTCGCCGAGGGCATTGCCGACACCCGACGCCGAGCCAGGCTCCCCCGCCTGCGGCGCCGCTGCACGCTCGATGAGCGCGCGCAGCTCGGTCACGCCCGCATGCAGCTCGTCACGCAAGTCCTCCTGCTGCGAGGCGAGACCGCCGACGAGCTCGTGCAGGTGTGCCAGCTTGAGTGACTGGTCGGCCGACTGTTGCAGCACTTCATCCACAGACTCGGCAACGACTGCGCCCGTGGGACGCGCCGCCGCGGCGACGGGGGCCGGGCGCGGCGCCGGGGTTGAAGTTGCCGTCGCACGCACCGGCGCAGGGGCCGGCGTCGCCTCGGCCTCGTCGATGGGGATCAAATCATCGCCGGGGCCACCCAGATCGAGACTCGGAACGCGCGGTAGATCGACCATCACTGCGAAAGATACCGGCAATCGTCGGCGAAGACCAGCGCGCGGGCGCCGGACATGTCACACTGCGATGGCGGGCTCTGGGCTTGCTATTTTCGTCCCAGGTGCGCACTTGGAGACAGATGATGTCGTTGAGCTTCGCGGGCGTCTTTGCCGCTGGCGTCTTTACGTTTGTGACACCCTGCGTGCTGCCGCTGGTGCCCATCTACCTCTCGGCGCTGCTCGGCGGCGATGTACGCGAACTCGATGCCGCCGGCCGTGGCCAGCTCCTCGTGCGCGCGGTGCTCTTCTCCCTCGGCTTTATCGCCGTCTTCACACTCTTGGGCCTCACCGCCTCCTCGTTCGGGGCGCTGCTCAGCGAGCACAAGGCGCTCGTCGAGGGCGTCGGCGCCCTGCTTATCTTGATCTTCGGCCTCAAGCTCCTCGGGCTCGTGCGCCTTCCCTGGATGGACCGCATCGTCCGCGGTGACGAGGCGAGGTTGCAGACCCGCTTTGCCTGGCTGAACGCGGTACTGATGGGTGTCGTGTTCGCGGCCGGATGGTCCCCCTGCGTCGGTCCGGTGCTCGGCTCGGTGCTCTCTTACACCGCTACCAAGACCTCCGATCCGCTCGTCGGCGCCGCGTACCTGTCGCTCTATGGCGCGGGCTTCGCCCTGCCGCTGCTCGTCACGGCGGCCTTCGCCGAGGTGGGCGTCAAGCTCCTGCGTCGCATCCACGCACATCTACCGAAAATCGAACGGGCCATCGGGGCCTTGCTCGTCGTCGTGGCCGCATCGCTCCTGTGGGATCTGGCGGCAACGGCGACGCCCGCGTCGATCATGGCTACACCCGCACGCATGGCCCACGCCGCCGCGCCCGAGGCCGAGCAGCACACACCGATGATGATGGAGTTCTACTCCGAGGGCTGCCCCATCTGTCGCGCCATGAAGCCTGTGGTCGATGAGATCATGGAGGAGTGCCACGACAAGGGCGTGCACATCCTCGCCTACGATCTGTCGCAGCCCGAGTACCGCGGCCTCGCCAAGGAATACCGCCTCGTGGGCGTACCGACTTTCGTGTTCACCGACGAGACCGGCGCCGAAGTGGCGAGGCTCGTTGGCCATCAGACCAAACAAGCTCTCAAACAGGCCGTCGCGGCTGTGCGCGGCGAAGCCTGCCCCGGTGTCGGTCCCTTGCCGGGCGAAGACGCAGCCCCCCTTGGGCACAAGAGCTGCGACGTCGATGCCGAGGCCCTCGCCGCAGGTCGCATCGATGCCGCCGGCGCCTGTGCCGACGTCGAGCCCTAGCTCCGCCTAGCCCCTAGCGCCCCTATCTCAAAGCTGCTAGCTTGCGCGCCGTCGGATGGGCGCCACCATGCCGTCTGCACCGCGTTCGGTACGCGTGCGTCTGTAGTCCGCCGACAGTTCCGTCGGCGGTGTGGTTGGAGGACTTCGATGTCAGAGTACGTACAAAACCTATTGTCACAAGTGCGAGCCAAGAACCCGGCGGAGCCGGAATTTCACCAAGCGGTCCAGGAGGTCACCGAGTCCCTCGAGCCCGTGCTCGAGCGGCACCCGGAGTACCGCACTGCCAAGATCCTCGAGCGCATGGTGGAGCCCGAGCGCGTCATCATGTTCCGCGTGCCGTGGACCGACGACCGCGGGGAGATCCACATCAACCGCGGCTTTCGCATCCAGATGAACAGCGCCATCGGCCCCTACAAAGGCGGCCTGCGCTTTCACCCGTCGGTGACGCTCGGCATCCTCAAGTTCCTCGCTTTCGAGCAGGTGTTCAAGAACAGCCTGACGACGCTCCCCATGGGCGGCGGCAAGGGCGGCTCGGACTTCGATCCCAAGGGCAAGAGCAACGCCGAAGTGATGCGCTTTGCCCAGAGCTTTATGAGCGAGCTGCACCGCCACATCGGCCCGAACGTCGACGTGCCCGCAGGCGACATTGGCGTCGGCACGCGCGAGATCGGCTACCTCTTTGGCCAGTACAAGCGGCTGCGCGGCGGCGAGTTCACCGGCGTCTTGACCGGCAAGGGCGTCAACTGGGGCGGCTCGCTCGTGCGACCTGAAGCAACGGGCTACGGTGTCGTCTACTTCGCCGAAGAGATGCTGCGCACACGCAAGCAGAGCTTTGACGGCAAGACCGTGGCCGTCAGCGGCTTTGGTAACGTCGCCTGGGGCGCGGTGCAGAAGGCCACGCAGCTCGGCGGCAAAGTCGTCACGCTCTCCGGCCCCGACGGCTTTGTCTATGACCGCAACGGCATCAGCGGCGACAAGATCGAATACATGCTGGAAATGCGCGCGAGCGCGCGTGACGAAGTGCGCGACTTTGCCGAGCGCTTCAAGGTCGAGTTCTTCCCCGGCAAGCGCCCCTGGGGCGTCAAGGTGGACATCGCCCTGCCCTGCGCCACGCAGAATGAGCTCGACGGCAACGACGCCAAAGAGCTCGTCAAGAACGGCTGCACGTGCGTGTGCGAAGGCGCCAACATGCCGACGACGCTCGACGGCGTACACATCTTCAACAAGGCCAGCATTCTCTACGCGCCCGGCAAAGCATCGAACGCCGGCGGCGTCGCGACGAGCGGTCTCGAGATGAGCCAGAACAGCATGCGCCTGCCGTGGTCCCGCGAGGAAGTCGACCAGCGCTTGCGCGAGATCATGAATCGCATTCACCGGGCGTGCGTGGACACGGCCGAGCGCTTCGGTGTGCCGGGCAACTATGTCACCGGCGCGAACATCGCGGGCTTTCTCAAGGTCGCGGACGCCATGCTCGATCAAGGTCTCGTGTGACCGCTCCGCAGCTTGGCATCGAGCATCAGGCGTTCCAACGCCTGATGCCGTTCTCGGTGCGCAACATCCTGCTGCTCTCGAGCGTCTACGACTACTACATCTTCGAGGAGGATGGTCAGCTCTTCGAGCTGTTGCGCAACGAGTACCACGGCTTCAATCTCCGGCGCATTCCGGAGATCGTGCACGTAACCACGGGCGAAGAGGCGTTGGCCCTCGCCCGTGGCAGTCGCCGCTTCGATCTCGTCGTCACGACGCTGCACATCGAAGATATGGCGGCGACCGAGTTTGCTCGTCGCCTGCGTGAGGTCGATCACCACACACCGATCGTGCTGCTCGCCTACGACAACCGCGAGCTCGGCGAGCTGCAAGACCGCGGCGATGTGTCGCTCTTTGAGCGACTCTTTGTCTGGCAAGGCGACTTTCGTATCTTTCTCGGCATCATCAAGGACATCGAGGATCGCTACAACGTCGAGAACGATACGCGCATCGCCGGCGTCCAGGTCATCATTCTCATCGAGGACAACGTCCGCTACTACTCGGCGTTTCTGCCCATCATCTACGCCGAGGTCCTGCACCACACACAGCGCCTCATCCGTGAAGGGCGCAATCTCACGCACCGCTACTTACGTGTACGCGCGCGCCCAAAGATCTTGCTGTGCACGACGTACGAAGAGGCGCTCGACTACTACACCCGCTACGAAGACAACGTCCTCGGCATCATCTCCGACGTCGCCTTCCCGCGAAACGGCGAGCTCGACGCGCACGCCGGGTTGAGCTTTGCGAGCGAGGTGCGCGGGCGCCATCCCGACATCCCCATCATCTTGCAGTCAAACGCCGTGGGTGAGCGCGGGGCGGCAAGAAACATCGGCGCGGCGTTCTTGCTCAAGGACTCGCCGGTGCTGCTGCAAGACTTGCGGCGCTTCATGGTGGAGTCGTTTGCCTTCGGCGATTTTGTCTTCCATACCCAGGACGGGACGGAGGTGGGTCGCGCCTCGGATTTGCGCTCGCTCGAGCGTGAGCTCGCACGCGTCCCCGAGGACAGCATTCGTTTTCACGCCGAGCGCAATCACTTCTCGAATTGGCTCAAGGCGCGCACGGAGTTTCGTCTGGCGCATCGGCTACGACCGCGCAAGCTCAGCGACTACCCGAATGTGCAGGCGTTGCGCGAGGATGTCATCAAGTCGCTGCGCGAGTACCGCAAGGCGCGCGAGCGCGGCATCGTCACCGATTTTGTCGCGGCCGAGTTTGACGCGGCGGACGGCTTTGCTCGGCTCGGGGGTGGGTCACTCGGAGGCAAGGCGCGCGGATTAGCCTTTGTCAACCGCGTGCTCGCGAGCGCCAAGCTAGAGCGCGCGTTCACCTCGGTGCAGGTGTCGGTGCCCGCCGCCATTGCTCTTGGCACCGATGTCTTTGACGCCTTCCTCGATGACCACGATCTGCGCACCTTCGCCCTCGGCGACGTCGACGATCACGCGCTGACGCAGCGGTTTCTCGAGGCGGAGCGCTTCCCCGAAGAAATCATCACGAGTCTCAAAGGTCTCTTGGAAGTCATGACCTGCCCCTTGGCGGTGCGCTCGTCGTCGCTGCTCGAAGACTCACAGTATCACCCGTTCGCTGGCGTCTACGGCACGTACATGCTGCCGAACAACGAGCCGACGGACGAAGAGCGGCTGCGCGAGCTGTTGCACGCCATCAAGCGCGTCTACGCCTCGACGTTCTACCGCGCCGCCAAGGACTACATGCGTGCCACGAGCTACCGTCTCGAAGAAGAAAAGATGGCGGTGCTCATTCAGCGTCTCGTGGGCGCCGTGCACGGCGACCGCTTCTACCCCGACATCTCGGGTGTCGCGCGCTCGTACAATTTCTATCCGGCGGGACCGCAGACGCCCGCCGACGGTATCGCCAATGTGGCACTGGGCCTTGGGCGCCTCGTCGTTGGCGGAGAGGGCGGCCTGCGCCTGTGCCCCCGCTACCCCGATCACTTGCCGCAATTCCCGACGGTCAAAGACACCATCAAGAACAGCCAACAGTCGTTCTACGCGCTGCAACTCTCAGCCCGCCACCTCGCCATCGATGACACCGAGGACAGTCTCGTGCAGAGCTTTCGCATCGATGACGCCTACACGGACGGCACCCTGCGCTGGGTGGGCTCGACCTACGTCGCCGACAACGAGGCCATCTACGACGGTCTATCCCGACGCGGTCGGCGCATCGTCACGTTTGCCCCGATCCTCAAGCAGAAGCTCTTTCCGCTACCCGAAATCGTCGCCGAGCTCCTCGCGATCGGTACGCGCACGATGGGCACGTCGGTCGAAATCGAGTTCGCCGCGCGCCTGTCCCCTGTAGAAAACGAGCCGCCCGAGTTCGGTCTCCTGCAGATCCGTCCCCTCGTGCGCAGCATGGAGGCCGAAGAGGTGGACATCGGACGTTTCACCCGCGCAGAGACGCTTTGCGCGAGCAGCCACGTCCTTGGCAACGGCGTCGTGCGCGACATTTGCGACGTCGTCTACATCGACCCGCAGCTCTTTGAGCGCGGCAAGAGCCGCGCGGTGGCACAGCAGGTGAGCGACATCAATCGCGAGCTCGTGCGCACGGGAAGGCGCTACGTGCTCATCGGCGTCGGTCGCTGGGGCTCGCTCGACCCATGGCTTGGGATCCCCGTGCGCTGGGAGCAGATCTCGGGGGCCCGCGCCATCATCGAAGCGAGCTTCGCGGATTTTGACGTCACACCGTCGCAGGGCTCACACTTCTTTCAGAACATCACCGCCTTCAAGGTGGGGTATTTCACCGTCTCATCGACGACCGCCGACGACTTTGTCGACTGGGAGTGGCTGCGTGCGCTCCCCGCGGAGAAGACGCTCGGTCCCGTGCGTCACGTGCGCCTGGCGAGCGGCGCGACGATCAAGATGAATGGCAAGCGCAACGTCGGCATCGTGCTCAAGCCGTAGCAAGAAGGTCCTGGACAACACCTCGCGACGGTGCAGATACTGACCGTGGGGATTCGCATGCGAGAGGTGAGGATGATCGGCAAGGGCACCGGCGCGCGGGGCTTCACACTCATGGAGCTGCTCATCGTGCTGGCGCTCATGGCCATCCTCATGACCCTCGCCATGCCGCAGCTCGTCGCCTATCGCGGCCGCACGGTGCAGGCCGAGGCAAAAAACCAGCTGGTGTCGCTCGCCAAGGCGGAGCACGCTTTTTTCGCCGAGCAGGGCACCTACACGGATGACTTGCGCCGCGTCGGCTGGACCATCGAGGGGCAGCCCGCGTACATCTATGGCTTTACCTCCGATGGGCTTCCGGTCGCGAGCGGTCGCAATGATACGGCGGAGCTGCGCGCCAGCGGTGCCGATCGCTTTCATACGACGCGCATGATCGACTGCGTCGGCATTCCGCTGACTGAAGGACGACTCCCGGAGGCACTCGTCGTGCGCACAGCATTTGTCATTGGCGCCGCGGGGAATCTCGATCGTGACATGACGCTGGATCGTTGGCTGCTGGCGAGCGACGGGACATTCCAGCAAGAAACGGATGACTTGAGGCAATGAGCGTGCGGGAGCCACCGGGCGATGACAATCGGCGTGCACACCGGCGCTTTGGCTTGTCGATGCAGGTGCGCCAAATCGGACACCGCCAGGTTGACAGGGCATCCGATGTCTCGCTCGGCGGCATGTTCTTACGCACGAGCGAGCCTCGCCCCCGTGGCGGCTGCGTGCCGCTGCGCCTCGTGCATCCGATGACTGGGGAGGTGATCCCGGCCGTCTGCAAGGTGGTCCATCAGGTGTACTCCGAGAGCGGCGAGTTTCTGGGCCTCGGGCTGCGCTTTGCAAACGCCGACGATCTCCTCGGCACGCGTGTGCGCGAGCTCATCCAGGACGTGACCGGGGACGACCCGGGTCCGCTGTCGCAGGAGGCGACCTTCGAGATTGACGCCGCCGAGCTCGGTGAGGCGGCGGCCCAAGCGCAGCACGGCACCGAAGTGCCGCTCGTCGAGCTCGAGCTCGAGCACCACACGGTGGGCTTCAGCCTCGATACGGGCCCCGACAACAAGGCCCCCCCGCCGTTACCCAAGAGCAGCGCCAAGGCGCAGCAGCTCGCGGAGCCGACGTTTCGCGACTGCTACACGGAGGCGCTCGCCGCCGAGCGCGCGCATCGCCCCAAGGATGCGGTGGCGTGGCTTCTTCAGGCGCTCGATCGCACGCCGGACAACCCGCTCGATTTGCACCTACGTATCGCCAGCATCGCCCTGCGTGATCTCGACGATCTCGGCCTCGCCAACGAGCACGTGCGGCTCGCGCGCACGCTCGATCCCAATCGGCGCGATGTGCGCAAGCTGCGCCGGGAGCTGCGACAACATCGTCGCGCGGCATTTACTCACGATGCCAAGCTGCGGTTTGTGCCCTTGCGCGTGGCGGGAAGCGCCACCAAGGCGCCGCAGAGGCGCCGCTTGCACAATCCCTGGCTGCGCCGCGCCATCATCTTCCTCGCCATCGGCGTGATCGTCGGCAACACGGTGTGGAACGCCTGGACGCTCACGACGCCCGACGCCCCGCTGCCGACCCTCATCGATCCGCAGGCGATCGCCAAGCTCGTCGCCGCCCAGCAGGTGCGACTCAGCGAAGGGCGCTTGGTCGTCACCGTGGCACCGACGTGGCTGGCGCTACCCGACGACACGAAGACCGAGCGGCTCAAGAGCCTCGGCGAGTGGGCGGAGCAGAGCTACCACGCGCGGGAAGTGATCCTCACCGACGAGCACAACGTCCTCGTCGGTGAAGCCAGTCACAATCGCGTCGGCATCTATCGCTAGACCACGGCTCTAGCCGTGCACGAGCTGGCGCAGCACGTAGATGAGAATGCCGCCGTGGCGGTAGTACTCGACCTCGTTGGGCGTATCGAGGCGCGCCTTGACGCTGAAGGTCTTCTTCTTGCCGTCCGGTAGCGTCGCGACGACATCGAGCTTCTTGCCAGGCCCGAGATCCGCGGCGATGCCAGCAATGCTGAGCACTTCACGTCCCGTCAGACCCAGACTCTCGGCGCTCTCACCTTCCTTGAGCTCGAGCGGCAAGATCCCCATGCCGATGAGGTTCGAGCGATGGATGCGCTCAAAGGTCTGCGCGATGACCGCACGCACGCCCAACAGGCGCGTGCCCTTGGCCGCCCAGTCGCGCGAGGAGCCGGTGCCGTACTCCTTGCCGGCGATGATGATAAGTGGCACGCCTTCCTTCTCGTAGCGCATGGCGGCGTCGTAGATGGACATCTGCTCGCCGCTCGGCAGGTGCTGCGTGTAGCCACCCTCAATGTCGACAAGAAGGTTGCGCAAACGGATGTTGGCAAACGTGCCGCGCATCATCACTTCGTGGTTGCCGCGTCGCGCGCCGTAGGAGTTGAAGTCCTTCGGCTCGACGCCATTCTCGATGAGGTAGGTTGCCGCCGGGCTCTTCTTGGCGATATTCCCCGCGGGCGAGATGTGATCGGTCGTCACCGAGTCGCCGAGCAGCGCGAGGATACGCGCCGCACCGATGTCACGCACCGGCGCCGGGTCCTTGCTGATGTTCTCGAAGAACGGCGGCTTGCGCACGTAGGTCGAGTCCTTTTCCCACTTGAACGACGCACCGGTCGGCGCCTTGAGCGCCTGCCACTGCGCGTCGCCCTCGAAGACCGCCGCGTAGCGCGCGGCAAACTGCTCCTCGCGCACCGAGCTGCCGATGACCGTCTCGACCTCCTCGAGCGTCGGCCAGACATCGCGCAGATAGACGGGCAGCCCATTCGGGTCGTTGCCGAGCGGCTCCTTGTCGAGATCGATGTCCATGCGACCCGCGAGTGCATACGCGACAACGAGCGGCGGTGAGGCGAGATAGTTCATGCGCGCGAGCGGATGTACGCGGCCCTCGAAGTTGCGGTTACCCGAGAGCACGCTCGCGAGCACCAAGTTGCCGTCTTGCTGCGCCTTGGTGATGCGCTCGGAGAGCGGACCCGAGTTGCCGATGCAGGTCGTGCAGCCGTAGCCGACGACGTGAAAACCTAGACCTTCGAGGTACGGCAACACCCCGGCCTCGGCGAGGTAGTCGGTGACTACCTGTGACCCGGGAGCGAGCGACGTCTTGACCCAGGGCTTCACCTTGAGGCCGCGCTGCACGGCCTTTTGGGCGAGCAAGCCCGCACCCAACATCACCGCTGGATTGGAGGTGTTGGTGCACGAGGTGATGGCGGCGATGACGACGGCTCCGTGGCCGAGCGCGTACGTGGTCTCGTCGTGGGTGACGCTCACCGTATGGGCAGCACGATCCGCGACGGTCATGCCCTGCTCAGACGCGACGGGCGGCATCTTCTCGAGCGCCGCCTTGAGCTGCTCGCGATACACGGCCTGTGAACGGCTGAGGGGCACGCGGTCTTGGGGACGCTTGGGACCCGCGATGCACGGCACGACGCTCGCGAGATCGAGCTCGAGCAAATCGGAGTACGTGGGCTCGGGCGCCTTGGGCGAATAGAAGAGTCCCTGCTCTTTGCAGTACTTCTCGACGAGCGCCACCTGCTCATCACCGCGGTGGGAGAGCCGCAGGTAGCTCAGCGTCTCTTCATCCACAGGGAAGAACCCCATGGTGGCCCCGTACTCGGGCGCCATGTTGGCGAGGGTCGCACGGTTGGCGAGCGACAGGGCGCTCATCGCCGGGCCGAAGAACTCGACGAACTTGCCGACGACGCCCTTTTTGCGCAGCATCTCGACGGCGGTGAGCACCAGATCGGTCGCCGTGGCGCCGGCGCTGAGCTTGCCGGTGAGCCGAAAGCCCACGACCTGCGGGATGAGCATCGACACCGGCTGGCCGAGCATGGCCGCTTCGGCCTCGATGCCGCCGACGCCCCAACCGAGCACGCCAAGGCCGTTGACCATGGTGGTGTGCGAGTCGGTACCCACAAGCGTGTCGGGGTAAGCGCGCCCTTGCGGATCGACGAAGACGACGCGCGCGAGGTACTCGAGGTTGACCTGGTGACAGATGCCAGTCCCCGGCGGCACGACGCGGAAGTTGTCAAAGGCCTTCTGGCCCCAGCGCAAAAAGCCGTAGCGCTCGCGGTTGCGCTCGAATTCAACGTCAGTATTGGCCGTGTACGCAACGCTGGAACCGAAGTTGTCGATCTGCACCGAGTGATCGATGACCAGATCGACGGGCTGGAGCGGGTTGATGCGCTTGGGGTCGCCGCCCATCTGCACCATGGCGTCGCGCATCGCGGCCAGATCGACCACGGCCGGCACGCCGGTGAAATCCTGCAACAGCACGCGCGCGGGGTAGTAGGCGATCTCCTCGTCGGGGGTTTTCTTTGCGTCCCAGTGCACGAGCGCCTCGATCTCTTCGCGCCGCACGGCGACGCCGTCCTCGTTGCGCAAGAGGTTCTCGAGCAAGACGCGCAAGCTGTAGGGGAGCTTCTCGATGCGCTTCTGGTGCTCTTTGAGCTTACCGAGGTGATAGATCTCGTACTTCTTCGAGCCGACCTTGAGCTCGCTCTTGGTGCCAAAGCTGTTCGTCTTCTTCATGGGGGACTTCCTTTCCGCCGGGCAGTTGCAGGGCAGCCTATACGCCAACGATGCGGAAGGAGGCAATCGGTTGCGGGGAGCGCGAAAACGAGCTCACCGACTGGCGGTCAACGCGCCCTCGAGCTCGGGACCGAGCATTTCGAGACACTCGCGCACCGCACCGAGTGTCACGCGGTCGCGCACGGTCACCGGCACAGCGCGTGCGTCCGCACCCTCCACCGCCGCCGCGACATCACGCGCGGCCTGTGCCACCCGAGACAGCGACTCATCAGCATCCACGGTGGATGGGTGTGCGATTTCAGTCGTATGCAGGCGCCGGACGAACACCCACCCGGGACCGCGGCGGCTGAACACCTCCATCTCGAGTCGCACCTTCACGCGCCGCACGACCTGGCACGCCAGCACGTCGACAAAGTCGCGTCGAGGGCACGGGTCATCGAGCGTGTCAGTGAGCACCACGCCACGCACCAAGACGAGCCCTGCAAAGCGCCGGTCGATGCCGCCGAAGCCCGCGTCCGCGTAGTCGTCGCTCGCGTCCACCAGACTCTCGACGGGAAACCCCGAAGACTTGCTGAGCTCGTCCACAAAGAGGTGCGTGCGGGCGACGTCACCGACCGCGACGACCCCGATGCGCCTGTCGGCGGTCCACGGCGTGTCGAGCTCCCATGGCGTGATGTTCCATCCGTCGCGCCCTCGAGCGAGCGCTTCGCGCGCCGCACGCATGGCGGCATCGTGCCCGGGTGCGTCCATGCTAGCCGATACCGCAGGCGGTACGTTGGCCCGGCTTCCAAACGATGCAGGCAGCGGCCCCTCGCGCCACGCGAGCACAAGATCGTCGAACGCCTGCACGCCGAGCAGGCTATAGAGGCCCACCTGGCCGATGCGCAGGTCGCTGCAATAGCGCGGCCCGAGATCGCACCCTCGATGAGTCTGCCAGTACCCCACCATGGCACCCAGGGGTACGAGCGCGCGCAGCGCCATGCTCACCCAGACACGCGCGTCGCGCTCCGCGACGCCGTGCTGCATCGGCGCTACACCCCAGACGAACACAGCCCCCATCCCGTACAGGACCGCGGCCTTCGAGTAGTCAAGCTTGTCGCCGTCGGGGCGGACGGAGAACAACAGTAGCCCGAGACCGTCCATGAGCACCATGTTCCCGCCGTACCATGCGGGCTCGGCGGTGGCTGGGGTGGGCGAGAGCGTGAGAGCCGCAGCGAGCCCACCGACCAACAGCCTCTTCCGCATGTCGCGCCCCCTATCCGACGACAGCAACCCCAACGAGCCGATTATAGCCGCATACCGATCGCGGCACTGCCACTCACCCCAACCTCGTCACCTCAGGAAACGCGTCAAAGCCCCGGTCCATGCTCATCACGCGCGTCACCCCGCGCTGGCGCATGACGGCGACGTGGATGGCATCGCGCGCCGACACGACGCCACGCTCGAGCACGATTTCGCGCGCCCGCTTGACGACGTCCAGATCCACGGGAAACACATCGTCGACAACCGCCAAGAGTGCATCGAACGCCGGGCGAATACACTCCCGCCGATGAATGGCCACGTAACGGTGGAGGATCTCCTGCAAGACCTCGGCGTCGGTCACAAGGCGCGTGCGCTCGAGCACGGCACGCTCGAGCAGCCGCTGCGCATCGGCCTTGTGCGGGTGGGACGCACCGATGAGATACATCGGAATGTTGGCATCGACGAAGATCATGCGTCGTTGCCGGGACCCAGGTCGCCGAGATAGCCGCGCTCGGTCTCAGCCAGCATCTGCTCGATATCCGGTGCCGGTGCTTCGCGCAGACTCGCCGCGGCGCGGATGGCGCGCAGCTTCGCGTCGGTGTCTCCCTCTGCCAAAGCCGTGCGGGCTCGTCGCAACGCCTGGCGCGTCCACTCTGAGAGGGTCACCCCTTGTTGCCGGGCGGCCCGGTGGTAGCGGCGCCACTCGGCGTCTTCCATGACTACCTGAAGTCGCTTACTCATATAGATGAGTATGATTGACGCCACCTAGTGCGTCAAGAGTCTGGCCCGAGCGCAACAAAGCGCCTTGGCTACGAGTCGGCTTTGCGCGTAAATAGCGGCATCGTGCAACCATCTCAACCGCTCGTTCGCGCAGGTCTGCTGCTCATCGCTTCGTCTGTGCTTGCGCCGACGGTCGCCTCGGCGCAGGTCTTTGTCTATCCGCGCCGTCCCTTCCAGAGCCAGGTGCGCTACGATGATTTCTCCTGGCGACACATCGACCTCGGCATCGCCGATATCCGCGTCGAGAACGGCGCGACCGCGAGCGTGCCTGAGCCGCCGCCCGCCGTGGCAGGCCCGGCCGAGAGCATGCAGGCACCGAGCAGCGTCGTGCTCAAGCGCCCCGAGGACACGCGCGGGGCCGTGCGTCTTTATTTCTATGAAGAGGAGCGCGCTATCGCCGAGCGCGCCGCCGCCAGCATCGCCACCACCTACCGCGAGCTCGCCGAGGCCTTCGGTACGGTGCCGGCACGCCGCCTGCCTTACATTCTCTACTCGAGCTATCACGAGTTCCTGCAAACCAACCTCTTCCCGGTGCAAGAGGGCACTCTCGGCGTTACGAGCACCGAAGACCTGCGCCTCGCCCTGCCCTACTTCGGTGATCACCGGCGCTTCGAGGAGGTCTCACGTCACGAGATGGCGCACCAGTTCACGATTGCCAAAGTGCGCGCGCTCACGCAGCGGGCCGACGGTCGCGGCGATCCGCTGAACGTCACGCCGCTGTGGTTCATCGAAGGCGTCGCCGAGCACTACGCGAAGGGCGGCATCGACGCCGAGGCGGACATGCTGGTGCGCGATCTGATCGTAAGCCCGACCGACGAGACGCCGAAAATCGATCTCTTCTCCGACAAGCCGTACAGCGTGCTGTGGACGTACAAGCTCGGGCTCGTGCGCTGCGCCTACCTCGAGCAGACGTATGGCAAGGGAACGCTCCAGGCCATCCTCGAAGCGCTGCCGCGCCTGGTGGCTCGCGGCTCACAGCTCGGACCGGTGCCCACCTTCCAGGCGGTGGTCGGCAAGGTCACCGCGACGCCACCCGAGCAGCTCGACCGCCGCTTTGTCGACTGGCTCAAGCGCCGCGCGTTCAATGCCTACCTCGACGCCGAGCAGACGCAGCTCGTCGCGCTCAAGCTCGCGGGTGAGGAGCCCTGGATCGATGCGATGACCGCATCACCCTCGGGGAACGCCATCATGTACCGCGGCGTTGACGTCGACCTCGGCCAGTTTCGCCTGGCGCTCATCGATCCGCGGGCGCCGCGGCGCGACGTCACCGTGGCGGTCGATGGCGTCCCGGGCGTCGAGTCGCTGCACCCGGTTGAAGAGCGCAATTTTTCGCTCACCGAAGACGCCCTCGTCTATGTCGCCGAAGACCGTGGCCACGACGTGCTGTACTGGCAGTCGTATGAGCATCGCGCCGAGCTGCAGCGCCACGATGATGAAGAGACCGTCGCGACGCCGCGCAATCCAGGCTGGGTCGCGGATGCCCCCACCGACGACTGGCGCGTCCGTATCTCGCTTGGCACACGCCGCACCTATGCGCTCGAGAGTCAGGGTCTGCGTGCGGCATTTGCGCCGACGTTTTCCCCCGACGGCAAGCAGGTGGCTCTCGTCGGGCTCGACACGGACGGCAACAAGGACATCTACGTGCTCACGCCGACGGGCGAGGCGAGCTTCGAGCTCTCGCGCATCACCCACGACGTCTACGCCGAGCGTGAGCTCAGCTGGGGTGCAGGCGGTATCGTCTACGCCACCGACGCCACCGCCGACGGGCGCTACAACCTCTACGTCGTCAATCCAAAGACGGCCTCGCCGCCTGTGCGGCTGACCAGCGAAGCACGCGACAACGCCTCCCCCCTCGTGCTTGGCGATGCGCGCACGCTGTACGTCGCCTACGACGACAAAGCGCGCGCCAACGTCTACGAAGTCTCGTCCACCGGGGAGCGACAACGCACGCACGTCGCGACCGGCCTGCTCGCCATCGCCCCCGCACCCGAGGGCGGTCTCTGGGCGCTGATGCATCAAGAGGGCAAGCGTCAGCTCGTGCGCATCGACGCCGATGCGCTGCAAGATTCGCCAGTGCCCCCCTGGTCTGTGGCCACCACGCCCCGACCGCTTGCTCATCGCTCACTCGCCGGCGCCGAGCGCTACGACGCTCTCGCTCTGAACAACTGGGAGCTCGGCACGCTGTTCGGATTCTTCGGCGCGAGCAGCAGCGGTATCTTCGGGCAGCTCCTTGCCTCGGCACATGATCGTCTCAGCGACCACGGCGTCATCGCCAACATCGCAGCCTATGGTGCCACCGAGCTCGTCGACGGTTACTTGCTCTACGTCAATCAAGCGGGCCGCACGACCTGGGCCACTGGCCCCTTTCAGTCGCTGCAATATCGTATCGACACGCACGAGCCGGATGTCGAGGGTGGCATCCTCTCGGTCGAGCGCTTCTACGGCGGCATGGTGACGTGGCGCTATCCATTCGACCGCTTCATTTATGCTGAGCTTTCGGGCGGACTCGGCGCGGTCAGCGACTACCTGAGCGACAGCTCGCGCAGCTACCTTGCGGACCCGGCGGCCAACGAGGCGGGTCGAGACCTGCTAACCCCCTGGCGCGCGCGCCACCACGGCACGCGGATGCGCGGCGAATCAACCTTGCGCTTCGGCTACGACACGATCCGCTACAACTGGGCGACCGGTCCCGTGGCCGGACGCTCGCTGCTCCTCGAGCTACAAGGCGGCGCCGAGCCCAAAAATGGTCAGACCTACAGCAGCGCCCGCCTCGATGCCGAGCACTACCTGCATCTTACGGGCTCGGCGAACCTGTTTGTGCGCCTCGGCACAGGCGTATCCGCCGGCGGACGCTTGCGGCCCACGTTCTACCTCTCGAGCTTCGACACCCTGCGCGGCGTGCCTTTCGGTGACTCGACCCTGCTGCTGGGGACGCACTTCTTTTACTCCACGGCCGAGATGCAATTCCCCCTCAACGCCGTGATCCGACTGTTCATCTTCAGCGACCTCGAGGGCATCGTCGGCATGGACTTCGGCGGCGTCGGCGATGGGCCGAATCGCGCCTGGCGACACCGCGTGCTCGACTACGCGCTCGGCATCAACCTGGGCTTCGGACCGCTCGTCTTTCGCATCCACTTCGCAAAACCGATCCCGCTCGTCGCGGGCAGCGTGCGCAAGGCCTGGCTGCCCAACCTATCACTCACGTGGCGGTACCTGTGACATGACGTTCGACGGGCAACACGACGCGGGCGAGGTGGTCGCACAGGCGCACAGCAACATCGCGCTATGCAAGTATTGGGGCAAGCGTGATGCGGCGCTCAACCTGCCGGCGGTTGGCTCCATCTCCATCACGCTCGCCGCGCTGACGACGCGTACCCGTGTGCGCTTTGATGCCCACCTCGAGCGCGACACGTTGACGCTCGACGGCCAGCCCGCGCCTGAGGCAGCCCGTACCCGCGTGCAGAGGTTTCTCGACCTCGTGCGCGAGCCCGGGCACCTGACCCACCACGCCGCGGTCGTCTCCGACAACAACTTCCCCACCGGCGCCGGTCTCGCTTCGTCGGCATCGGCCTACGCGGCCTTGGCGCTTGCCGCCAGTCGCGCCGCTGGTTTGACGCTTTCTTTGGCCGAGCTGTCCGCGCTCGCCCGTCGCGGCTCGGGATCGGCCGCCCGATCGATTTTCGGCGGCTACGTCGAAATGCCGCTTGGTGACACGGACGACGCGGCCGCACGACCACTCGCCGCAGCGGCGCACTGGCCACTCACCGTGCACGTTGCCATTACCTCGTCGGTGGCGAAGGCCACAGGCTCGACGAGCGGCATGAACGAGAGTGCCGCCACCTCGCCCTACTACGACAACTGGGTCGAAAGCAGCGACAACGATCTACGCGCGCTACGTGCCGCAGTGCTGGCACGTGACTTTGAGCGCCTCGCCGCCATCACCGAGCACAGCTGCCTCAAGATGCACGCCGTCATGCTGGCCACTCGCCCAGCACTCGTCTACTGGCGCGGCGCCACCGTGGAGCTGATGCATTGTGTGCGAGCGCTGCGCGCCCGAGGGTGGGAAGGGGAGCGCCTGGCGGGGATCCTCGG
>CAYHNK010000024.1:0-25786 GCA_964357695.1 uncultured Bdellovibrionales bacterium | reverse complement strand
CGCCACAGTGCGGCGCGACGCCATTCGACGCGGTGCCGCAGCCGTGGGCAACGCCGACGAGCGTGCACATCATGAACCCAAACGAGCGGCTGACCCACCGACTCTGCGTGCTTGTGACCGACATGAGCCCCGTGTCGAACCGACGCCCCCGGGGTCCGGGAGCGTCGGCTCGAGCATACATGGTGAGAACTCTAGAAGCTCGTTGAGGCACCCACGGTGAGGCCGTAGCCGCCAGCAAGCACGTTCTTGCCGGTGATGATGTAGCCGTACGGCAGGTTGTTGCCGTAGAAGCCGATCTGCGGCAGCCCGAACGCCAGGTGGGCATTGAGGCGCTCATTGACCTTGACGAGCACGTCGAGGGCAACGCCCAGGTACTGCACGCCGCTGTCCGGCGCGCTCGTGCCGTCCACGCTGGTCTCCGTGCCGGTGCCGAACAGGATCGTGAGCCGCGGCTCAACCATGCCGTCCAACAGCGCGTAACCGACGGAGACGTTCGCAAAGATGAGATCGCCGGGATTGTAGCTGACGCTGTCAGTCTGCGGCGCCAAGCTCACGCCCTTGGCGATGGTCATCAAGTAGCCCACGTCGGCATGCACACCCACGCCGGAGAACATCGCGTCAGCAAGAATGCTGAGCTGCAGGTTGTGAAAGCCGCTGCCCGTGACCGATTCCGCATCGCCGGTCATGACTTCCGCGACGCCCTTGCCGGTGCCGGCCTTAAAGCGCAGCTGGCCACCGACCTTGAGCATGTCCGGCACGGCCGGAAACATGTAACGGCCAAAGAGGCTGATTTCGCCGAGACCGCTCTCCGAGGCCTCTTGTCCCGCGAGTGAAATGGCGTTGCTGACGTACGCCGGGATCTGAAGGCCAGCGTAGAGGCCGGGCACCATCGCCCCGAGGTCGTAGCCACCGTTCATGATGACCGCCATGGTCGTCAAGTCGTACGGCAAGTCGGCACTCTTGCCCGCGTCATCGAAAGCCTTGGCCGGGGCGCCGTAGGCGAGGTCGATGCCGGCATCGATGCCAAGGCCAGCGCTCTCACCCTCGGCCATCGCCGCTGCGGGCATCATGACGACTGCTAGCAGGCCACTTAGGAACGACTTCTTCATCAGATGTTCTCCTTGAAAGGGACGGGTTGGTACAACTGTCAGCGCGCAAAAGAGCACACAGTGGATCTCGTGTACAGCAGGATTTTTCAATCGCCCTTGTCGCGATGTTGGAGCTACGGCTCGCGCCAGAGCACGACACCCTTGGGCAGCGACGCGTTGTCGCTGGTGTACTGAAACACCATGTAGAGCTTGCCTGACGCAGTGGCGGTCATCCTTACATAGCGTCCTGCGAAACTGGGAAGAATCTCCGCGTCGGGGCTCGACGGCGCCCAGGTCGTCAGATCGGGCGAGCGAAAGATCTTGGGTCCACCAAAGTTGCCGGCGCCGGAGCTGCTGCCAAAGCTCGCCGCGATGACGCTCTCTTCCTGCGCGCCAATCACGAGCGACTGCCACCAGGAGGTCTCGTCGCCCCCGTCACGCGCGATGCCCGTGAGCCGCCAGGTGGCGCCATCATCGGAGTCGGCAAACCAGAGGTCGTGGCTCTGTGGCGAGCTGCTGTTGAGATGCATGGCAATGCGGGGCTTAGTCCCGGCGAAAGCAAGGGACACGCTCGGATCGTCGTTTTGGATGTTGGCGCTGTCTGTCACTTCGACGATGGCGCCCGTCCCGGGACGCCAGAACGCAACTGTGGTGTTGTAGGCCTCGGGACCAACGGCCGAGTTGCTGGCCTTCAAGAGAAAGGCCACGCCCGGGTCACCGGCGCCATCGAGCGCGAGGCTCGAGACCGTCCTCGCGTCCTGCGTTCCCGCAAGCGATGGGGACAGCGACTCCGTGAGCGGCCCGTCGAGGGTGGCGCTGTGCAGGTAGACGATGGCGTCTGAATCGACCACGGAGCCACAGATGACATCGTTGCGGGTCGCCTTGATGCAGCGATGTTGGTATGTGAGATGCACTTCACCCGCATGCAGCACGATGCTGGGCATCGCGACCTCACGATTGGGGTCCGCTTCGGAGTTGAATGCGTCGCTGACATCGATGCGGCGCGTCGCCCACGTTGCCCCACCGTCCATCGAGGTCGCGAGCCAGAGCTGATAAAGCCCCTTTGTGTACGCGATGGCGATGGCGTTCGTTTGGGCGTCGTGCGCGATGGCGACGCTGTGGGCCGGTTGACTGCCCGCCTGGTCGAGGACCAGGTCGACGTCGATGGGCGTCTTCCAGCTCTTGGTGGAGCGATCCCAGGCGACGAAGGTGAGCTTACTGTCCGCATCGCTGCTGTCGCGGTCGGGATCAGAGAACGCCCAGGCGACCAGCGGATGGCCCTGCCCGTCGAGCGCGATGGCCGGATGACGGCCGAAGTCACCCTCGGCCGTGCCCGGCGTCGCCGCAACGACGCTCAGGCCTACAGGCGGGCCCTGATCCACGGCGTCGTTCATGTCGTCACCGCACGCCCCCGTTGCTGCAATGACCAGGGTAGCGCTCATGTAGAAAGCGCGTTTCAAAAAGAACATGTGGCGAGTCCTCACTTGGTGGGAATTGGGTTGGGTGGAACGCCCAATATTGCGTGCGCTACGTCAATGCGCAAGTCGGATAAAAGGCTAGCGCTCAAACGCGAAACAGGGTGACCAAGTGCGCGGCCGCCGCAGCAAGCGCCTTCTCGCGCGCCGCGCGCCCTGCCGAAGATTCGAGCATACCGCGTGCGTTGTCACTCGCTCGGCCGATGTGGAGATCGATATTGACGAACAGCGCGTTCATGCGTTCCTCGAGGGCTTGGGGCGCCGCTTTGGTACGCACGCCGCCCTTGCGCGCAAGAGCCTTGGCGAGCCGCTCGATGAGCGTGGCGTCGTCGAGCTCGGGGTGGGCCTGCTTGAGCGCGGCCCAGACTGCGTCGCACAAGGGGCCATGCAAGCGTGCGGCGGCGAGGCCCTCCCGGATCT
The DNA here is from genome assembly GCA_964357695.1 of uncultured Bdellovibrionales bacterium. Lineage (GTDB taxonomy): Bacteria > Myxococcota > XYA12-FULL-58-9 > XYA12-FULL-58-9 > CAYHNK01 > CAYHNK01. The sequence continues at coordinate 22,803 of CAYHNK010000024.1, read as the reverse complement.
CGTCGAAGCATTCTTCGGGCAGGCGACTGTTGGCGCTGGCGTAGCTCGGCGCTAGCAGCTCGGCGATAAACGACACGGTGAGGAGATGCACGACGCGCGGGTGAGTGGCCATGGCGTCTCCCTACGCACAGGCGGCCCAAGACGCAACATGGAGGCGGGGCCGGAGAGCGACGTGGATATCCTCGTCGAGTTTCGCGCTGCGGACGCGCGAGTCGCGCTTGACCGCCCCCCGGCGCGCCCCTAAGGTCGCGGCCGACTGCCACCCAGGGAGCACCCCATGGCCACCCTCGACTGGGCCATCGTCGCCGTCTACTTCCTCATCAGCGCCGGCATCGGTGTGTACTATGCCCGGCGGGCCGGGGGCAGCACCGAGGCGTTCTTCCTCAGTGGGCGCGCGTTGCCCTGGTGGCTCGCGGGCACTTCGATGGTGGCCACCACCTTCGCCGCAGACACACCGCTGGCCGTCACCGAGCTGGTGGCCAAAAGCGGCATCGCCGGCAACTGGATGTGGTGGAACATGGTGTGCGGCGGCACCCTCACGGTGTTCTTCTTTGCGCGCCTGTGGCGTCGGGCGGGTATCATGACCGACGTCGAGCTCGTGGAGCTGCGCTACTCGGGCCGCGCTGCTGCCTTCTTGCGCGGCTTTCGCGCCGTCTACATCGGCGTGGTCATGAATTGCGTCATCATGGGTTGGGTCAATCTCGCCATGGCGGCGATTCTCGAGGGCCTCTTTGGTGTACCGCGCGCCAGCGTCTTGCTCTACGTCGGTGGTGCGCTCCTGATCACCGCCGGCTATTCTGCCCTCTCGGGCCTGTGGGGCGTGGCCGTCACCGATCTCTTTCAGTTCGCCTTGGCCATGGCGGGGACCACCGTGCTGGCGGTGGTGGTGCTCGGACAACCAGAAATAGGTGGCCTCGCCGGTCTCATCGACAAAGTGCCGGCCTGGTCGTTGCGTCTTACCCCTGCCATCGGTCAGGCGGCGCAGGACGAGTCTGGCGGCGCGCTGGCCCTATCGTTTTGGGCCTTCGTGGCCCTCGTCTCGGTGCCCTGGTGGGCGTCGTGGTATCCCGGCTCCGAGCCCGGCGGCGGCGGCTACGTGGCGCAGCGCATGATGTCGGCCAAAGACGAGAAGCACGCACTCTTTGCGACGCTGTGGTTCACCATCGCGCACTACTGCCTGCGTCCGTGGCCCTGGATCCTCGTGGGTCTGGCGACACTGGTGCTCTACCCGCAGCTGCCGATGGCCGACAAGCGCCTCGGCTACGTCTACGCCATGCGAGACTACTTGCCCGTGGGTCTGCGCGGCTTGCTCGTGGCCTCGTTTCTCGCCGCCTACATGTCGACCATCGCCACGCAGCTCAACTGGGGCACGTCCTACGTCATCAATGATGTCTACAAGCGCTTCGTCAAACCCCAGGCCGATGAGCGCGATCTCGTGCGCATCTCGCGTCTCGCGACGCTGGGGATGATGCTGCTCTCGCTGGGCGTCACCTCGGTGCTCGAGAGCATCTCGGGTGCCTGGGCGTTCATCATCGAAGCAGGTGCCGGCGTGGGGTTGGTGCTCATCTTGCGCTGGTTCTGGTGGCGCATCAACGCCTGGAGCGAGATCGCCGCGATGATTGGCGCCGCGGTCACCTACACCGTCGTGCGCTTTGGCACTGACATCCCCTTTCCGCAGAGTCTCTTCCCCATCGTGGCCGCGACCACCGTCATCTGGCTACTTGTCACCTGGCTCACGCCTCCTACCGACGAGGCGACGCTGATGCGCTTCTTTCGTCGCGTGCATCCGGGAGGCCCCGGTTGGGCCCGCATCGCGGCGCTGGTGCCCGAGGTGCGCGGCGATACGGGCCTCGGCACCCTGCTCGTCGCCTGGGTCGCTGGCGTGGTGCTCGTCTACGGCGTGCTGCTGGGACTCGGCGAGCTGCTGCTCGGCGATACCACGGTGGCGCTCGTCGAGCTCGGGGTCGCCACCATGGCGGCGATGGTGGTCTACCGTGTCCTGGTGCGCCGCGGCTTTTCGACGCTGGGACGCTAGCGGCGTGTGTTTCCGCTACTTGGCCCCCGCGTCCAGCGTGATCGGCGCCGCCTCGATCGTCAGCGTCTGCACAAACGGATACAGAATCGGCTGTTGTCGGTAGGTTGCCGTTAGCACGTATTGCCCCGCCCGATCAAAGAACACCACCACGTGTCCGCGCAGAAACTCGGGACCCGCTGCCATGGCGGCGCGCATGCTCTCGCACGTGCTGCCGAAGACGAGCACCGACGCCTGTGTCAGGTCAATCCTAGCTGCCTCGATGTTGTCGTAGCCCTTGGGGTCTAGCGTCGCGGGGTCCAAGCTCGCGGGCACCAGCAGGCGGCGCGGGATCCAGCAAGCAGTCAACGTCGTGTTCCACTTCGCGCCGGGCTCAAGACGCAAGCGCGTGGACTCGAGCCAAGTTGCGTTGACCGGCTCACCGGGCGGACCATAGTAGGTTCGCAGCTCCACACCATGCGAGCGGGCGCCTGGCTCCATGCCAGCAAACGCCAGATCCCATTCCATCCCCAAGCCCGCCTGGGACATCAGCCATTTGAGAGCGATGGTCTTGGGAAAAATCTCCAAGGCGCTGGAGCCACTGTTGTGGATCTCGAAGCGAAAGGTCACGTCCTGCATCTGCTCGGCAGACCATTGCCGAGGCGTCACCGTGGCCATCAACGTCGGTTTCATCTTCGCCTCCGGTCGAGTCGAATTCTGCGTGGGCGCTGCTGCTCTAGACCCGGGCGAGCCGAGCATGAGCAGGCAGAGAGCTAAGCTTGGGTGCCGATGCATCCGTCATCTCTATCGCAGTCGCGCATAAAATCCGAAGCCCAGCATGACGTGCTCCGGCCACATCTTGGGCACGTCGCCAACCGGCAAGACGAGATTCCAGGCGCTGCTGACGAATGCGCCGACGTCGGGCCACCCGAGCTGCACCGCAGTGCTCACAGTTTGAAACCGCGGTCGCGACTGACGCGCGTCAGGAAGCACTTGGTGATCGTCACAGGTAATGACCTTTCGCGGCAGCGTCGTGAAGGGCTCCACTTCATGACACTCGCGCCGTCCGCGCTGTTGCCCACCTTGCCAGCCGTAGCCGACGTTGACCCACGCCCAGCGCAGAGGCCGGACGGTGACTGTGGCGCCCACGTCGACGAGCGCGACATCCAGTCGTTGCCACACCAGCAGCTTGTCCTCCTCAGCCACGTCGTCGTACGTCCAGTACTCGAACGTTTGCACGAGCCGCTCGTAGGCGGCCTCGAACGATACACTCGCGTAGGGTCCCAACGCTGCGCGCCAGCGTACGAATCCCGTGTACAGCTTTGACGAGCCGAAGCCGTCGGAGCCAATGGAGAAGCCGTAGGGTCCGAACAGCTCGAGTCGACCGCTGATAGATTCTCCGACCCCAATTGCTGGCACGATGGCCTGCTGCGCAGAGGCGCCGACCAAAAAGGCACCCGCAGGGTGGACCTCCGCGGCGTAGCGATGCATCTGTGGCAAGCCTGCTGGGGTACGGTGGTGAGCACCGACGCATGCCTCAAGGCAAACCACCGCTGCTGCGATCAGGATTGGACCACTCCGCCGAATCATCGACCAAACCTGCGGCCAAAGGTCGCGGTGACCTGCGGTGCTCCCGTTTGGGAGACGAAGGGGATGGCTGTGAGCTGCAATCGCACGAGCACGGCGCGATCGAGGCACTCGTAGCCCACGGCGATCTGCGGATAGAGCGGCGTTACCTCGACAGGCCATCTCCAAGGCCAACCAGCGCCAGCCCGCCGTCGAAGCTGAGCCACCGGCTGCGAACGTAGGTAATTGTTGTACGGTAGGCGTACAGGCCGTGAGGAGCATTGACGAATGACGTCGTGAAGCCACCCCCTGCAACACCGCTCGGGTAGCTCAACACGTCGCCACCGTCGTCCGCGGCCGCATCACCCGCACGCATCAGGCAGAGCGCCACGGCCAAGATGCAGGCGCAACTTACCCGAGACGCTCGCTGCACGTCCCCACCTCCCAGGCCCTGTCGCTCATGGCTCCGGGCGAATGTTACGGTGTGACAACGAGCGCGACATGAACGACAGCACTGCCCGCGGCGCAATAGAGCACGAAGCTGGCCTGGTAGGTGCCCGAGGCCAGCGTGTTGGTAGCGACTGAGGCGTCGATGTTGGCGGGCATGGTCGAGCCCGCGCTCGCGCTCAGCGTCAACCAGGGCAGCACGTCGGGAGAGTAGAGAATGCTAGTGGTATTCCAGGCGTAGCTGCCGCCAGCGTCGTCTGCAAAGGTGATCGCCTGTGGCGAAGGAGGCGCACCGCCACTCGTCTGGCTGAAGCTCAAGGCTGCCGGAAGCGCGCTGGCGCCAGTCACCGTGTAGGTGACCGGCACATCGATGAAGCTTCCCGTGCCGCCCTCACAGAAGCGGTCGCTGCATTCGAACAATGTCAGCGTCGCCGCGTGCTCACCGACACCGGGAACTTCCGGCTCGAAGGGCGTCACGACAACGTCGAGCGTGTTCGTGCCTGTGGACTCGATTGCATACCCTGCAAGATCTTCGCGGTCGAACGATGCACCAACATAGCCGGTGCCTTCGACGACGATCGTTTGCGCCGGAGGCGCCGTGCCGTTGGCGGTCGCGGCAAAGTCAAGGCGCGTCGGCGAAATATGGAAGGAAACCTGGGAGCTCGGGTCGTCGGAGCCGCAAGCTCCGAGCCAGATCACGCAAGCGGCCAATGTCGACGACCTGTTCGCAACGTGACGCATCGCGATTCCCCCTTTGTGCGCTGAGGAGGACCCTTGTGTGCTGGGTGACGCGGAGTTTGTCAATCGCTCGACCCGAGCCACGCAGATCAGCGGACACGCAGCGCCAGCTATTCGACGCGGTCACGTGGGCACGGCGCCTGCGGGGTGAGTCGTGTTTGGGCGCGAGGGAGTTGTGCGGCGAGCGACGCAGGAGGGCCAATGTCGGGCGTGAGCCGTGTGCGCGCATGCTACGGCAACACCATCGCATACACGCCGTCTTCGATGATGTCGCGCACGCTCGTGGACCAAACCACATGGACCAAGCGGTCCCGCGTGAAACCGAAGCCGCACCTGGCGCGCGGATGCACGGCGATGCTCGTGCCACTCGCGAGGTCGACGAGCGATAGCGGGCCCACGCGGTAGTCCTGCTGCGCGATGACGACGAAGGCCAAGTAGCGCCCATCGGGTGAGTACTCGACGCAGTCCACGCCGCGGATGGGTCCAGGCAGTGTGACGTCCCGTGCAGCCGCCATGTCCCACAGCGCAAAGTCTGAGCTGCGCGAGTCGTACCCAAACCACGGGCTTTCGAGACTGGTCCAATGAAGCAGAAATCGTCCATCCACCGAGAAGGTTGGCGCGCCGATAACGCCCGCGAAGTGGTAGGTACCAATGGTTGCGAAGTGATTGTCCTCGCGCTGCCAGACGGCGAGCACGCCGTCCGAGGTCGTGGGGGATGACCAAATGTCAGAGCCGAAGTAGAACGTCGCTGAGTCCCCCGTCGGTCCATACGACACCTCGCCAGGGTAGACACCGGGCGCAATCACTTCACGTAACCCGGTGAGCGCGTCGATCTCCTCTAGCGTGCCTGTGCCGCTGAACGTGTCATAGTCGCGGATGGCGAGGATGTGCGCGGCGTCGGCCGTGAACGACACCGCACGACCCGGAATGCGACGGGCATTCTGCGCGAGCACAGTGCGCACGCCGGAGTCACGATCCCAACGCACGACATGGTGTGTGTCTCCTGTGGTGCCGCATTCCAGCAGCAGTGCGTACGCTCCCGTTGGCGCCACAGCGAACGGCGTATCCGGTGAGCAGCCGCTGACCTCCTGCCAGCTCGCACTTGCGTAGTCGTGGTAAGCGAGGGCGCCGCCGGTATACGAGGGCGCGCCGAGACTCACCGCGAAGAGTCCCGCGCCGTCAGGCGAGAACGCACGCAGCTCCCAGGGTTGCGGCGTCGCCAGGATGCGCTGCGACTCGCCAGTGGCTAGCTCACGCAGACCAATGCCGCCGTTGCCATGCTCATCGGCGCCGATGGACCAGGCGAGCCAAAGACTGTCAGGACTGAACCCGTACGTTCCCGCACGCACGTTCGAGGCGACGATCACGGGCTCGGAGCCATCGACGCGCGCAAGAAGCAAAGCCCAGGGCCAGGCATCGTCAGGGGCGGACTGTACTTCGACGGTGAGCCACGCGCCGTCTGGGGAGTACTCCGAAATGAGCTGCCATGCGTACTCGATCACGCCAAGTGCGATGGGTTCCGCCGTGCCGGCCCGTACCAGCCCGAGTCGCGCGAAGCTCTCGTCGGCCCGTGAGTCCTCACCCATGAGCACCGCGTCGCCGCCAGGAACGATCTCGATGGCGTCGAGCTGACCCTGCCAATTGGAGGCGACGGCGCCCGCTTCAGGGGTCCAGAAGACAATCGCGTCCCCGGCGTCGGTAACGGTCGAGATTGCCACCGCCTCTGTGTCCGCGCGCGTGCTCAGCCCCGCCGGGGTACGTCCCGTCCAGATGGGGGCGCTGCGCGTGAGCTGAATGGGCGCGACGCCAACCGCCGCTTGCGCTACGGCAACGTCTCGCACCACCTTTTCGGGAAAGCCCTCGGCAGCGAGGCGCAGCTCGTACACGCCGATGGGCAGACGCTTGAAGGCGAAGCGACCATCGCTGCTGGTCGTCGCATGCCGTCCGTTCGACAGGCGCACTTGGACGCCCGCGGCACTCTCGGCGCCATAGAGCGACACCGTGCCGTGCAGCTCACCATGAGGCTCCGAACCACAAGCGACGAGAAGCATGAGGAGCGCAAGCGTGCGACCGACCATCACCACAACCCCCTTCTCGAATGTCCCCATGTAGGCGCAACCGAGTGGGGATAATGGTACCACACGCTGCATATAGAGGTCGCGAAAGCAGCTCTCGACGAACGCCGGGTCGCTCAGGAACATGACGGTCGGGCGCGCGGCCATGGTCCGGCGGTGCCGAGGGGGCGCACCGCGCGGTCCTGCATGTGGCCGCCGTTGCCGTAAATCTGTCGTAGGCGGCACGCGCCGTCTCGGTCAAGCTCAAAGACGTCATTGGATCGCACCGCGCCGATTGCACCCCTCCCGCGACGCGCTCTTTCGTCGTCGTCACCGAAGTCGGCGCCGGTCACAGACGTGAGGGAGTCACCCGTGCGCGATCAACGGGCAAGGATCGGGTCTGTAGGTGGCGGTTTGCACGAGCACGGCGGCAGGATCAGGCGTGTAGTTGCGGCGTTCATGGCGCGGGGACGACGGTATGGCACCTGATTTTGCCCTGTTGACGCGTGTTGGTGGCAGGATCAGGCGTGGAGGAGGGGGGTTGACGGCGACGACCCGATACTTTCAAGCGTCCTTGTTGGGTGGCGACGGGGCGACGAGGCTGTAGGTCCGCGGGGGTGGTCGGCCCGAGCGTGCCGCTCGACATTGGCAGCCATCACCCGGGTAGGCTCTCGTCAGAGTTGCCACCGCGCATGCCGAGTTCTATCATCTTGTTCTGAAGTCCTTTGCGGCTAATACCAAGCAAATCCGCGGTGCGAGTGACGTTGTGGCCGGTCGAGGCCAAAGCCTCCGTGATGAACCGCGCTTCGACAGCGCCCACGATGGTGGCGACAGCGGGTTTGAGAGCAAGAGAGTGGGACCTGCAGTCCTGGAGGAGTGCGTCAAGACTGGTGGAGAGGAGGTCGGCGAGGGCGGGGCCGACGCCTTCGCGTGGATCGGCGAGGTCGAGTTCCGTGTAAGGGGCCGCGGGCTGCTTGAAGGCGAGGAGGAGCCGCTTGCGGTGCCCGACCAAGCCGATTCCCATGTTCGAAAGGTCGGCGTCGGTGAGAAGAGGAAACAGATCGCAGGTGACATCGTGGCGAACGAAAAAGTCCAGGTACTGTGCGAGCCCGATCTGCTGAAGCCGGGCGGCGATTGAGGGAGAGGGCGAGTCGACCATTTCGCGGTACCCCCGATCTGTAGCGAGCGGATTCGAGAATGAGACGTGTTACGGTTCGGCTCACTCGCACGCGATAGACGGTCATGTTGGTGATGACTGCCAATGCTACTGTGTGGCCGGCACCGCACATGCACTGCCTTGGCTTGTAGGACGAAATCACGTAGCGCCGCAAGGGTTCTGAGGAGGCCCACCAGGGCAGTCGAGTTCTAGCTGGTAGCCGGGATCGAGAAGGGGGCTGAAGGCCATTTCACGTAGCCGCTCAGGTTTGGCGACGCTGTTTTGGGGCCCCGCGCGGCCCGATGGGCGTGCGGCGGTCCTGCTCTGGGCCCGGCTATTCGCCTCGGTCGGCCCATTGATGCGGACTTCGCCGCGTTGCGACTCACCCGCCGTCAGCCCTGGCCCGGTAGCGCCTCGCGAGTTGACCAACCGAGAGTGCGAGCGAGCGAACGCCGCAGACCTAGGATGCACCGGTGAGTAGCTCGATGAGGTAGCCGTGGTCCCAGCCGGCGCGCTTGCGCGAGTTGGCGACGCCGAGCTTGCGGCGCTTGTCCTGCTTGATGATGTTGAGAGCAAAGTGGCGTAGCGATGTGAGGTGTAGCTTCGCGGTGGCGCGCCTGGATTTGGTGCCCTGGATTTGGCGTCAGGCACTTATTTCGGGGGTGATTGGTGCGCTCCTCGCTTGTGATCTGTAACCCACAAGGTTACACTGCCGTGTGCTCAAGAGCTTCGTCCACAAGGGGCTGGAAGACTTGTTCTATGACGGCAGCAAGCGCGGTGTGCAGCCGCAACACGCCGCGAAGCTGACACTGATACTCGATCGCCTCGACGCGGCGGGGTCAGTCGGCGATATGGACTTTCCCGGATCGGGCCTTCACCCCCTCAAGGGCAAGCTCAAAGGCCTCTGGGCTGTAAAGGTGTCAGGCAACTGGCGAGTCATCTTCAGATTCGAGGGCGGCAACGCCTACGAGGTGAGCTATGTCGATTACCACTGATCGTCTCCGCGTACGTCGCCGCGAACCGAGCCACCCGGGTGCAATTCTCGTCGCACAGCACCTGGAACCGCTGGGGATCACGATTTCGGAGGCCGCGGTTCGACTAGGCGTTTCTCGCAAGACGCTCTCCAAGATCATCAACGAGCGCGGCGCGGTGACGCCGGAAATGGCGCTGCGATTCGGTCGCGCATTCGGCACGACGGCGCAACTCTGGCTCAACCTTCAGCAGGCCTACGACCTCTGGCACGCCGAGCGCGAGACGCCCTGGCGCGCCGCCACGAAAATCCGGGCGCATGCCGGAGAACGGCGCTAGCGCGTAGTCACTTGGCGATCGACGTCAGCAAATCCTCGGCAACTGCTCCCCCGACATCATGCCGACGACGCGCTGCCCGCCGATGGTGGTGCGCAGGATGAGCTTGCCCACCGGTGCTTCCACGACCTCACCGATGCGGACCGCGCGCTTGCCGAGCGGGTGCTGCTGCATTGCCAAAAGCGCAGCCTCGGCCACCTGCGGCGAGACGATGGCCACACACTTGCCTTCGTTGGCGACGTAGAGCGGATCGAGACCCAAGAGCTCACAGGCGCCGCGCACGGGCTCGTCCACGGGGATCGCGTCCTCATCGATCTCGATACCGACGCCCGCCACCTGGGCGATCTCGTTGAGGGCGCTGGCGACGCCGCCCCGCGTCGGGTCGCGCAAGACATGCACGCCCTCGCCACCCACTTCGAGCACACCGGCCACGAGGTCCCCGAGGGCCGCGGAGTCGGAGACGATGGGCGAGTCGAAGCGCAGGCCTTCGCGCACCGACATGATAGCCATGCCGTGCGCCGCGATGTCGCCGGAGAGCAGCACCACGTCGCCCACACACGCCCGCCGGGGCGCAATGTCGATGCCGTGGGCCACGACGCCGATGCCCGTGGTGTTGATGTAGAGCCCGTCGCCTTTGCCGCGCTCGACTACCTTGGTGTCGCCGGTGACGATGCGCACCCCCGCCTTGCGCGCCGCCGCAGCCATCGACTGTACGACGCGCCATAGCGTCTCCATCGACAGGCCTTCTTCGAGAATGAACGCCACCGACAGATACCGCGGCGTCGCACCGCACATGGCGAGATCATTGACCGTGCCGTGAATCGCCAGGGAGCCGATGTCGCCGCCCGGGAAGAACAGCGGGCTGACGACGAACGAATCGGTGGTCATGGCGAGGCGCGGACCCGCGGCAACAGCACCGTCGTCGGTCGCTGTTCCGGTCCTCGCCGCCAGGGTCCCCCCCGCTTCGCGGGTCCTCCCCAACGGCTCCGGTCCCCGCGCTCCCGACGCGCGCGAGTACGCGCCGCCCACGTCAAGAGAGAGGATCGCACCGTCGTGTCCCTCGCGCAGCGCCTCGTCATTGAACGAGGAGGCGAACATGCGATCGATGAGCATCTGCGACATGCGCCCGCCGCCGCCGTGGGCGAGGAGCACGTGGGGATAGTCGTCGATGGGAATGGGACAGACCGCCCCTTCGATGGAATTGGGTGCGTCGGTTGGCACGCTCAGGCCCTCCCATAGTGGTAGTAGGCGGCGCAGGCGCCCTCGGAGGAGACCATGGGCGCCCCCAGTGGATGCTCCGGCGTGCAGCGCGTGCCGAAGGCGGGACAGGCGTTGGGCTTGGTGTGACCCTGCAAGATCTCACCGGCGATGCACTCGCTCGGCGCGGCGTCACGAACCTTGGCGGCCGGAAAGCGGGTGCTGGCGTCGAAGTCCACAAACTCGGGGCGCAGGCGCAAACCGCTCGCCGGAATAGTCCCGATGCCGCGCCAGCCGCGGTCACAAGATTCGAAGACGCGGTTCACCAGACCTTGCGCCGGGCGATTCCCCTCGCGCGTTACGAGGCGGCGATACTGGTTCTCGATGCCGATGCGTCCGCGCTCCAGCATCTCCACCAGCATGGCGATGCCTTGCAGCAGATCTGTCGGCTCAAAGCCCGTCACCACCATGGGAGTCGCGTAGCGCTCGGCCAGCGGCTCGTACTGCCAATAGCCCATGACGGTGCACACGTGCCCGGCGGCGAGAAAACCCTGCACGCGATTGTGCGGCGCGCCTAAGATCGCCTCGATGGCCGGGGGCACGAGGACCTGTGACGACAGAATCGAGAAGTTACGCACGCCCCGCTCGCGCGCCTGCCACACCGCCATGGCGTGGGCCGGCGACGTGGTCTCAAAGCCGACAGCGAAGAAGACCACCTGCCTCTCCGGATTGGCCTCGGCCAGCGCCACGGCATCGAGCGGCGAGTAGACCATGCGCACATCGGCGCCCTGCGCCTTGGCGCTGAGTAAGTCGGTATCACTGCCCGGCACGCGCAGCATGTCGCCAAATGAGGTGAGGATGACGCCGGGCTGCTGGGCGATGGCGATGGCCAGATCAATGAGCTCGATGGGTGTGACACACACGGGGCACCCGGGCCCATGCACCAGGGTGACTTCCGGCGGCAACATCTGATCGATACCGTGCTTGATCAGGGTGTGCGTCTGCCCGCCGCAGATCTCCATGATCGTCCACGGGCGCGTGACACTCTTGCCGATAGCGCCGAGCAGCGCTTGCGCGTCTTCGCGACGACGAAATTCATCTACGTAGCGCATGCATCTATCCTTCGGACTTCTCGTAGCCCAGCTTGGCCATCGCCACCATCAGTTGACCCGCGCTGATACACCCGTCATTCGGTGGCAGCTCCCGATGCAAGAGCACCTCGAAGCCCTGCTCGCGCAACGCCGTCGTGGCACCTTCCACCAGCACCCGGTTCTGAAAGCAACCGCCCGAGAGCGCTACCCGCGGCACGCCGATCGCCACCACGGCGTGCACCATCGCATCGATGAGCCCCTGGTGAAAGCGCGCGGCGAGGACCGCAGTTGGCACCTTCTGGTCCCGATCGGCGAGGATTGTCTCCACCAGTGGGCCCCAGTCGAGCACTCGCGAGCGTACAGGGTCGCAGGCGTCGGTCGCTGTTCCGGTCCTCGCCGCCCGGGTCCCCCCCGCTTCGCGGGTCCTCCCCAACGGCTCCGGTCCCCGCGCTCCCGACTTTGACGCCCCGTGGTCAGGTCCGTTTGCGGCGAATTCCAGGGCCATTGCGGCTTCACCTTCGAAACTTTGTGTTTGGCAGAGACCGAGTAGGCTGGCGACGCCGTCGAACAGGCGTCCGGCGCTGGTGGTCCAGGGCGAGCGCAACCCCGTCGAGAGCATTTGCGTCAGCACCGCGCGATCACGGCGCAGCGCCGGGACATCGACACAGCGCGAGAGTTGCTCGAAGGCCGCTTCGCCGTAGAGCTCCCACAGGAGTGCCAGCGCCACGCGCCACGGCTCCCGCGCCGCCGCATCGCCGCCCAGCAGCCGGAACGGTCGCAAATGACCGACGCGCTCGTATCCCCGCGCGTCGCCAAGAAGCAGCTCCCCCCCCCACACCATGCCATCCGGACCGAGGCCCGTGCCGTCCCAGATGATGCCCAGCGCTGGACCGGTGACACCTGCGTCGAGAAGACAAGCAGTCAGGTGCGCATGATGATGCTGCACGGCGATTCGCGGTGCCCGCACATCCCGATGTGCCCACTCAGTGCTCGCGTATTCCGGATGCAAATCGTGCGCGATGGCAACCAGCCTTGCGTCATAGAGCGAGACGAAGTCCGCGATGACCTTTTCGAACGCGCTCTGTGCCTCGGGCGCGTCCAGGTCCCCGATGTGCTGACTGACGAAGATCCGCTCCCCAACGCTGAGCGCCACCGTGCTTTTCAAATGCGCGCCCACAGCAAGGACACTCGGCACCTCAACGACGGCGCCGCCACCATCCGCAACCTGACGCAACGTAGATTTGGGCTCGTCGGGAGCGCGGGGACCGGAGCCGTTGGGAGGGACCCGCGAAGCGGGAGGGACCCGGGCGGCGAGGACCGGAACAGCGACCGACGAAGCAGGCAAATGCTCGGGACCGGTCAACGGCATCGGCGCATACCCACGCGCCCGCCGCAGCACGCGAAGTGCGCCAGCGACGTCCCAGACGATGCTGTCGTCCACATGCCGCGCGATCGGTCGGTCATGGATCAAGAAGAGATCCGCAATCGCCCCCAACCGCGCCAGTGCCTCGTCATTGTCGATGCAGATGGGCTCGTCGGAGAGATTGCCACTGGTAGCCACCAGCGGGCGCTCAAACGCCGCGCACAAGAGATGATGCAACGGCGTGGCGGGCAACATGAGCGCCACGTAGGGGTTCCCCGGCGCTACACCCCCGGAGAGTGACGTCAACGCGCGTCGACGCACCAGCACCAACGGTGCTTCAGGGCTCGCCAGCGCCAGTGCCTCCGCGTCGGTGAGCTCACACAACGCGCGGGCTGCCGCGAGATCGCGCACCATCAACCCGAAGGGCTTGCGTGGCCTGCCCTTGCGCCGGCGCAGCAGCGCCACCGCGCTGTCCGACGTGGCGTCCACCATGAGATGAAAGCCGCCGAGACCTTTGACGGCGACGACCTGTCCATCCCGTAGCGCTTGTGCCACCTGCTCGATGGCGATCTGGTCCGATGCAACGACGGCGCCCGCCCCATCCACGAGTGTCAGCTTGGGACCGCAGACGGCGCAGGCATTGGGCTGGGCATGAAAGCGGCGATCCAACGGGTCGTCATACTCGCGCTGACAGGCGGAACACATGCTGAAGTCGGCCATGGTAGTGCTCGGCCGATCGTACGGGAGCGCGCGGATAATGCTGAAGCGCGGTCCGCAGTGCGTGCAATTGGTGAACGGATACCGATACCGACGGTTGTTGGGGTCGTTCACCTCGGCAAGGCACGGGTCGCAGGTGGCAAGCTCGGGGAGCAGCAGGGCGCTCTTGGGGCCCACGGCGTCGCTGGTCTCGATGAGAAAGCTCGTCGCACCGGTGGGCGCGATCTCTTCCACGTGCTGACGTAGGATGCGCGCCGGTGGCCGCAGCTCGGCACCGAGACGAGAGCGAAACTGCTCCAGCCTTGCCGGTATCCCTTCGACCTCGATGAGCACGCCCTGCACGTCGTTGCGCACCCGTCCGGAAAGGGCCAGCTCGGTGGCGAGACGATAGACGAAGGGGCGAAAGCCAACGCCTTGCACGGCGCCCTCGATACGAAAGCGCAGGCGTGCACTCGCCGAGGCCTGGGCTTCGCTCGAACGCTTGTCCACCTAATGCAGCTCTTTGCCGCTCGTGGCTGGGACGAGCTTGCCGTATTTAACGCCCTTGGTGGCGACCAAGCTGTCGCCCATGGCGATGACCTCCCGCGCCCGGCCGCGCAGCACCAAGACTTCCAGACAATTGTGTGGATCGAGGTGCACGTGCAGCGCCGAGACCACGGCGCGGTGGTTTTCGTGCTGAATGTGGGCGAGCTTTTGCGTCAGGCTCGAAGCGTCGTGATCGTAGACGAGGGTGACGACGGCAACGCGTTCGTCGCGCGCATTGGTCTTGGACCACTCGCGTTGCACCAGGGCGTCGCGAATGAGATCGCGCACCGCCTCGGAACGATTGACGTAGCCCTTTTCCGCAATGAGGCCGTCGAACTGTTGCAAGAGCTCGTCTTCGAGGGAGATGCCGATGCGCTCAATCATGGAGCGCCTTGTATCAGTCGCCGGTGTGCGCGTGGAAGTGTGCTTGACGTCAACGGCCAAGCGTGGCGGAGTGCGCGTTGTGACTCCGCGGCGAGGTCGTCAGCTTCTGCATTCCATATTCGGCGCCAGCGTGCTGGTGCAAGCCGCGTGCACTACCGCCTGGTTCAGTGCCTGGCAGCAACAACGACACGCGGCCGATTCGTGGCGCCCGGTCACTCCTGACACGACCGCGAGCTATACCGCCATCAGCTACCGCGTGCGGCTGCGGGTACACGCAGACGACGAGTACCGCAATCTTTCCACCGATTGGCGCGGCAACATCCGTCGTCAAGTCGAACGTGCTTCCGAGCTCGTGCGTCATCTGGGAGTCGAGCTGGAGCTTGTCGACGTCCAGCCCTGGAAGCGGCGTACGGGCAGCTCCCTGCAAACGGACCTGCAGGATCTCGCGGCGCTCGACGCCGGGGAGGATGTCGACGTGGTTGTGGCCATGGTGGGGGCGCAGCCGCGCTTTGCCTCCTCACTCGAGCAGCTCGGTGCGGCGCACGTCCTCGGCAAGCACGTGGTGCTGCGCGCGATGGACGATCTCTCCGAGTACGAGGGCCTTATGGGCGGGTTCAGCATGGTCTCCGAAGAGGAGAAGACCGAGATCTACTATCAGCGTCGACGTTACAAAGAGGCCGTGGTGTTGGTGCACGAATGGGGTCACCTGCTTGGCGCCCTGCACGCGACGAGCGTCGAATGCTTGATGTATCCGAGCTACAACGCCAACCAGGCGCAGTTCTGTGCGCAGAACGTGGACATCATCAATCTGGCGTTGGCACATCCAACGCGGCATGGCGACGAAGGGCGCACCCGGTGGCTCCAGGCGCTCTTGGACCTCGTCGCGGGTGGTACACGCGAGAGCGCTGGAGAGCGGGCCGCCCTCGCCGACTACGTTCGCAACCTTCTCGCCGAGGTGCCGCCCCAAATAGCGCCAGCTCCAACCATCAGCGATACCGGGGCATTAAAGCCGCCTGGATCCAAAAGCGCGGACATCAGGATCGTCGACGAGCCCGACACGAGGAGCTGCACCATGCTGGGTATTCAAAGCGTCGAGGCGTCGCGCTGGGGCTCCAAGGGGTCGACCGCGCGGCAGAAGCTCGAGGCCAAGCTGCGGGCGTCCGCCGCCAAGATGGGCGGCGACACCATTGGGTTGCCGTACGCGGACCTTGAGCACGGCCAAACCGCCTTTGCGGCCATCGTGCGCTGCGGTCCATGAGTCGCGGCCACGCGCCCTCGGGGCGGCGTGCGAGTGGTAGCTACTCGCCAAAGCGCCACGGGCGCTCCCACCACGCGAGCTCTCTCTTCGCGGCGAGGATAGGATACAGGCGCCGCTGCATTTCAATGACCTGCCGCACCTTGGCGTCGAAGGGTAGCCGTGCGACGTCCCGCCGCCAGCGGTCCTCGGCCTGTCGCAGCGTGTCCAGCATCTGCTGCGTGGGGCGCGCTCTCACGATCTCACCCCGTGCCTGCGGCAAACCTCGGCGAGGGCTGACTCGTCCAGACTACCCGACTGTCGTAGCAGCTCCACCCGCTCGCGGCGCTTGGCGCCGCCGGCTTGTAGCCACAGTGCGGCCAGGTGCTCGGGACGCATGACGCGAAACGGCACCCCGTCGATCTCCTGGCTCGCCGCTTGTTCGATCGCCTCGTCGGCGAGCGTGTTGGGAGAGGCAATGAACTGCACCGGTGTTTCATGGATGAGAACGTGCTCGGCGCGAGGCTCGAACCCGCGTCGGCGCAGAGCCGCGTACAAAGGCTCCAGTGAAACGAGCGGCGAACCGGTCTCCGGGAGAAAAACGAAGATGTCGAGATCGAACGTAACGGTCGGCTCGGCCCAGAACACCATCGCCATCGCGCCGCCGAGAGCGTAACGCTCGATGATGGCCTCGCCCTCGAGGTCGTTTAGCACACGAAAAACATCGCCGAATGACGCCACGAGATGAACGTGCCCAAAGAAGCGTCGTTCGTCAATCGAAGGGGACTCGAGCTCCTTTGTTCAATCGCCGGTATGCACGTGGAAGTGCACGTGCTTCACCGCGCCGTGCTGGTGACCGTGGCGATGCGCGAGGCCGCTCTCGACGAGAAGGTTTTCGTCACGCACGAAGTCCGCGAGCGGACCGTCGAACAGCATCCCCGTGCGCCCCGGCGCCAGCACCACGGCCCGGGTACCCAGATCTTCGGCGACGCTGAGATTGTGGGTGGCGGACACCACGGTGACGTCACGCATCCCGGCGATGAGATCGACCACTGTCGCCGCGGTGCGAGGGTCGAGGTTGGCGGTGGGCTCATCAAGCAGCAACAGTCGCGGTGCCGTGGCGAGCACGGCGGCCAGCGCCACGCGCTTCTTCTCACCACCGGAGAGATCGAACGGCGCCAGGGTCATAAGCGCATCGAGGGAGAGCTGGGCTATAAGCTGTGCCATGCGGGCGTCGATGTCGTGAAGGCACAGTTGGCGGGGACCAAAAGCCACCTCGTCGGCCACCGTGGGACAAAAGAGCATGGCGTCCACGTTTTGAAACAGCAGGCTCACCTCGGAACGAAAGCGCCGACGAAACGCCTCGTCCCCGAGGGTGCGGGGCGAGAGCACCTGGCCGTCGTAGCGCACGGTGCCCCGACTTGCTGCGACGAGCCCGTCCATGGCCCGCAGCAGCGTCGTCTTGCCGGAGCCGTTGACCCCCAGCAGCACGACGCGCTCGCCGGGCGCGATGTGTAGATCGATGCCCGCAAGCACTTCGCGTCCATTGAGCTCGACGCCGACGTCCGCAAGATGCAACATCACGCCCCTCGGGCCCGCAGCGCGTCGCTGGCGTCGCGGGCATTGCGCAAGGACAGGGCCAACAAAGCCGCAGAGAGCGGCGCGGTGCTGGCGAGGACTTCCCGGGTCTTGGGCTTGCGTGGCATGCGGCTCAGCAAGCCCAACCAAGACTCGCGCACGAGCCGCCTGTGCACATGGATCTGCGCCAGGGTCATCGCCAAGAGGCGCGTGGCGCTGGGCCACGGCGCGAGGGCTCGCAAGAGACTGACTCGTGCTAGCAGCACGAAGGAGCCAAAGGTCATCGTCACGGCGCGCAGACTCAAGACAAGTAGCGGCTCCCAGGCCGGCAAGACGCCGGCACGCCACCACGCGAGCAGCGCCGAGGCGCCCCACAGGCCCAGCGTGATGGGCAGCACGGCCACCAAGGCGCGACGCAGGTGCACAAGCCCCCGCGGCCCCGCGGCCAGGAGCAGAACGAGAGCCGCAGCGATCAGAATGTCCGGGCGCGACGCCGCGGACAGGCCAAAGAGGACCGCGACCCATGCCCCCAGCAGCCATCGCTCCCGTCGGGCCACGTGCGTGTCAAAGACCCCGGGCAAGGCTGCTCCTTCTGACCAGCGTCACCACCGCGGCGCTGAAGATGCCTTCGAGGATCCCCGTCACCGCGAGGCTTGGCACCATCATCGCCGCGAGGACGACCGCGGGCGCAACGGGAAAGTAGTTGGGCGCAAGCACGTGCTGTAACGACAGCGCACCGACGACCACCAGCGTCGAGGTCTGCACCGCCAGGTAGGCACCCGCAAACACGGCGAGCTTCTCACTGCGTGAGCGCAACAGACGATAGACCGCCCAGCCGACATAGGGGCCCATAAGGCCCAGCGCCAGCGCGTTGACCGCCAGCACGGTGATCCCACCTGCGCCAAAGAAGAGCGCTTGGACGAGCAGCACCAGCGATTCGCACACGAAGGCCACGAGCGGATGAAAGAGCAGCGCCAAGAGCGTCGCGCCGACAAGATGTGTCGACGTGCCGCCCGGCACCGGGATCATGATCGTCTGGATGACGAACGCCAGGGCCGTAAGCGACCCGATGAGTGGCAGGCGCTCGACGGCCGCACTGCCGAAGTGGCGCCTTGCCGCGTGGGCCCAAAGCGGCGCCGCCGTCACGTAGGCTGGCACCGTGATGATAGGAGAGAGGAAACCGTCGGGGATGTGCATCAGCCGACGATCACGCGTGCTTGGCCTTGCCCTTGCGGCGATAGAAGGCCGCCAAACCGCCGAAGACGACAACAATCCCCGCGATGCCTACGAGCGGCCGAAGTCCACGCGCGAGCGGTGGGTGATCGTGACTCTCTTGCATCACGGGAGCACGACCTTCGAGGTCCTCAGTGGTCACAGCAATGCTCGTGTCGAGCCCATGGCCATCGGCGCTGACGACCTTGAGACGCCAGCTCCCTGCGACATCGGGCACAAAGCTCGTCCAACCAAATTGGTCCGTGCGACTGGCTGGGCGTGGGGTCGACGCGTCGCGGGGCGAGAATACGTCGACGGCGGCACCGGCGACGGACTCGCCGTCGGATTCAACCACACGTACCGCGATGGCCCGCCCCCGGACGACCTCGTGCATCACCTCGTGGGCCAACGCCGGGTGGGAGGAAAGCAGCGCACCGACAACCCAGATCAATCGCCTCATGACGTAAGCTCCGTGGTCCGACCGGGTAGCACGATTCCCAGTGGCGTGCTACGTGTCGCACGCCCATGGCCGGGCGTCAAGCGTGGCTAGGCACGGCGTGGCGGCTGGCGTATGGTCCCAGCGAAGGAGTCGACCCGCATGTGTCTCGGCATTCCCGGCAAAGTGATCGAAGTGTGGGGCGAGGAGCTGGCACGCACCGGTCGCGTGGATTTTGGCGGCAACACCAAGGAGATCTCCCTGGCCTATGTACCCGAGGCACAGCTCGGCGACTATGTCATCGTCCACGTGGGCTTCGCGCTCAATCGCTTGGATCCGGACGAAGCGGCAGCAACTCTCGCCACCTTGCGTGAGCTAGCCCTTGTCGACGCCGATATCCGCGCGCGTGAGCTGGGCTAGCTCCCATGCATGAGCTGGCGCTCGCCAACGATCTCTTGCGTCTCATCGAACGCGTCGCCACCGAGAACGGCGGTCACCCGGTGACGCGGGCGCACCTTCTCATCGGCGATTTGACGCACGCCGAGCCCGAGACGCTGCGCTTTGCCTTCGAGGTGGTCACTCGCGAGCGGCCGCTCGTGCGCGGCTGCGAATTGACGATTGAGCGCGTGCCCATCGAGGTGCGCTGTCCCGCGTGCGACTATGCGGGGGTGCTCGAGCGTGATCACTTTGCTTGTCCTCGGTGTGATGGCGTCGGGCTTTCCGTCGTTGCCGGACGCGAGCTTCGTCTGTCGCACATCGAGGTGGAGGACGCCGTTCATGCATGACATCTCCGTGGAAAGCCGCCTGCTGGCCAACAACGACGAGGCCGCGCAGCACAACCGCGAGCACTTCGCCGAGCACGGCGTCTACGTGTTCAATCTCATGAGCGGCCCGGGTGCCGGCAAGACGACGCTGCTCGAGCGCACCATCGACGCGCTCAAAGATCGCGTGCGCATCGCCGTCATCGAAGGTGACTTACAGACGAGCCACGACGCCGACCGCATCGCCCGGCACGGCGTGCAGGCGCTGCAGATCAATACCGGCGGCGCTTGCCACTTGGACGCACGCATGGTTCACGGGCGCCTCGGAGAAATCGAGCTCGGTGCGCTGGACCTGTTGATCATCGAGAACGTCGGCAATCTGGTCTGCCCGGCGGAGTTCGATCTGGGCGAGCACGACAAGATCATGCTGCTCTCGGTCACCGAAGGGCACGACAAGCCGCGCAAGTACCCGGTGATGTTCCACGCCGCGCGTGCGATGGTGGTCAGCAAGATCGATCTCCTGCCGCACGTGGACTTCGATCTCGCGCAAGCGAGCCGGGATGCCCGCGCCTTCAATTTGGATCTCGATGTGCTGCCGCTCTCTGCCAAGACGGGCGAGGGCTTCGACGCCTGGCTGCGGTGGCTCGAAGACCGGGTGGCGCGCAGGTAACCCCGCCCAGCTCTCGACGCACCGAACGCGTCGGTCGGCCGATACTGGCTCATGACCCACGAAGGCGCGGTCGCCATCGCGGTCACGGAGGCCTACCATGAATGCTTGGCTGCCCACGCAGAATCCCACCGTCGAAGGCGGTCGCGTCTGGCCGGACGACTATGAGGGCAATGGCTCCACGACGAGCCGTGAGGACCGACCGTGCAGGTGCGAGCAGGCCAAACCGCAGTCGACGCCGAGCGAAACGCAGTGGGGTGGGCCGCAGTACCCGCCCGACGATAGCTATCAGATCTATTGCTAGCGGGCTCGTCGAAGACGACATTGCCCGCCTCCCCGCAACACGCTAGCATCGACCACGGCGTGCGCTCGTCCGGATGCGAGCCCACCCGCAGCGGAGGGTCGGCATGGCGACTTGGCGGGGATTTCGCACTGTACACCGGGGGCTCGTAACCGCACTGACGATGACGGCACTCGCCTGTGGCGGTGAGTCTTCGAACACAGGCTTCGCCATCTGCGGCAACGGCGTCGTCGAGGACGGCGAGGCCTGCGACGATGGCTTCCAGGATGGGTGTGGCAGCTGCAACGCCGTGTGCTCGGGCGCTGGCGAAGTGTCCACTTGCGGCGATGGCCGCGTGTGCGAGGAGCTCGAAGCCTGCGATGACGGCTTCCAGGATGCGTGCGGGAGCTGCAACGAGGATTGTTCTGCCGTCGGCGACGACGCGTTCTGTGGGGACGCCGAGGTGTGTCCCGAGTTCGAGATTTGTGACGACGGCTACAACGACGGCTGCGGCAGCTGCAACGCGAGCTGTACTGCCGCGGGCACGGGCGGCTCTTGCGGCGATGGCGAGGTTTGCCGCGAGCTCGGCGAGACCTGCGACGACGGGTTCACAGACGCCTGCGGCAGCTGCAATGCGAACTGCACCGCCGTGGGTGCGGGCTCGGTGTGCGGCGACGGCAGCGTCTGCCAGGAGACGGAAACCTGCGACGACGGCTATGAAGACGCTTGCGGCTCGTGCAACCACGATTGCTCGGGTCTGGGGTTCGGTTCCGTGTGCGGCGACGGCATCACCTGTCCCGAGACGGACGAGATCTGCGATGACGGCTTCAACGACGCGTGCGGCACGTGTAACGATGATTGCTCGGCGGTGGGGACGGGCTGGACCTGCGGCGACGACGCACGCTGCCCGCAGGCCGAGGCTTGCGACGATGGCAACACCGCGAGCAACGACTACTGCTCGGCCGACTGCCGCCAGGTGACCGGGTCCTGTGGCGACAGCATCGCGCAGAGCAACGAGGCGTGCGATGACGGCAACGCCGACGACGGCGATCTCTGCTCAAATGGCTGTCAGCTGTTCAATCCAGGCTGCACGATCGACAATGTGGGCAACTACGCGCCGATGCAGCTCCAGGGGATCCGGTTGACGGTCGAGTCGCACGACTTCGAGCCCCTGTGCGACGGCTGGGTCGTCCTCGGCGACCGCTCGACCAACAAGGTTCGCGTCTTCAACGTCCTGACCGGGGTGACGATGCGGTCGTGGCAGCTCTCGTCGCCGCCAGGTGAGATCGCGCTCGATGTGAGCACCGGGGCCTTGTACGCCACGCGGGCGCCCACCACAGGGCTGGAGCGGATCGATCTCATCAGCGGCGCGCGTACCATCATCGACCTGCCGGCCGGCGCCAACGAGATCATCGTCGGCGAGCCGGGCGAGGTCTTCGTGACGATGGACGACGACTACGTCGCGCATATCAATGCCGCGAGCGTCGCGACGCGCACGGCTGCCGCGCAACCCGATGTCGACTATCTGGGCTACGATGCGGCGACCCATAAGCTGCTCGTCGCGCGCTCCGGCGGTGAGATCGCGCGCTACGACTGGAGCATCAGCGCCGCTCCCGCGCTGGTGCTGACGCCCGACGGACAGTCGACGCCGACGGGTAGCGGCTGCTCGTCGTATGACGGCTTCGCCTTCAGCGCGACGGCGGGTCTGGTCACCCCGGTCTGTAGCTTCTACAGCGCCGGCAGCTACGTGACGCCCGAGTACGGGCTCGGCAATCTCGCAGTCGCGGTGGGCACGTACTCGACCGGCGCGTTCTTCGACGCGATCAGCTACAGTCTCGATGGCTCGCTCGCTGTGCTGAGCTGGGACTACGATCTGCGCGTGATGGACGTCACGAACCACCTGCTCCTGCAAGCCACCGATCACAGCTTTGGTAATTGTGGCTACACCGACGTGCGCCAGGTGGGCATGAGCCGCGGCGCCCGGGTCGCGATCGGCTTTGCGGAGTGCGGCTTTGACAACGACTCCGGCCAGTGGTTCTGGGCGGTCTACGCCCCCTGACCCCTACTGGATGGCGACCCGC
>CAYHNK010000023.1:6439-26200 GCA_964357695.1 uncultured Bdellovibrionales bacterium | reverse complement strand
TGCCCGGCATTCGTACCGACGACGAGCTGCGGATCGTCGGGGAGCGCGGCCGCGAGCCCATCTTCCCTGCGGTGGCGCTGCGAGGTGATGGCGTCCGCGACACGTTCGAAGCGCTGCTGCGTCTGTTGCACGGCGATCTAGAGCGGCGCTACCATTTCTCCGAGCGCTTTGGCATCAGCGCCGACGAGCTTGTCGCCATGGTCATGCCGCGAGCGACATCGGGTGCCCGTGTCGCACAGGAGGGGGTGCACTGATGCGCTCGGCAGCCCTCGATGATCTTCCCAGCTTGCGCAACTTGCTGGATGTCACGCGCATGCGTGAGCTGTGCCGCAGCGTGGGTGACCTGTATGGCATTGGCATCAAGCTCTTCGATCTCGACGGCACGAAGATCGTCGATGTGCGCGCGACGACGAGTGAGCACTGTGGCTATCTATTCAGCATTCACGCCACGCGCACGCGCTGCACAGCGTTGGTCGGTGAAATCACCCACAACCCCCTGACGGTGGAGGGCGGCGTGCGCACCGTCGATTGCTTTAGCGGTCTGCGCTATCGCATCGTGCCCCTAGCGCTCGAAGGCGGGCTCGTTGGGCGCATGGTGTTCGGACCTTATGCCCCTAGTGACGCGGCAGGTCCTCCTGCGAGCCTCGGTCGTGAGTTTCCAGATCTCGATCTCGCGGTGCTACGCGATCTTCGTACGAACGTGACCCGCGCCGCAGAGCCCGCTGTCGAGCAGGTGATCGACAACCTCACGGTCGTCGTGCACGCCATCATCGAGGCGAGCCATCGCACGTGGGTGACCACCCGTATGCATCTGGCGAGTATCGGTACTGCCTTTGACGATCTCAAACGTACCAATCGCGAGCTCAAGCAAGCCAACGCGCGCCTCGTCGAGCTCGATCAGCTCAAGTCGAATTTCGTCGCCATGGTGTCGCATGAGCTTCGTACGCCGCTCACCAGCGTCATCGGCTACGCGGAAATGCTGCTCGAGGGCATGGCGGGCGAGCTCACCGACGAGCAGCGTGACTACATTCGCACGATTCTGGAAAAGGGCGAGAGCTTGCTGGGGCTCATCGTCCAGGTGCTGGATCTCGCGCGTATCGAATCGGGCAATGCGCAGCTGCAAAAACGCGCGACCGATCCGCGCACCATGGTCGAGCTCGCCGTGTCCGATGTGGCGCCGATGGCGACCAAGCAGGGGCTGAAGGTGGAGATGCGCGTCGACGGCGACTTACCGCCCATCGAGGTGGATGCGGACAAGATCCGCCGCGTGGTGAGCAATCTGCTCGCCAACGCCGTCAAGTTCACGCCACCCCAGGGGCGCGTGATGGTACGCGTAGAGGTCATCGAGGCGCCGCCGGTGGGTCGCGAGCGCTTCGACATCTTCGATCCAGAGCGCAATCGCTACCTGCGATTGAGCGTCACCGACACCGGCGTCGGCATTCCTGAGGACAAGGTCGAGCGGGTGTTCGACGCCTTCTTTCAGGTGGACAATAGCTCCACGCGCAAGTTTGGCGGTACAGGACTCGGTCTCTCGATCGCACGCGCCTTTGTCGAAGCGCATCACGGTCGCATCGACGTAACAAGCCGCCCCGGCCAAGGGAGTACCTTCACGGTGCTGTTGCCCTATCGGCCGCAAGCGCCAGAGGAGGCCGCAGGCGTGGACGGTCTTGCTGATGACACTTTGCCCGGCTCGGGCTGAGTCCACAAAGGAGGGGATCATGACCGGCATCCGACGCATCCTGGTTCCAGTGGATTTTTCGGAGTGCTCGCACAGGGCGCTCGACTACGCGGTGTTTGTGGCGGAGCGCTTTGACGCGACCGTCGAGGTGCTGCACGTCTGGGAGGCGCCGCAGTACGCGGGCATGGAGGTCGTCGTGCAAATGCCGGGCGACGTGCATCAGTCGCTCGCGCAGTTCGTGCAGGACCAGGCGCGCGCGGAGCTGCGCAAGATGATGGCGCCGCTCGAAGCACGTGGGGATGTGCGCGTCAACGAGCACCTCGAGACGGGCGAGCCGTGCGACGTCATTGTCCGCCGGGTGACCGAGCTCGGCTGTGATCTGGTGGTGGTGGGCACCCACGGGCGCCGCGGTATCTCGCACCTGCTTATGGGGAGCGTCGCCGAGCGCGTCGTGCGGCGCGCGCCGTGCCCCGTGCTCACTGTGCGTCAGTCGGTGCCGGCGAAGTAGCGCAGGTTTTATGTCCGCTGGCCGCGCTGCCGCACGGTGCTCTCGAGGCCGCCGGGCACCCAGTCGGTACCGTGCGCGACGCGCTCGTTCCAAGTTTCGTGGCGGTCGGTGCGGCGCTGCTCCACCATGCTGATGCAGCCCTCTACCGGGCAAATGAGGTGACAGAGGTTGCAGCCGACGCACTCTTCTTCGTGCACAAACGGAATGCGCGCGCCTGGGGTTCCTACGGCATTGATCGCGGGGCGCGCGGGCACGATTTTGGGCAAGGCCACGTGACCGATGCGCCGCTTCTCGGCGTCACCCATGCCCGGCAGGTGAATGCATTGGTGCGAGCCATCGAGGCAGGCGGTGTGACACAGGCCGCAGCCGATGCACTTGTCCACATTGATACTGGCGACGACGTGGTGATTGAGATCGAGATCCCCCCAATCCCGATAGGCCGGCAGCGCCTTGCCGACGAGCTCTTGGGCTGAGGCCATGCCCTTGTCGTCGAGAAAGTTGTTGAGCCCGTCGATCATGTCCTCGACGATGCGGTAGCCGTAGTGCATCACCGCGGTGCATACCTGCACGGTGCTCGAGCCGAGGGCCATGAACTCCGCGGCGTCGCGCCAATCAGCGATGCCACCGATGCCGCTGATGGGCTTGGGGAACACACGCGCCACCTGGGCGAGCAAGTAGAGCGCGATGGGCTTGACCGCCGGACCACAATAGCCGCCGTTGGAGGACGCCTTGCCGACGGTGGGCAGCGGTACCATGCGCTCGAGATCGACCCCGACAATGGACTTGATGGTGTTGATGAGGCTCACCGAATCCGCACCGGCCGCGAGCGCTGCGAGAGCTGGCTCGGTGATGTCGCCGACGTTCGGCGTCAGCTTTTTGAACACCGCCCCGCGCGCCACCGCGGGCACCCTGCCTTTTTTGGTCTTATTGACCTGGGGCGGGGCACGCACAGCCGAGCCCATGCCGCGCTCGCACATGCCGTGGGGACAGCCGAAATTGAGCTCGAGTGCATCCGAGCCGACGTCCTGCACCTTTTGTACGATCTCGCGCCATTCCTCGCGGGTGTTGACCATCAGCGAGGCGACGAGCACGTGCTTGGGGTGACTCTTCTTGATGGCCGCCATCTCCGCGAGATTGACTTCGAGCGAGCGGTCAGTGATGAGCTCGATGTTGTTGAGCCCCATCAGCTTGCGCGTGCCGAAGTCGACGCCGCCAAAGCGACTCGAGACGTTGACGATGGGATTGCCGAGAGTCTTCCACACCGCCCCACCCCAACCGGCATCGAAGGCGCGGCGCACCTGATCACCGGTGTTGGTCGGCGGCGCGGAGGCGAGCCAAAACGGATTGGGACTCTTGATGCCACAAAAATCGATGGAGAGATCAGCCATGGGCGCGATCCTTGTCGTGACGTTGGGCGAAAGACGCGGTGATGGCGCGCGCCGCCAGCTTGCCGTGCTGCACGGCGTTGACCACTTCCTTGCCGCCGTTGACGCAATCGCCGCCAGCGTAGACCTTGGCGTTGCCGGTGCGACACGTCGGCTCATCGATGCGCACGCGCCCGTCCCGCTCGAGCTCGACGCCGGCAAACGCGGCTGCGAGCTGCGTCAGGCGATTTTGGCCGATGGCAACGACGATGAGATCGGCCGGCAACGTCTCCTCTCGGCTGGTGCCCGCGACGTTGACCCGCAGGCCGCTCACCTTACCCTGGGTATCGCGCACGACGGCAAGAGGGTGGCGCTCTTCGAGTAGCCGTACACCTTCGAGGCGTGCAGCGGCCATCTCGTGTCGATAGCCCCGCATGACCGCGGCCGTGCGGCGGTAGGCGATGACGACCTCCTTGACGCCGAGCTGCGCGAGCTCGCGGGCGACATCAATGGCGGTATTGCCCCCACCGACCACAACGGCGCGCGCGATGCCGGCGAGACTGAGCGCCGCGTCGAGCTTGATGCGCAGGATGAGTGTGGTCGCGCCCACGACACCTTCGCCCTGCTCGCCTTCGATGTCGAGATGCGTGTCGGTGCCCAGGCCCAGGCCGAGAAAGACGGCGTCGTAGTCGCGCTCGAGCGTGGCGGTGGAGATTTCGCCCGCGCCCGCAGTACCCGTGACCACTTGGGTGCCGGTGCGCAGGTGAATGTCGCCGAGTGACAGTACAAAACGCACCTCGTCGAGCGCGTCCTCGGCATGGAGCTTGTACGGCGCGATGCCGGCGATGTTGAGTCCCCCCGCGCGCGGCTGTTGCTCGAAGATGTGGACCGTGTGACCCTCGAGGGCCAAGTGACCAGCAGCTGCGAGTGAGGCAGGTCCCGCACCGACGCAGGCGATGCGCTTGCCGGTCTTGGGCTGGCGGGTCTTGGTGAGCAGGTCGGGCTGTCGTGCCAGCGCCTGCTCGGTGGCGTAGCGCTGGAGGCGCCCAATCTCAATCGCCGGACGTCCCCAGTGGTTGTAGACGCAGGCGCCCGCGCACAACACCTCCGTGGGACACACGCGCGCGCAGGAGGCGCCGAGCAGGTTCTCGGACAAGATCGTGCGCGCGGCACCCACGGTGTTGCGCGTCGCAATCTTGTGGATGAAGGTCGGTACGTCGATGTCGCTGGGACACGCCTTGGTGCAAGGCGCATCGGCGCAGTAGAGGCAGCGACTCGCCTCCAGTACCGCGCTGGCGTCGTCGTACGGTGCTTTCTTTTCGGCGATGCGCAGCTCCAGGCGAGACGGAGGCAGCGCGTCTGGCGCTTGCGCGGCCCCGCTCGCGATTGTCACACGATGGTTGGTATCGAGCATGCCCCCTTTCTATCTGCGTGGGTGTGCTGGGCGCAACGGTGGTGCAGCGACAGGCTGGCGGCTGTGCGCTACCTCGGCAGCGGCCGACCGAGGAGCAGCTCGCGGCGGGTCGCCTCCTGTTTCGCGCCGCGCAGGGTGCGCAACCGGTCGATGGTGTTGCGCAGCTCGGGGGTGGTGCCGAGCTCGACCTCCGCGCGGGTGAGCTCACGCAGCGCGCCATCGACGTCCCCGAGCTGCTCGCGCAGGCGGGCAATCTCGTGTCGATAGCCAGCGGCTGCGGGAGCCCGGTCGCGCGCCTTGCCGTACTCGCGCAGCGCCTGGGCATGGCGACCTTCACGCTCGTAGACGCGGCCCAAGAGCGCGTGGGCTTGGGCACTGAGCTCACTGTCGACGGTACGAGAGAGGAGACGCGTCGCCAGCTGGCGCGCGTCCGCGAACGCGCCACGCCCGAGCAGCAGCTGGACGGTGCGATAGATGAGTGCGGAGGGCTCGCGCACCCGCGTGATGCCCAATTCGAGCACCGCCAGGGCACGCTCCGACTCTCCGAGGCGCGTGAGGGCGTCAGCTTGCATGCCGTAGCCGGCATCCTCCTGCGGGCGCAGCGCGGTCAGCTGCTCGGCGACGGCGAGAGCGTCTTTTGCATTGCCGCGAGCGAGCGTGGCCTGGACTTCGAGGATCAAGGCGTACGGCTCAGCGGACGCGGGCTCAAAGCGCAAGACCGTGAGCGCGTCGTCCCACGCCTTCTCGCGTACGAGCAGCGCTGCGATTCGGAGGCGCAGCGTTGCGTCGCCGCGCTCGGCGAGATCGACGAGCAGCGCTGGATCGTGACTGCGACGCCACAGATCATCGAGTATGCCAGCGCAGGCGAGATCTTCTGCGACGCAGGCGAGGCGATACTCGAGGGCTGCTTGCCGTTTCGCGCCCAAGGCGAGCAGGGCCCGCCCGGCGAGCTCGTGGCCGGCGTAGTACCAGGGCGCCAGATACAGACCGTGATTGACGAGTCGCAACACCGCGCGCGGATGGCCGCCGCGCTCGAGCATGGCTTCGGCGACAAAGAGTGGCAGCACGTAGTCGGCAGGGTGTCGCCGCATGACCGGGGTCCCCGCTGCTGCGAGGTCTTTCGCATGGCGCGTCTCGCGCAACACATGAGCGAGACGCTCCGAGTCGGCGCCGATGGCGTAACGGGTCGCGAGATACGAGCCGGCAACGAGCAGCGTAGCGAGTGTGGCGACGACGGCGGCACGCGGCCACCGCAGGCGCGAGGTGGCCTGCTCCGCGACGGGCGCCGCCTCGGCACGCCACTCACCGACCAAGAGCAACAGCAGCGCTGGTAGCGCGACCGCGGGCAGCGTGAGGCTAAAGTCCATGAGGTTGTGCAGCGCGACAAAGACGAGCGCCGCGACGAGCGCGAGACGCCAACGACGCTCGCGCGCCTGCCGTACGGCACGGGCAAACGAGAGCGCCAGCAAGGCAAGCAACGCGATACCCACTGCCGGGCCGAAATCGACGAGCAGCTGCAGCCATTCATTCTCGAGGTGCGTGAAGGTCAGCGTGTGCGGCAGGGCCTTGTAGTGCGGATAGAGGGTCGCAAACGCGCCGCGGCCAATGCCGAGGAAAGGAAAGTCGCGCAACATCGAGGGCAGGGGTCTCCAGATCTCCGCCTTGAGCAGTGTCCCTTCATCGCTGAGCGTCCATAGCTCGTGGACGACCCGGCTGTAGGCAAAGAGCGTCGCCACGCCGGCCGTGCCGAGCAGCACCGCGAGCACCGTGGCAGTCTCCAGGCGTCGCCCCAAGTGTCGTGCCGCGGCGAGCACTGCCAAGACGACGAGCGCCAGCACGAACGCGAGTATGCCGCCGCGCGAGAGCGACAAAAAGACACCGCTGCCACAGACGGCTGCTGCGGCGCCCCACGCCCATCGCTGCCATCCACGTTCGCGTAGCACGAGGGCGAGCGCGACGAGCGACGTGAGGCCGAGAAAGCCGGCGAGGTGATTGAGATTGACGAACGTGGCGGTGTAGAGCGGCCGCATGGGGCCAAAGTGGCCATACGGTTGGTGCACATCGAGGGCCATCTGCACGTAGCCCAAAACGGCGATGAGGACCCCCGAAGCAGCGATAGCGCGCAAGAGGGCCACGGTGCCGCCGCGGTTGGACAGCACGCGCGCGGCGGCGATGAGGGTGAGCGAATACAAGAGGATCTTCGCCACCTCGCCGGCGGTGGCCGCCGGGTCGAGGCTCAGCGGCGCAAACGAAACCGGGCCGTCTGCTGCGCTCGCGAGATCGCGCAGCTCGAGAGCTTTGGCGGACACGACACCGAGCACCGCGCGCGGTAGTGGGACGAGCTGTACGGCGGCGGTGCCGAGCATGACGAGCAGGGCGCGGCCCACCCATAGCGACGCCCAGGACGTCGGCGGCACCGGAGCGACGAGCAACAGCGCGAGCGCCAAGATCACCGGGAGAGCAATCCATGGCGTCGCCTGCGGATACGCTCCGCCGAGCGCGAGCGGCGCGACGAACAACGTGGCGAGCAAGAGCACGAGCGCCGTGCGACGGCGCGTCGGCGACAGGTCGCGGTGGTAGCGACGGGTGGGCACGGGATCCAGAGGCTAGAAGATCGTTTCGGGGACGTAGACGATGTCACCCGGTTGAAGCTCGAAGTTGGGCGCCTTGCCCTCACCAATCGAGCGCACGGTTACCTTGAGACGCAGCTCGCGGCCCTCGAGGATGCGGGTGACGAGCGTACTGTTCTCATCGGCGAGCTTGCCAAAGCCGCCGGCGAGCGTCACCGCCTGGATGATGTTCATGCCGTCTTCGTAGGGAAACGTGCCGGGGCGATTGACTTGCCCAAGGACGTAGACTTTCTGCGAGTTGAATTCCTTGACGAAGAGCGACACGTGCGGCTGCCGCACGAAATCACCGAGCCGCTGCGACAGGATGGCGCTCACCTCACTGGCGGTGTGTCCCGCTACTTCGACGCGACCCACGAGCGGGAAGTTGATGGTGCCGTCACTGCCGACGCGGTGCACGCCGGTGAGATCTTGCTCGCCGAAGACGCGCACTTCAAAGACATCGCCGGGGCCGAGTGCGGTGGGCGGCGCAAGCGCTGCCTCGTCGCGTGGTATTTCGTTGGCGGCGTGAGCGCAGCTACCCGCGGCAGCCATCAGCCACAGCAAGGCGGTCAAGCGCACCGGTGAGCTCTTCGTCATTGCCTTCGGGGTCCTCACGTCGCGTCTACTGAACGCGTATAGCAGTCTGCAAGGCGGCTGCCCAGTACGCCGGCGACATCCGCGAGGCGCTGACCCACGGTGTCGAGTAGCGCCGCGCGCAACAATAGCTGACGTCGCCGCCGCCAGTGCAAGAAGCGAAAGGCGGGGTCTTGCTGGCTCGAGAGCCACACCGCCAGGTACGCCCGGCGAAGTGCCTGCGGCCGCAACGACCTAAGCACGCGTTGGGGAACGGTGGCCCCATAGACGTTGCACGCCAGGCGCAAGGCCAGCCAGGCGGCGGTGCGACATTGCCAAGCGCCCGCCCGCACAACGAGCGTCTCCCAGTCAATCGAGCGTCGCCCGAGCAGGCGCGCGATGTCCCGCACACTCCACGTCAGCGAGCCGAGCTCCTCTTTGGTGAGATGGATGCACAGGTGCAGCACCGTGTCGATGTCGCACAGACGCCACGTGGCAATGCCCTGGAGCGTGTGGCGCTCGGCGCGCGCAAACAGCTCATCCACAGCGATGCGCCAGCGTCCGGGCTCGTCAAAGTGGCGGTGCAGGTCGATGTTGCAGCCACGCGGGTGGAAGTAGGCGCGCTGGTGAAAGCGCAGGGTGGTTCGCGGCCGGCGCCGCTCCTCGTAGAGTCGTAGGCCGGCGCCGATGAGCACGCGGTGCGCCGCCTCGAAGTCGCGTGGGCGTACGAGCAGATCGACGTCACTCATCGTTCGCTCGTCGACGCGATAGACATCGTCGAGGAGTGCCATCCCCTTGAGCAGCACCACGTCGATGTCGTGGGAGGCGAGCAGCCCGACGACCTCGGCGCCACAGTGCAGCAGCGTGAGGTTGTTCGCGAGCTCGGCTCGGCGTGCGGGGGACGACACGATCAGTGGACGACGCTGCCCGCGAGTGTGCCGGCTATGGAGGTTGCTTGCGGACAATACTCGGGAACGAGCTCGGCGATGCGTTGGCGTAGACGGCGATCGCCGTCCGTGGCGGTGGCGGCGACGAGCACGTCGAGTCGCGGGACGAGCTCTTCGAGGCGCGTGGGTCGGAGTCGGCCGACAAAGACCTTCGGGTGTCGGGTCTTGTCGGCGTTCTCCCCGGCAATGCTCAGCTCTTCGAAGAGCTTCTCGCCCGGGCGTGCGCCGATGAACTGGATCTCGATGTCCTCATCGGGCCTCAGGCCCGACAGACTGATGACGTCGCGCGCGAGATCGACGATGCGCACCGGCTCGCCCATATCGAGGATGAAGATCTCGCCGCCGCGTCCCATGGCACCGGCTTGCAGCACGAGCTGCGAGGCCTCGCTGATGGTCATAAAATAGCGCTTCATCTCTGGGTGCGTCACGGTCACCGGACCCCCGCGGGCGATCTGTTGCTGGAAGATGGGAATGACGCTGCCGTCGGAGGCGAGCACGTTGCCAAAGCGTACCGCAATAAAGCGCGTTGCCGAGTGCTCCGACAACGCCTGCACGAACATCTCGGCCGCGCGTTTGGTGGCGCCCATGACCGAGGTTGGATTGACCGCCTTGTCGGTCGAGATCATGACGAAGGCGCCCGTGCCATGCTGGTTGGCGAGCTCGGCGAGCGTGCGTGTTCCGAGGATGTTGTTCTTAATCGCTTCGCCGACGTTCGCCTCCATCATCGGGACGTGTTTGTGTGCAGCGGCGTGCAGGACGAGCGTCGGCCGATACTCGAGAAACAGGGCCTGCATGCGCGCGCGATCGGCGATGTCGGCAACCCGTGGCACGATGTCGACCTCGGGAAAGTCGTGCAACAGCTCCCGGTGCACATGAAAGAGCGCCCCCTCCGCGCGCTCGACGAGCAACAGCGTGGTGGGCTGAAAGCGTGCCACCTGGCGACAGAGCTCGGAGCCGATGCTCCCGCCCGCGCCGGTCACCATCACACGCTGCTCGCGGATGAGCTCAGAGATGAGCGGCGTATCGAGCACGATGGGATCACGGCCGAGCAGGTCTTCGATGGCCACGGCGCGCACCTGACTCAACGTCACCCGGCCGTCGATGAGGCTGTCCATGCTCGGGATGGTGCGGATCGGCGCACCCGCCGGCTTGCAGGCGTCGACGATGCGGCGCATCTCACGGCCCGTGGCGGTAGGGATGGCGATGATCACCTCAACGATGCCTTCACGCGCGACGATGGCGGGCACTTCGCTGAGCGTGCCGAGCACCGAGACGCCATGGATACGGCCGCCGAGCTTTGCGGGGTTGTCGTCGACAAAACCGGCGGGCTCATAGCGCGCGAGGTGGTTGACCTGGATTTCTCGCAACAGCATCTCACCGGCATTGCCCGCGCCGACGATGAGGATCTTGCGCCGCTCGCCAGCGACACGCACGTCGTTAAAGAGCTCGCGAAGCGTGCGCACCGAGAAGCGAAAGCCGCCGACGAGAATGATGGTGGCGAGCCAATCGATGACGAACACCGAGCGCGGAAAAGAGCGCACGCCGGTGAAAAAGACAAACAGCACGAAGATGCCCGTGGCGAGCGTGGTCGCCTTGAACAGGCCGATCAGATCGCGCACGCCGGAATAGCGCCACAGGCCGTGAAAGGCGCCGAAGTAAAACGACGCGAGGCTGCGCACGCCGAGCAGCACAACGACCCAGCTGAGCACCAGGTGGTTGTATTCACGCGGTAGAGTGAAATCAAAGCGCAGCAGGAAGGCGCCCAAAAATGACAACGTCCACAGGACGAGATGCACGGCGATGATGAAGGCCCGCCGATAGGTGAGAAAGACCCCGGAGCTGCGGTGGGGCTCGGTGGCTGCGGTGGGGCTCGGAGCGTCGCTCGCCATGATCGGCGCGAAGTCTAGCGCCTGGTACCTGCGAGCGCCAGTCTCAGTACTTCTCGCCCAACACCTCGGCGACGATCTTTCGCTGCGAGTCAAAGTCGCTGTCTTTGGCGGCGACGAGCGCGTCGAGCTTGGCGCCCTTGAGCACTTTGCGTCCCGCCTCATCGTCGACGAGGCCGAGCAGCGCCTTTTCGAGCTTGTCACGCATGTCCTTGGGAAGACCCTTGCGCAGTGCCCAGGGGAGCTGTGCCATCTGCTCGCTTTGCAGCAGGATCTTCATGTCGTCGACGTTCACCTTGCTGGTCACGGCTTGCAGCTTGAGCACTTGGTCGCCGATGCCCCCTGCGGCCGCAAGACCCTGGAACGCTGCGAGCACGGCATTGGGCGGGTTGAGCGAGAACTCCTCGGTGTACTCGCCCGCCTTGAGGCCCGCTTGGCGCAGCAGCCAGGTGGCGACGATATAGCTCTGCATGGCCGTCTTGCCGCCGCCGAAGACGATCTTCTTGCCCTTGAGATCGAGGGCGCTGTTGATGCCGGCATCTTTGCGCACGATGATGGCGCCAGCGATGGTCGCTGAACCGAACTCCTTGTTGATGGCGACGACCTCGTAGCCCAGCTCTTTTTTCGCGCGCATGTAGTGGTACTGGTTAAAGTGCACGACGTCGAAGCGGCCCTTGGACACCTGGTCCCAGAAGGCCTCGAAGTCGCGCGTGGCACGCAGCTCCACTTTGCGGCCCACGCGGCGGCCGAGCTCCTGCGCGAGTGGCGAGAACATCTCGTAGGTTTCGTCCGGCGAGCGACGCGGGAAAACGCCGAGCATGAGCGCCTCTTGCGCGTGTGCGGGGATGGGCAAGGCTGCCCCGAACAACGTGATGCCGAGCAGTAACCGGCGTAGGACCTTCCCGAGGCTCATCGTCTTCGTCTCCTGAGGGTGGGGTGGCAGCGCTGAATCGCCCAAGCGTGCCCTCTACCCGGGCCTTGGTCAAGCGCCGGGAGCGCTGTCTGTAGGCGCTGTCTACGCGCCGCCATGGCGAGGCGATCGTGTGATGCCTAGATGAGAATCATTCTCACGCGACCACCGATGCCGAGCGTCCGATACAGCGACTGCGCCCGGGTATCGCTGGTAGCTATGGCTGCGACCCCAGGGGTGGGGACGACTGGGCGCACAACGAAGGAGTGGTGAGGCCATGTCGGACGTGTCTATGCTTGCCTCCGTTTCTGTATCAACGATCTCGCCGCGTCTGTCGTTGCGTCGACTGCGTGTGCAGCGTGTTGGCGTCGCAGTGCTCGGCCTCGTATTAGGCGCTTGCTCCGAGTCGCGCCCCTGGGCGCTTCCCGAGGGCTGCCCGGACTACCGCGCCGACATGTCGCCCGCCCTCACCGATGCGTGCGTCGGTTGTCACGGGCCCGAGCGGTCCGAGGGGGGCTATCGTCTCGACAGCTACGGTGGTGTCGTCGCCGCGGATGACACGGGAGCGCTGCGCGTGGTCGCTGGCGACGCCGCCTCGCCGCTGTTGCGCATGGCCGAAGGTGCCGCGGGTCACCCGTCCGCGTCCGCCGACGTACAAGAGCTGCTGCGGCGTTGGGTGACGACGTGTGAGCTGTCCTACTTCAGCTCCAACGTCAGCCACGGGGGCGCTTGGGTCAATCCGCACGCCGAAGACTTTCATGGCAAGGTGCTGCGCGAGTCCGATTGGAACTTTGACGCTTGCGCCGCGTGTCACGGGGCGCCGGACGACGCCGCTGGCGGCGCGAGCGGCCTGAGCTGCACCGCTTGTCATCCCCAGGGTGCGACAGCATGCAATGTCTGCCACGGCTCGCTCGCCAACGCCGCGCCCCCACGACCGACGAGCAGCAGCGATCGGCCGCGCGAGATCTCTGTCGGTGCGCACCAGACGCACGTGCGGGGTGGTGTGCTCGGTCGCACGTTTGATTGCAGCGTTTGTCACACGGTGCCGCAGTCTTACCGCGATACGGGTCACATCGATGGCCCGCCCGCCGAGGTGCTGCTCTCAGGGCTCGCGACGGCCGACGGGACCGATGTCAGCTGGGATGTCGAGCAAACGACGTGCAGTGTGTACTGTCACGGCGTAACGCTCACCGGTGGCACACACACCGTGCCCGTGTGGTCCGTCGTCGACGGCAGCGAGGCGAGGTGCGGCGCTTGTCACGGCCTGCCCCCGCCAGCACCGCACGCGCAGCGCAGTGACTGCAACGCCTGTCACCCGACGGTCGACGCGGTGATGAATTTCATCAACCCGAGCTATCACATCGATGGCGAAGTGAATCTGAGTGGGCTTGGCTGCGGCACGTGCCACGGCTCGGAGGCAAGCCCGGCGCCGCCGGTTGATCTCAACGGCGAGTCCGATACGTTGCTGCGCGGCGTCGGTGCGCACGAGCAGCACCTCGAGTCCTCCGACTGGCACGCCGCCGTGCTGTGCACCGATTGCCATCGCGTGCCGGCGAGCCTGTCGTCCGCGGGTCACACCGACTCCGCGCCTCCGGCAGAGGTGGAGCTGGGCGTCCTCGCTCAGACCGACGGCGCGCAGGCGACGTGGAACGGTGACACCTGCATGACTTACTGCCACGGGGCGACGCTGTCAGGCGGCGCTCATGTGGAGCCTGTATGGACGCAGGTCGATGGCAGCCAGAGCGCCTGCGACAGCTGTCACGGTATGCCGCCGACGGGCAATCACACGACGTACGCCCAGTGTGACGTTTGCCACGGCGAGGTCGTAGCCGCCTCCGGCGAAGGTTTTGTCTTTGTTTCCCCGCAGCTACACGTCGATGGCGAGGTGCAGTATGTTCCCATCCACGCCGCCAACTGGGCAATGCCGACGCAGCACGGGGCGAGCTTTAACGCTGCGGGTGCGAGCGCGTGCACGAGCTGCCACGGGGCGGATCTTACAGGCGGCACGTCGGGCGTCTCGTGCGACGACTGCCATGGCGGCGCGTGGGAAACGGCGTGTACGTTCTGTCACGGTGGCTCGGGTGGCGACACGACGGGGGCGCCGCCGTACGGCGTGGACGGCGAGAGCGCGACGACGACGCGTCAGGTGGGCGCGCATCGGCAGCACTTGCAGAGCTCGACGTGGCGTGCGGCTCTCGCGTGCAACGCGTGTCATACGGTACCGAGCTCGGCCTTGAGCGCGGGGCACGTGGACGCGTCGCCAGCGGAGACGACGTGGGGAACGCTGGCGCGCACGGGGAGCGTGACGCCGACCTGGACCGGCACGACGTGCACGAACTACTGCCACGGCGCCTCGCTCTCAGGCGGCACGCACAGCGCCGCGGTGTGGACGACGGTGGATGGCAGTCAGGTGACGTGCGACGGTTGCCACGGCTTGCCGCCGAGTGCCGGTCACCCGCAGATGAGCGATTGCAGCGCCTGTCACGGCGCGGTCGTAGCAGCGAACGACACGACGATCATTGCGGCGAATCTGCACATCAATGGCACGGTGGAAGCGACGTCGTATCACCCGACGAATTGGGATCTGCCGACGCAGCACGGGGCGAGCTTTAACGCTTCGGGCGCGAGCGCGTGCACGAGCTGCCACGGGGCGGACTTGAGCGGCGGGACATCGGGCGTGTCGTGTGACGCTTGCCACTCGACCGCGACGTGGGAGACGGCGTGTACGTTCTGTCACGGTGGCTC
This sequence comes from uncultured Bdellovibrionales bacterium, assembly GCA_964357695.1. Lineage (GTDB taxonomy): Bacteria > Myxococcota > XYA12-FULL-58-9 > XYA12-FULL-58-9 > CAYHNK01 > CAYHNK01. The sequence continues at coordinate 11,566 of CAYHNK010000023.1, read as the reverse complement.
GGGTGGCGACACGACGGGGGCGCCGCCGTACGGCGTGGACGGCGAGAGCGCGACGACGACGCGTCAGGTGGGCGCGCATCGGCAGCACTTGCAGAGCTCGACGTGGCGTGCGGCTCTCGCGTGCAACGCGTGTCATACGGTACCGAGCTCGGCCTTGAGCGCGGGGCACGTGGACGCGTCGCCAGCGGAGACGACGTGGGGAACGCTGGCGCGCACGGGGAGCGTGACGCCGACCTGGACCGGCACGACGTGCACGAACTACTGCCACGGCGCCTCGCTCTCAGGCGGCACGCACAGCGCCGCGGTGTGGACGACGGTGGATGGCAGTCAGGTGACGTGCGACGGTTGCCACGGCTTGCCGCCGAGTGCCGGTCACCCGCAGATGAGCGATTGCAGCGCCTGTCACGGCGCGGTCGTAGCAGCGAACGACACGACGATCATTGCGGCGAATCTGCACATCAATGGCACGGTGGAAGCGACGTCGTATCACCCGACGAATTGGGATCTGCCGACGCAGCACGGGGCGAGCTTTAACGCTTCGGGCGCGAGCGCGTGCACGAGCTGCCACGGGGCGGATCTTACAGGCGGTACGTCAGGCGTCTCGTGCGAGTCCTGTCACGGCGGCTGGAAGACGAATTGCACCTTCTGCCATGGCGGCACGAGCAACACGACAGGCGCACCGCCAGCGGGCGTCGATGGTGAGACGTCACGCACGGTGCTGCAAGTCGGCGCGCACACCGAGCACGTGACGACGTCGAACACGCACGTGGCGTGGACGTGCTCGCGCTGTCACGTGGTGCCCACGTCCGCGTTGAGCGCCGGTCACATCGACGGCAATGGCCGCGCGGAGGTGGCCTTCGACTCCTTCAACCCGAGCGCGACATACACCACCTCGACCGGCGTGTGCTCGAACATGTACTGCCACAGCAACGGTGTGTCGAGCGCCGGCACGAACGATTGGGATACCAACCCAACGCTCACCTGCAGCTCCTGTCATGGCTCGCCGCCCTTGACGGGCAAGCACAACAAGCACGTCAACAACGCCGGCTTTGCCTGCAGCGAGTGTCACTCGGCGGTCATCAGCAGTGGCTCGTCGACCATCACCAACAAGACGCGCCACATCGATGCGCTCAAGGACGTGAGCCTGAGCGGCTGGAGCGCCTCGACGCAGCGTTGCACCTTGACCTGCCACGGCGAGAATCACACGAACGACTCGTGGTAGCGCCGCGCGTCTACTCGAGCACATCCAGCACCAAAGGTGCTGGCGCGGGCGATTCGGCACCGATGCGGTAGCTCTCCTGCACTTTGTGCACGGCGGCGTCCGCCGACCCATTGTGATGCACGAGGGCGAGTGGCTCGCCCGCTCTGACCTCGCTGCCGACTTTGCGCACGAGCTCGACGCCCACCGCGGGGTCGATCGTGTCCTCGGCGCGCGCCCGGCCGGCACCGAGGCGCATCGCGGCGATGCCGAGTGCGTAGGCGTCGATGGCTTGCACGAAGCCACTCGTTGGGGACGGTACGGGCGTGCGATGTTGCGCCTGCGGCAGGCGCGCCAGGTCGTCGACGACACGCGGGTCGCCATGTTGCGCCGCGATGATCTGGCGTAGCTTGTCCAACGCCGCGCCGCTGTCCACGGCCTGCTGCATCTTCGCGCGTGCCGCCGCCTTGTCTGGGGCAACGCCGGCGAGCAGCATCATTTCCGCACCGAGGGCGAAGGTCAGCTCGGTGGTGTCGGCAGGACCTTCACCCTTGAGGATGGCGATCGATTCGGCAATTTCGAGCGCATTGCCGACGGTGGTGCCGAGCGGCTCCTCCATGCGTGTGAGCAGCGCCCGCACTTTGACGCCCGCGCCGGTGCCGACGCGCACGAGCGACTCGGCGAGCGTGCGGGCCGAGGTCTCGTCCTTCATGAAGGCACCGCGACCGACCTTGACGTCGAGCACCAGCGCGTCGATGCCCTCGGCGAGCTTTTTGGACAAGATCGACGAGGTGATGAGCGGCACCGATTCCACCGTCGCGGTGACATCGCGCAGCGCGTAGAGCTTGCGGTCGGCGGGCGCGAGATCCTTGGTCTGTCCGATGAGACACACGCCGATCTCGTCGACGAGGCGTCGGAAGGTGGGAATGTCGAGATCGACCCGGAACCCTGGGATCGATTCGAGCTTGTCGAGGGTCCCGCCGGTGTGCCCGAGGCCACGACCGCTCACCATGGGCACGCGTACGCCACAGGCAGCGACGAGAGGCGCGAGCGGGATCGAGATCTTGTCGCCGACGCCGCCGGTCGAGTGCTTATCGACCTTGGTGCCTGCGACCTTCGAGAGATCGATCACCTGACCCGAGTCGCGCATGGCGAGGGTGAGGGCGACGGTCTCGGCCTGCCCAAGCCCCTGGAGGTAGACGGCCATGAGGAAGGCCGTCGCCTGGTAGTCAGGCAGCGCGCCGCTCGCGATGTCGCGCACGAACGCCTGAATGTCGGTGGGGTCGAGCGCTTCGCGATCGCGCACGCGCCGAATGAGCTCTGCTGCTCGCACGTGAGTACCTCCGGTGGGCTGCCAGGGGCGCATGGTGGCAGTAGCGGCGGCGAAATTCAAACCCCTCGCGGCAGATCTTTCTCGCCACCGCAGAACGAACGTGATATAGAACAAACAGTACAAATATGATGGCCGGCGAATCCGCCTCAAGTCGAGGAGCACATTCATGAGTAAGCTCGACGGCGTCAAGGGCAGCGACCCGACGACGAGTCTGCCACGTGAAGTGACGCAGTCGCGTCTTGGTGCATCGACCGCGACGCCTCGCGTACAGCAGCGCTCCAGCAAGGCGCTCGCCCACGACACGAGCGAGCGTGGTGGCGCTGGGACTGTGAAGACGTCAGAGCTCCCCGCGGGATCTGTTGTCTACACACCGCTCGCAGCTCGCGTGATGGGCAACTGGGCGCCGGTCATCGAGGTCGCGACGATCGCGCAGATGCAGCCGCAAGAGCAGCCCGTCGTGATCGGCTTGGCGGCGCGCGATGCCGACGGCGATGCGCTCGGTGTGACGGTCGGAAGTGCGCAGTTTCGTGCCCCCGGTGCCAGCCAGTACCAGGCCATCGAGGCGGCGCTCGAATACCAGGGCGGTCCTTTCCACGCCTTGCGGTTCGTGCCGCGAGCCGCCGGTGAATACCTTTTTTCAATTGTGGCGACGGAAGCCGGCCGGGAAAACGGCAACAGCACGACGGTGACCTTTCGCATGCGCGTGCGCGATGGCGACGGCGGCGGGGGCACGCCCCTGTGGCAGGTCACGCCGCTGTGGGTCGGTGAGAACGACTTCGCGTCGAAGGGCGCGACCGAGGCCGGGCCGCTCATCGGCATTGAGCCCGGGGCGACGGACCTCAAGTCCGATCAGATCATGGTCACGGGCAAGGAGCCCTTCGCGTCGGGCCACCAGGCGCTCGATGCGCATGCGACGCGCACCTATTACCACGACTCGTTTACGCAGGCGCAGCTGTTTCACGTGCTGCAGCGCATGGCGGACTTGTACACCAGCTTCGATCTTGGGATGAAGTACGGCGAGCTCGTGGGCGCCAAATCTGGCAAGACGCACGCCGAGGCGCACGCCAACGCCATGGAGCAGATCAACGCGTATTACATGCCGACGACCGAAGCGACCAACTTCGGCATCGCCATCGTCGATGGCAAGCCGATTTGGGATCTCGGCGCGGACTCCAACGTCACGTTGCACGAGGCGGGACACTACAATCTCGATCACCTGTTGCCCGGCTTGAGCTACTGGGGCGACGCGGGCGCGCTGCATGAAGGATTCGGTGACGCCCAGGCCGCGTTTCTTTCGCGAGATCCGGAGATCTCCGAGGACTTTGGCAAGGTCGACGGCAAGCCGGGCGAGCCGCTGCGCAACGTCGTCAACGACGCGACGATCGATAACACCAGCGACGAGGTGCATGATCGCGGCAAGGTTTTCGGGGCGATGATGTGGGAGGTTGGCGAGCAGCTACATACAGCGATCACCGGCAAGTCCCGTGAGCGTATCCCGGTCGATGCCGAGCCGCTGGATGCCGAGGCCGCTCACGCCGCCCTGAAGATCATTTGGACGATGCCGCTCTATCTCGGCAGTCGTTCGCCGACACGACGGGATTTTGTCCGCGCGCTGCACCAGGCCGTCGACAGCCTGGCGGCCGCTGGCAAGCTCCCCGCGCAAGTGGACCTCAAGCGGCTCCACGCGTCGGTTGATGTGGAAGCGTCCAAGCGCGGGCTCTCCGCCCCGCGGACGCAGCCTGTCGGCGACCCCATCCCTATCACCGTCAGCACGGGGCGGGGGCCGGATGTCGAAGGGTTGCGCGCCGCGGGTCTCGATCCACGCGTGTTCTCGACAGCGCTCGTGAGCCAGATGCGTGGCCCGAGCGGCGAGGTCGTGCAGCGCTACGAGGTGCGGCGCAAGCTCAACGTTGAAGGTCGTAGTGGCGTCCCGGTGAACGTGCCCATCGAAGACGATCTCCTCACGGTCATTCGTGGCGCCGATGGCGCCTACAGCGCGCAGGTTGGCTTGCTCAAAAAATACGGTGAGACCCCGGCGCCAAGTCCGGCCCCGAACGGCGATGCCGTGATGGCGGTCAAGAGCGGCCTCGAGGTGGCGGGGGACAAGCGCACCCTCTCGTTGGGTGCGAGCGAGGAGTCGGTGTTGGCGCAGCTGCGCAGCTACGCTGAGCGTGATCTCGCCCGACAGCTCGACCCGTCGACGCGTAGCGGTATCGTCGCGGGGGTAGGCGACAAGACGTCATCGGCACAGGCGCAGACGCGGGAGTATCTCGCACGCGAAGCGCAGCAAAGGCTCGTCCAAACAGCGGGCGCCGACGCGCCGTCAGGCAAGCTCGTGTGGCGGCACGGGACGCTCAGTGCCCGACTCGAGCTCGGCACCCTCACCTACTATGCCGCAGTGTTGCCCGACGGCACGCTGCTGGCGCCGGTGGCTGAGAAGGCGGTCATCTGCGACGCCACCCATTGGCAGCATTGATTCGTTCCCGGCCTACCACGGGCCGTGTGGGCGCGCGGGGGTTGACGCCGGCCGCCCCCCCCACCCACCCCACCCGCCCCCCCCCCAGCCGGGTGGTGACGAGCGGGGGCGCGCAAAGGG
>CAYHNK010000023.1:0-6429 GCA_964357695.1 uncultured Bdellovibrionales bacterium | reverse complement strand
TTAACGGGACCCCCCCTTGAACTACACTATGCCACAACCCTCCCCACTTCCTATCTCTTGCCTTCGCCCCGGGCCTCCCAGGGGCCGTGTGGGCGTGCGCCTGATAACGGCGGGCGCCCACCATTCCTCCTCGACGCGCACCAGACACTGGCGCTAGTTGCCATGAGGCGCTAGCATAGGCGCGCGATGCAGAAGAGGCGACGGTATCAGCGTGTGCGCGCGGAAATCGTGGTGGCGCGAGCCGACGGTGTCCCATTGGGAACCACAGTCAGCATCGGTGCGGGCGGTATGTGTCTGCACGCCAGCCAGCCTCTCGTGGTCGGTCAGCGGCTGCCGCTGCGCCTGTCGGTACCCGAGCTACTCGAGGAGGTGACCGCGCAGGTGGTTTGGGTCGGCGAGCAGGTCGTCGGGCTGGCGTTTGTCGAGGTTTCACGAACGGCGCAGGAGAGCTTGACGCGTCTTGCGTACCGCTTGTTGCACCAGGGGGCGACGCTCGACGATCGGCGTCGCTGTGCGCGCGAGTCGCTCGATCTGCCTGCCGTGTGGGAACTGGGCGCCGAGGCACGCGAAGGCACGGTGCTCGATCTGGCGGTGTACGGTGCGCTCGTGGTGTCGGGGGCCCCCCTGCCACGCGTCGGTGACGTCATCGAGCTGCGCCTCGTTGCGACGCCCGATCTGACGCTCGACCCGCGCCACAGTGCGTGTCGCGCCGACGTGCGCCACGTGGGTGTCGAAGGATTCGGCGTCGAGTTTGTCTCACCCGCGCCACAGTTTGAGCAGCAGGTGACGTCGGTGCTCGAGCAGTGTGCGAGCAGCGCCTAGAAGCGGTTGCCAATCCCGTAGATGAGCGCCAGGGCATCTTCGTGAAAGGCGAACGCCTGCCCGAGATAGAGGGCAAACCCCTGTCGACTCACAAAGCGAATGCGACCGGCGATCATCGGAAAGAAGCGGTCGCCAAGATGACTCGTGAAGGTGCGACCGGCGAAGGCCGCAACCTGCAACTGCACCACCGAGTGCCGAAACAGCTTGAACTCAGCCGGTACATAGCCGACGCCGAGAGCGAGCGAGCTCGCTACGGGCTCTTCGACGATGTTGCCCGCCTCGAGGGTCTTCTTGGTATCGAGGGGGAGGCTAAAAAAGAGCGCTACCGACAGGCGCTTTGTTACCAATCCCTCGGCGATCATCACCACCGACGTAATGGGTAGGGTTGCGCGCTGCTGCGCCGCGGCACTGCCAGAGAAGAGGGGTTGATCGAGAAACAACTGTGAATTGCCGAAGCTGATTTCCAGCCGCGCACCGTCATCGTTCGCTCGTTCGGTGTCTGTAGCGGAAACGGCGTCGCTTGCGGGAGCCGCCGAAGGAGTCGCCTTGACGTCGGTCGCAAGCACCGCGGTGCACATCAAAAATACGCTCACCATCATCTACAAGTCTCCTGAAATGCCCTGACCCGAAACGAGCATGTCAACCACGCCGACGCGCGGCACGCCGGTGCTCAAGACGAGTGCCGCCGACGCACCCCAACCAGACTCTGGCACGCGCGGCGCCTCAGGGCCGAAGGTGATGCGCTGCGACCAGTGAGCGTCGACGCAGAACCGCAGAGCGAGATGGCGCCAGAAGTCGATCTGTGTCCCGGCTTGCAGGCGCGACGACCACAACCACAGCCAACGTACGGGGATCGCCCAGCCGGCAACCGCCATGGGCCGCTCTCGATGCAGCAGATGGCCGCCGACCTCCCAGGCGAATACCGGCCGCAGCCAAGAGCCGTGCGGCAGCAGGACCCACGCGGCCGTGACTGGAAGTGCAGTCAAAGTCTGCCCCGGCCTGCGCAGCGAGCGCCACAGACCGAAGCGGGCGACGAGCTCGGTGCTCGCCGTCGTGACGGCAACACCGTGGGGTACGTTGAGCGCAACTCCTGAGGCTTGCCCGCCAACAAAATCGTAGCGCACCTCGGTTGCGAGCACGAAGCGGTCGATGCGCTGCGCCGCCGTTCCTGGCGCTTCCGACGGTGTGGCGGCGGCTGTGCCCGCGAGTGTGAGGGTGAAACAGAGCGATAGGGTGGCAGCGCGGCGCATCGCGTCTCAAATCCACTGCCCAACGAGCCCGAAGAAGAAGCTGGTGTCGACAGGCGGCGCGAAGGGGTCGGTCTGGAGCGTCGGCGCCATGGTGGGGACGAGCTGCGTCAACTGCGGCACGAGACTGCTGGCGCCGCGTCCTTGGTCCTCAGACGCGACGGAGGCGGCGTCCTCGACCGTCCCGAGCGCGAGGATCTTCGTCGCCACCACTCCGGCGGCGAGCCCGGTCGCGGTGCCGAAGATGGTGCCCCGCTGCACGTTGTTGTCGAGCGGAATGAGTGTGCCGACAGCCGCCCCGGCGAGCGCGCCCGTCGCGCCAAAGAGATTGATCCAGCCCACGCGCGCGGGGGGCATGTTGCCGATCGGGCTGACAGCGAGCACCGAGAGTGCCAGACCGATGTCACTGCCGACGACGCTGATGCCGGCGATCTTGTCGAGCTTGTCGACGCCGAACGCATCGCGGTAGACGTAGCCCACCCAAGCGCCGAGCCAGGTGCCCCAGAGCGTGCCAGAGAACCCGGCGAGCGTCTCGGCCATGCTGATGTTCAACCGCTGCGAGAGTAGCGCGCCCAAGACGCCACCGGCCGCGGTGGTCACCATGAGGCCGCCGCGCAGCTTACGCGCATCGAGCTCGAGCAGCTTCGCCGTGCCGATGCCCTGCCAGACGCCGTGTCCGGTGGCGAGCGCGCCAAGCAGCCAGTCTTCGCCGTCAAAGTTTGTAGACGGAGCGTAGCGTGCCATCGCCAGCGAGCCGATGAGACCGAATCCTTCCATGAGGCCGACGGCGACGCGGTCGTCCTCGCTCGTGAGCATGCCGAGGCCGGCGCCAAAACTGCTCGCGGCACTCCAGCCGATGGCCGACTCGGCGACGTCGCCCGCACTGTAGGCGAGGGCACTCGAGAATACCGCGCCTGTCAAAACGCCAGCGCCGGTGCCGAGCAAGGCGCCGCCGCCGAGCTGACGGCGCACCGTATCGTCGACGTCGGTGTCATTCCAGCTGCGCGATAGCCACGCTCCATGCCAGGCCCCGGTGACGGCCAAGAGGCCCACCATGCCAGCATTGCCACTCGAGAGGGACAGGCGATCCCCAAAGAGCCCGCCGCCAACGGCCAAGGACAGGCCGCCCACGCCCATGCCGAGCGCCGTCGTCGCCTCGCGATCTTGCGGATAGGCGAGCTGACCGACGCCCCAGCCGAGCACATTGCCGATGACACCGCCTGCGGCCGCACGGGCGATGACCGCAGACTGTAGCTGCAACGACTGCGCCAAGGTGGCCCCCGCCAGCATGCCAAGCGAGCCACCGAGGGCGAGGCCGTCGCGGTGCGCTGCAGAAGCTGTTCCTGCCTCGGTGTCGAGCAGCGTCGCCGCGTGATAGCCGCTGACGGCTCCGAGTCCCGTGGACAGCGCCATGAGCCCGAAGTCGCCGCCGCGGTAGTGCGTGCTCGGCGTGAGCAAGCTCCCAGCGACAAATCCGCCGAGGCCGGCAAAGGTCGTCGAGAGGCGCCGCGTACGAGGATCGAGGCCCATCAAGTGTACGGTGCGATCGACAAACAGATGGGCCAGCCCGGCGGTGGCGGCACTTTCGAGGGTGTCATGGGGTGCGAGCGCGAGGGTCGGCGCGGCGAGACCGCTGGCGAGGGCACCGAGCGACAGGCCCAAAAGCGCGCCCGCGTCCTCGGCACGTCGCTGCTGTGTGGCGAGCTGCGCGCCGTAGACGGCGCCGACGCTAGCGCTAACGCCGGTGTAGAATAGCGCCGCCGGGTGATAGCTCAGGTGTGGTGCGAGCACGAGCCCAAGCAGCGTGCCGCCCAGGCCGCCGAGCTCGGCACCGAGGGCACGTGTACGCGCATCCCGATCGCCAAGGCGCGCAACGGCGTAGCCGCCAACTTGTCCGAGCAGGACGCCGGTGATGAGCTCGGCCCCGTCGGCGCGAGTCAAGGCCAGCCGCTGCAGGAGCACGCCCATGCCGGCTGCACCCACGGGTATGCCGAGCTCCAAGCTGGCGACGCGCCGACGCGAGGTGCCCTCTGGGCCGATGAGATCGCTCAACCAGGCGGCCTGCGCCGCGCCCCACGCGCCACCCACGGCGACTAACGCGGCATCCTCCTGCGCGAGTCGCAAGAGCCACGGGGAGACCACGCCGCCGGCGACGCCAAATCCCACTGCCGAGCCGAGCGCGATGCGGGCGCGCGTGGTCGACCTTTCGTCGTCAAAGCCGAGCCGCGCGACGCCGTCACCCATAGCGGCGAGCGTCCCCAGGCCGAACGCGATGCCCCCGCCTTCGCTCGGCGTGACCCCGAGCCACTGCGAGGCGAGGGCCGCGCCGATGGCCCCTGCACTGGCGCCCGTGAGCGCACCGCCAGAATGCTCGCGTGCAAGCGGACGCTCGTGCCACAGAGCGGGTGTCCAGCTGCCGAGCGCCGCACCCAGCGAGCTTGCGAGCACGAAGGTCGCAGTGTCCGCGGTATCGTAGTGGGTCAGCGGGGCGGCTACTAGGGATGCGCCCGCGAGACCCAGCCCGGCGATGTGCTGCGCGAGGACGCGCCGCTCGCCGCTGCGTGGCTCGCGCATGAGCGAGATGCCGAGCCCCAGGGCGTTGCCGGCTATCGAGCCTAGCGCAACCTCGCCGAGGTCACCCCAGCCGTAGTCGACCACCTGGGCGAGGCCCATGGCACCAAGGCTGCCAAGACCCGCCGCGAGCACCGAGGCGTAGCGCGCACGCCCAAGGGTGAGCGTCGGGTCGTCACCCGCGTCAGCCTCCGGAACACGCGTGGGTCCGAGCTGCCCGTGCCACGTGCCGATGCCGAGGGCCAGAACTGCGAGGCCGAAGTCAGTCGACGAGTACGTCGTCTTGTCATAGGCCAGGGCTGCACTGAGCGTGGCGAGCGCCGCCCCTCCGAGCTGCGTCTGCGCACGCAGCTTCGGCTGCGTCGGATCGATGAGACCACCGACGCCGTAACCAAGCGCGTTGCCGGCGCCGAACGCATAGGCCACCTCGAAAGCGTCACCGGGCGCAAGAGCCCAGCGCTGCGTGAGCCCTGCGCCGACGACGAGCGCCGTGCTGGCCCCAGCGAGAGCGGCGCCGCGGCGCATGCGCCACTCGATGTCAGTACGCTCGCCATTCGGCAAAGGCCAGCGATGCCACGCTCCTGTCGCGACCCAACCGCTCGTTGCTCCGAGACCCGTGGCGAGCGCGAAGAGTGTGACATCATCCGCGCCGTAGCGCGTGTGCGGCGCGACGAGTGCGCCAGCAAGTGCGCCGCCGAGACCCGTGCCGAGCATCCAGCGGCGGGTTGAGTCGTCACGCCGCGCGCCTGCGTGGGCGGCGCCGAGTGCCAGGGCGTTGCCGAGGCCCGAGAGGACCAGCATCTCGACGCTGTCGCCCGGGCTTGGGGCGTACCACTGCCCGAGCGCCGCGCCGCCAAGGATACCCGCGCTCGCACCGACGAGCAGCGCACCACGCAGCGCACGGGTCTCTTGAAGCTGCATCCCAGACGCCTGACTGAACGCTGCATGCCAGCCGCCGACGGCTCCGAGAGCCAACGCCCAACCCGTGATCTCGCGGTCGTATTGTGTGGTGCGTCCCGCGACCGCGCCTGCTAGCGCGAGGCCGAGACCTACGTCGAGCTGATAGCGACGCTGGCGCACCGGGCCGGCAGCAGCGTCCAGCTCGCCGAGCCCGTAGCCGAGCACGTTGCCAAGTGTCGCGGCGAGCGTCGCCTCAACCACGTCGCTGTCGGCGACGAGCGGCTCGCTCGCGGCAGAGAGTATGAGGCCCGTAAGGCCGCCGACGGTGGTGCCGCCGAGGCGACGCGCCGTACGGTCTGCTGCGCCTGGCTGCCAGACGTCGGGAAGGAGCTGCCCGTGCCAAGCCCCGAGCGCCAGGCCCAAGGCCAGTCTCGTGCCCGAAGGCTGTGGGGCCGTGCCGTAAAGCGGCACCGCAGCGAGTCCTAGCGCCGCGAGTGCATAGGGTGCGGTGAGCGTGAACGTCGCGCGTTGGCGCCCGTTGCGCTCGGGCCACAGGTACGCGAGACCCGCGCCGTAGGCGTTGCCGAGGACGGTGCCGCCTACCAAGGCCCAGCCAACGGGCGCATCGAGATGCCACGCCCCGGAGGCGAGATAGAGCCCGGCGCCGGTCGTGGCGCCGAGGGCCATCGCCTCGCCGCTCATAGTGACGGCGCTCGCACGCTCATCGAGACGAGCGAGCAGCACGCCATGCCACGCGCCCCAAAGCGCTCCCGCCAGCGCGTTGCTCGCCGCGGCGGGCGTTGCCGGCAAGCGGTCGGCGAACGCCAGTCCCGTCGCCACGCCCAATGCCGCTCCCACTTCGCCAAAGCGCACCGTGCGCCCGCGCACG
>CAYHNK010000022.1:0-26686 GCA_964357695.1 uncultured Bdellovibrionales bacterium | reverse complement strand
CGGCCCGGCCACGCCGCCCGCGGGCTCCGTTGTCGGCGTGGAGGCTGGGTTGCTCCACGCTTGCGCCATCAAGAGTGATCAGAGCATCGTCTGCTGGGGCGACAACACGTCCGGCCAGTCGACGGCCCCGGTGGGCAGCTTCATTGCGTTGGGGACCGCTGGCGTCCACACCTGTGCAGTCAAGAGCAATCACGACATGGCCTGCTGGGGGTACGACTTCTTCAGTGAGACGACGCCGCCAGCGGGTAGTTTCGTCGCCATCGGTGCAGGCTACCAGCACACATGTGGCATCAACACGACCCAGGGTGTCGTCTGTTGGGGGGACTCCAGCACCAACAAGACAGCGGCGCCCGCCGGCAGCTTCGTCGCCATCGACGCGTGGTTCACACACACCTGCGCTGTCAACAGTGACCAGAGCGTTGCCTGCTGGGGCGACAACCTGTACGGCCAGTCGACGGCCCCGGTGGGCAGCTTCATCGCCGTCGCTGCCGGGAACCATCACAGCTGCGGAATCAAGACCGACCACAGCTTGGTGTGCTGGGGGAGTAACTCGGTGGGCCAGTCCACGCCCCCGGGGCCGTAGCCGCCATCGGGTCCGCGTGCTATGAGGTTGAATCATGGCGCAGCGCACGGTGTCGCTCGATGATTCTCCGTGGCCCGTCCGCTTGCTGCAGGCCGAGGTGCTCGCTGGGCCCGATGTCGGCCAACGCAAGCTGGCGACTGGGGAGACGCTCACGGTCGGCACCGCGCGCGACAATGAGCTCGTGCTCACCGACCCCACGGTGTCGCGCTACCATCTCGAGCTCAGTCGGCAACGCCGCGGCATCCAGCTCGTCGATCTCGGCTCCACCAACGGCACGCTCGTCGGCGGTGCACTCATCGAGCGCGGTGTGTTGCCGCCCGGCGCGAGTGTCCAGGTCGGACAGAGCGTCATACGCCTGAGCGATGGGGGCACCGAGGGGCTCCCGGTCACCGGACAGGACGCGCTCGCGGGGCTGTTGGGGCGCAGCTTCGTCATGCGCCATGTCATGCACCAGCTCAGCCGCGCGGCGCAGAGTCAGGCGTCGGTGCTCATCCTTGGCGAAACCGGCACGGGTAAGGAGCTCGCCGCGCGGGCTGTCCACGAGCTTGGGCCCCGCACCGCGGGACCGTTCGTCACGGTCGATTGCGCCTCGCTGTCGCCCACGTTGATTAGCAGCGAGCTCTTCGGGCACGAGCGCGGCGCCTTTACGGGTGCCACCGAGCGTCACGTCGGCGCGTTCGAGCGCGCCGATGGCGGCACCATCTTTCTCGACGAAATCGCAGACTTGCCTTTGGACGTGCAGGGCGTGTTGTTGGGCGCGATTGAGCGTCGTCGCTTTGTGGCCGTGGGCGGGAAGCGCGAGATCACGGCTGATGTGCGCGTCGTGTGCGCGACCCATCGGGATTTGCGCACCGAGGTCAACCGGGGTCGCTTCCGCCACGATCTCTACTACCGCCTGGCGGTGATCGTCGCGCGCATGCCACCCTTGCGCGACCGGGTCGAAGATATTCCGCTGCTCATCGAGCATTTTGCCACGCGGCAGGGCTTTGTCGGCTCCATCGAAGCGCTCGTGTCGCCCGAGGTCATGCGCGGGCTCGAGCGACATCCCTGGCCGGGCAACGTGCGTGAGCTGCGCAATATGGTGGAGGCGACGCTCGCCATGGGAGAGCTGGCGCTGCCCGAGAGCCATGGATCTCCCGTCGCGACGCATGCGCAACATGCCGTCCCTGAGCTTGCTGCTAGTCTTCTGGCCGCGCCGTTTGCGCGCGCGCGTGAGCAGGTGCTCGCGGATTTTGAGCGCCACTATGTCGAAGCTGCGTTGCGTCGGAGCGGCGGCAACGTCAGTGCGGCGGCACGGGCAGCCGGCCTCGATCGGTCCTATCTCGCGCGCATCGTGCGCCGCTTGGGGCTCGATGCAAGCGCGACGGTCAAAGACTAGCGCACGATGGGACGCGTGGTGCAGCCAGAAGCCCGAGCGCTGTACGAGAAGATTGGCGCCGCGTATGTGCGTGACTGGGCGGCTTTTATGCCCCTCGAGGTGCCGCCATCACTGCTCGAGCAACGCCTCGCGCGCTTTCTCCCGCGCGTGCCGTTCTATTGCACGGACACCTATGCGACGCGACCCGTCTATCGCCACGGCTATCTCATCATCGAGGACGTGCTGCGCATCGGCGAACCACGGCTCACCGGCGTCATGGCGGTGACCGGCTGGTTTCACGACGCGGTGATGAGCACCGCGCTCTCGCCCCGCGGCGAGTCGTTCTCGCACAATCTCTTCGGCCCGTTGCAGCAGATCCACGAGCGCGAGTGGCAGTTCGCCATCCTCAACGAGGCGGCCGAGGATCTCCTCGATGGGCCAGTTTCCGGTCTCGTGCGCGCGGCCACCGCCGAGTATCACCACGGCAGCGAAGAAGATGACGACCTCGAGGAGCTCTATGTCAGCCCGTTCTTTGCGGCGCTCTACATGGAGACCTTGACCTCCGCGTCGCTCGGCAAGGCGCTCAGCGAAAGCGCGCGCTGGAAGGTACTCGTCGTTGGCAGTGCGCAACGCTTGGCGGTCGAGGCACTGCATGCGCAGGTCGCGGCAGCCGCTCCCCACTTGCGGCTCGGTGAGGTGCGTGCTCATTACATCCTCGAAGTGCCGAATGTCCCCTTGCGCGAGCGCTACATGAAGCGGGCGCAGCGCTTGGGCGCTTGGCCGCGACTGCTGTTTGATGGACGTCTGCATGCACTCTAGGGTCTCGAGCTACACGGTCTCGCCCGCGCGACTCGCCACGTTGAGCGAGCCGCGGCTGTCGATGATGGCGAGCGACATCCACGTGGCGGGTGTGGCGCGCGACCTCATCGAGCTCGTGCGCCAGGAGCAGCCCATCGACACCAAGATACTGCTCGCCCGCTTCCCGCTGCCGCCGCTATTGACCTTCGCGTTTGTACGCAAGGGTCTCGAGCAGGGCGTCTTCAAGAAGAAGCCCGAGGGCTTGGTCTGTGCGGCGCCGCCTGCGGCTGAGCGTAGCGCCTTGCAGGAGGGCCCCGCGCGTCTGTGCCACGACGTGAATACGGCAACGCGGGTGCTGTGTATCGATTTGCCCGAGGTGGCGGCGACGCTCGCGGCGGCGCAAGCCCCCGCGCTCATGCACGTGCGCACGAGCGACGACATCGCCTCGCCGGCTGTCGAGCTGCCCGGTGGCGTGAGCGACTGGTTCTCGCTGCGCGGCGCGCACTTCGGCGCCTTTCAAGCGGTGTTTCTCGCGCTCGAGGCCGATCTCGTCGCGGCGCAGCTCGATACGCTGCGCGCCAATCTGGCGCCGTATGCGAGCGCCTACGTGGCGTTGCCGGAGACCGCCGACGCGGCGACCGAGCAAGAGCTTCACACCGCCGTCAAAGCGCAGCTGTGGCCAACCGACGAGGTGTCGTGGCAGGACCGCAGGTGGTGGCGCGCCGTCTGCTATCCGGAGCTGTTCGGGCCCACGTACTTTCTCGACGTCTACGCGCGTCGCTAGGGAGTCGGTCGATGTATCGCTGTGGCTCTATCATCGCTCGCCCATGCGCCGAGGCGGACGAGGCCGCGCTCGTCGCGACGCTGCTGCGTGATCTGGCGCTGTGGCAGCCGCTCGCTTTGCGCGAGCCCATTCCTGACAACTGGCTCGAGGACACGGTCGCCGTGGGGCTGCCACAGGGGACGCGCTATACGAAGATCCGTTTGACGCTCGCCTTCGACGTCGCTGGCGCGGGGCTCGTCGGCGTGCTCGTCGATTTTGGCTGGGAGCTGCCGTTTGACCGCGTGCGCATCGCCGAGCTGGCGCTCATTCGGCCTCTCGACGAGACACGGCAGCGCGACCTGACGGAGGCGTTGGTCAGTCATCTCTTTTTCGAGCGCCGCATTCACGCTCTGCGCACGCGCGTGACAGGCGAGGGGGCACGCCTCGGCGCGCTACTGCCCGCGCATGGTACGACCGACGAGCTGACGATGGGTACCACCGCCTGGCGACAGCTCACGCGCACTCAGGCGCGTCTTGGTGCTGCGACGGTGGGCGACGCCCGAGACCATGCAACGCTCACGCCTCGGGAGCTGCGCCAGACGATCCGTACGGCACGCAAGCTGCGCGCGGTGCCGGTATGGAAGACGCGGCGCGAGGTGCGCATCGAGGTGCGCAACCCCGCTATCGCCCATCGCTACTTGCTCCAGGGCGGCTTGCCGCAGCGCCGCCTTATCTTCGGCGCGCCACGGCGCACCGAAGAGACCGATGTGCTCATTGTCGGCGCCGGCATTGCGGGGCTTGCCGCTGCCTACGCCCTGCGGCCGCGACGCTCGCTCGTGCTCGAGCTCGAGGACCGCATTGCCGGCACCGGAGCCGCAGAAGACGGACCGCTCGGGAGGTTTCCCCTGGGCGCACACTACGAGCACGATCCGGCCACCTGGTTTGGCGCCGACGCGGTGCGTGTCTATCAGGAGCTTGGCATTGTCGAAGAACACCCGAGCGGCACGGTTTTCCCCTTCAAAGACCGCACCTACTGCGTCGACCCGCATCGGCACGAGCAGTACGTCGATCGCTACGGGCGCATCGACCACGGACCGTGGGGGCATCTTGGCAAAGGCGAGCTGGGCGAGCGTAGCTTCGAGTCGCTGGTGCAGCCATTTCTGCGACGCATGCCGCTACCCATCCGTCTCTCGGACGCTGACTTGCGTCCGCTCGCCGACATCACCTTCGGCGACTGGTTACGGCGCGAGAAGATCACGCTCGATGAGCACCTGCGCGACCTCGTCAACACCGGCATGCGCTCAGACTACGGCGGCAACCTCGAGCAGGTGAGCGCGTATGCGGCCATCCACTATCTGGCGTGTCGGCCGTACGTCACCGGCGCCGTCAGCACGCTGTCGCCCCCCGAAGGGCTCAGCTATTTCGCCGAGCGGCTCGTGGCCCACACCCCCGAGGCGGAGGTGCGCACGCGACGTTTTGTACGCAAGCTCTACGACCGTGGTGATCACGTCGAGGCCCTGGTCATCAATCTCGACGAGATGTGTCTCGAGCGCGTGCGCGCACGGCAAGTGGTGTTCGCGGCGCCGAAAAAAGCCATCCCGTACATCTATCCGCCGGATCGCGGGCTCTTTGCGCGCAACGTCTACTCGGGCTGGATCACGGTGACCATGGAGATGCGTCGCCTGCCGGAGCTCGACTTGCTCTATTGGAGCAACGGTGTCTGGGATCCGGACGACGTCTACGTCGGCACCACCTGGGCCAATCACCATCAGCCCGACGCGCCGCCGATCATCGGCCACTACTTCGTCTTCCCGCCGGGGCGACGGCAGCACTTGCGTCCCTACCTCGCCCGCCCCGAGGCGTTGGTGAGAAAGAGCCTGCAGCAGCTCGCGCGCATCATCGGCCGCGATGCCAGCGCCGATGTCGACCGCGTCGTCATCCAGAAGCTCGGCCACACGATGCCGAGCCCGTTGCCGGGCACGTTGTTCCACGATCCGAATGCCCAGCGCCATTGCGCGCGCATCGTTTACGCGGGGGTCGATACGGGCCGACTGCCCCTGCTCATCGATGCGGTCGATTCGGGTCTACAGGCCGCGGCGTTACTGGGAGCCGCGTAGCTGCGCGAAGGTGCAGATCCCGCATGCTAGGGTGTACTTTCCGCAGGCACGTGGGGCGACTTTGGCCCAGCTGACGCTTTTGCCGCCTGTTTGCGGCTGGCACGCAACCTGCTTTCGTGCTCTGTAAATCAACACGGGCCTGAGTGCCCGAAGGAGCACGTGCCATGCGACGATCGACGACCTTGATGACTATTCTTGCTGCGGGGCTGCTCATGGCCGGGACAGCGCTGGCGCGTGGACCCGGACGGGGCCTGGGTGGTCCGCCGCACGAAGGTTGGGGTATGGGACCGTGCGGGGGCGGCTTCGGGCCACGCATGGCGACGATGTTAGATCTCACCGAGGCGCAGCGTGGACAGATCGACAAGCTACGTCAAACCATGGAACAGCAGACCGCCGAGGCGCGGGTGGCGCTCTTTGGCAAGCGCGACGAGCTGCACGCGCTGTGGACCCAGGACGACCCGCAACGCGACGAGATCCTCGCCAAGCAGGCGGAGATGGACGTCTATCGCCAGGCCCTGCGCGAAGCGATGGTCGACTTTCGCTTGGCGATGCACGCGGTGCTGACGACCGAGCAGCGTGCCAAGGTTAAGGCCATGGGCCCCATGGGGCGCGGGCGCCGTGGACCGCCCGGCGACGACGGCCCGTGCTGGGACCACGACTGAGCGTGCAGAGTCCGTCCCATCTGTGGGCGCGCTGGGGGCTGCTCGTGACCACCGCGGTGACCGCCGCGGTGCTCGTGGGCACGGCGAGCGTGAGCTATCTCGGCGCGCATGAGGCCGCCGCCGCTATCGTGCGGGCGCGCGCGCTCGATCTCTCCATCGCCGTGCGGCATACGCTGCGCCTTGGGGGCCCGCCCAACGCCGCGTCGCTCACCGAGCTGCTCGATGACATGCAGGAGCAAGGTCTGCGCTCCGTGGCAATCGCGATTCCGGGCGAGCCGCCGCTTGTGGCAGGCGACATCGCGCCACGCGCATTCGAGGCGTTGGTCGAAGACTGCTCGCCGGCCGCCGCGGTGCGCGCGCTCGACTGGCGTGGCGAGGAAGTACTCTTTGCGCAGCCGCTCTTTGCGGGCCGGGGTCCGGGGATGCGCAAGCGCTGGCTGCCGCGGTGGCGCGAGCTCGAGGCGCCGCGCAACGCCTGTCTCGTCTTGTCCTTTTCGGCGCAGACGGCGCATGCAGCGCTGCATCGCGCGCTCGGGACGCTCAGCATCAGCATCGCGGCGGCGGCGCTGCTGCTGGGGGTCGCTCTCGGCTTCTGGCGCTTATCGCGGCGTGCTGAGCAGGCTCGCGCCGAGCTGCTCGTCGATCGCCACCTACGCAGTCTCGGCGAGGTGTCGGCAGTCCTCGGCCACGAGCTGCGCAATCCTCTCGCGTCGCTCAAGGGTCACGCGCAGCTGCTCGTCGAAAAGCTCGAGGAGACTCATCCCGGGCGCCGGGGCGCTGAAACGGTGGTGCGCGAAGCCCTGCGACTCGAAGAGCTGACCGCGCAGGTGCTGGAGTTTGCCCGCACTGCCGCGGTGACGCGGGCACCCGCCGATGCCATCGAAGTGGCACGGGCGGCGGTCGCCACCATCGACGACGGGCGTGTGCAGCTCATCGAGCCCGCGACGATGCCGCGCTGGTCGCTCGATACCGCGCGTCTCGAGCAGGCACTCGTCAATCTGTTGCGCAACGCTCTGCAATCGAGTGAGGCGCCGGAGCCAGTCGAGCTCGAGGTCACATGGGAGGAGCGTCGACTGGCCTTCGAGGTACGCGACCGAGGGCCGGGTATCGACCCGCGCGACCTCGAGCGCATCTTCGAGCCGTTTCATACACGCCGTGTGCGGGGCACCGGACTCGGCCTCGCGGTGGCGCGGCGTATCGCCGAAGGACACGGCGGCTCGTTGCGGGCGTTGAACCGACCCGACGGTGGCGCCGTGTTCCGGCTCGAGGTGGGCCCCTGAGGCGGCGTCACGTCCACAATCGTTTGCGCTGACATGGACCGAAGGGTACCGTCACGCAGATGTTGTATGGCCGGGTTGGTCACGCCACTTCGCGAGGGCGACCGTGAGCGGGGTGCTATTCGTCGCGCTGGCCCTGTCGGCGCCGCCAACCACGAGCCCGCCACAACGTTTGACCGTCTCTGTGGATCTGGCTCGTCTCGATCGTCCCAGGTTTGATGCCCTCGACGCGGCGAAGTTCTACCAGAGCCTGGTGCTGCGGTTCGTTGCCGAGGGTCTGGCCGTTATCGACCCAACCCAGGGCGCCGATATCGCGATTGCGATCGCGACGGACGAAAGCGGTGCGTTCGCTGTGACCGTCGAGTCCGTACGTGGGGGACGCTCGGCATCGGTGGCCATGGAGCTACCGCTCGACGAGTCGACGCGTCTTCATCTCGTGCACACGACTCTGGTTCTGGCGCGTGAGGCGCTTGCCGATCTGTGTGCTGTCACCGAGGCGCCTCTCACCCGGGAGCCGACGCCGTCACCCCCCGCCGTGCAGAAGGCCGATGTAGGCGTCAGCGCCCATGCGGCAGCGCTGCGAAGCATGGATGACTGGGGCGTACTGTCGAGCGTCGAAGTCAGGGCCAAGCGCGGGAGGTGGAGTGGGGTCTTGGGATCGAGCGGACACGTGCCCGTCGGGATCTCGCGCCATCTCCAGATCCGAGAGTGGGGTGCGTACGTGGGTGCGGGGGCCGATGATACAGTGCTCGCATCGTGGTTGGCCTGGCGTGCCGAAGTGCTGGGCGGCGTCTGGCAGCAGGTCTCGCACTACCAAAATGACGCCGGTGTGAACGCGGCGGATTCTCGATTCGACCCCTTCCTGTCGCTGCGTTTTTCGGCGCTCGCGACGCTCGGAGCCTGGCATCTCGGTGTTGAGCTAGGTGCCCTGGGGTTGTTGCACGATCGCGTGTATCGCACGTCCACGACGCTCTTGTGGCATGCGCCACACATCCGCCCGTATTTCGGCGCCGTCGTCGACTATGCATGGACAGGAAAGTCGCCGTGAATCGTTCGTATCTAGATGCGGGAGGTCAGTCGGCGACCTGGGCTGCGGAGGAGGACACGGCGCAAAAGAGTGTTCTGACTGAGCAGTATCGACTGCATGGCAACGCCGTCTTCAGGAGGTGCTTGGCGATGAGCGGCGGTGATGAGGCGTGGGCTGCTGACGTGACCCAGGACGTTTTTTTGCGCTTGGTGGAAAACGTCGCCTCTCTCGACAGGAGCCGCAACCTGCGCAGCTACCTGCTGACCATTGCCGACCGGCTGTGCATCGACAAGCTTCGTCGAGAACGCGGCCTATGGCCCCGTGTGCGCAGCGCCTTGATCTCGGCAAGCCTCGTCACGCACGCACCCGAGCCGCCGCTGCTGGCGGACCCGGCGCCTGAGCTGGGTCGCCTCCAGCTGTGCATTCGTGCCCTGCCGGCCAAGGAGCGGGCTGCCGTCATGATGAAATACGTCGAAGGCAGGCCCCAGGTGGACATCGCCGCGGCGCTGGCGTGCTCGGAGGGGTATGTTTCCAAGTTGCTCACCAAGGCGATCGTGCGACTTCGCCAGGAATGGAAGCTGCTCTATGAGTGAACCTACCGGTCATGGTGAGATCGACGCCGCGTTGGACTTGCTCAAGGCCAAGGTGGCGTCTGCGAGCGCCCCGAGCAACCTGTACGCGAATATCTCAGACCGACTCGACGCCACGGCCCGCAGGCGTTCGTACCGGTGGCTCATCGTGACTGCGGCGGTGTCGGTGGTCGTGCTCGTCACCGGCGCGCTCGGCTATCGATGGAGTCGCATGGCTCGTGATCCAAGCGGGTTCGAGCTCGTCTCCGCGTCGCCAGATCTTCGTTCAATCAGGCAAGCCGATGGCACAGTCGTCGTGGACAGTGGCCGGGTCTGGCTGCGGGTGACAGAGCTTCGCGTCAATCTGACCGTGACGGGACCCAGTCGTGTGCGTCGAGAGCCCGACGGGATACGCGTCGCGTTGGGCGCGGTCGATTTTGACGTGGCCCCACGAGCTGGATCTCGCCCACTGCGGGTCTTTGTCTCGCACGGGATCATCGAAGTCATCGGCACGCGCTTCGCGGTTCGGCAAGCGTCCGGCGGCGGCCGCGTGCAATTGGACTCGGGAATGATCCGCTTTGTCGATGAGCGGGGCCAGCCGACGGTACTTCACACGGGTGAGAGTCTGGCGTGGCCGCGCGAGACAGTACCCTCCGTCCCGCAGGATGTGCCCCCTTCTTTGAGTCCCCCTGTGACCTCGATGGCGCCGAAGACGGCATACGGAGCGAAAAGGCCGCAGCAAACGAGTTTTGTGGTCCAGCAGCAGATCTTGGGCGAAATCGATGCCTTGCGCATGCGGCGTGAAACCGACGCGTTGATTGGACGGCTGACCACGTGGCTCGCAGAGACGACGGACGAGCCGTTTCGCGAGCGCCTGAGCTTCGAGCTGTGCGATGTGCTGGTCCAGCAGCCTCGCGCCCAGGCCCGGGCATGTACGCAGATTGCGGAGCACCTCCGTCGCTATCCGGGGGGCGAGAACACGCGTCAATTGCTGCAAACGCGGGCGCTCAAGTGCGGCGAACCGGAGAGTACTCAATGATCGGATTCCCATCACGCAGCGCGGCCCTCTGTTTCTTCGGGTTGTCGCTCATGCCAGGCTGCTCGCGCACGGATCTCTACGAGGTCATCGAGTACCCGACGGGGGGTTGTGAGGGCGTCAACTGTTCGCCGCCGTCGTATCCTCCGTGCGCGGCGCACACGATTTTGGTGGTTGACGCGCCGACGAGCATCGCGCCGGCGACGGCGAGCGGTGGGCCATACAGCGTCAGTCCTGCCTTACCGCCAGGCCTGAGTCTGGACGTCGCCACGGCGCGTATTTCCGGCACGCCGAACAACATTGCGGCGTCGACCGACTACACCATCTCGTCGCGCGCGGGCTCGACCACGATCAACATCGAGGTGGCGCCGGGCTTTGTCGTCGATGACCTTGCGGACGCGAACGACGCGAGCCCGGGGGACGGGCAATGCGCGACCGCGACTGCGACCTGCACACTGAGGGCGGCAATCGAAGAGACCAACGCCGGGTGCTTGCTCATGGCCGTCGTCGTGCCCTAGGTCACTATCACTCTCGCTGTGGGCGCCCTCCCGATTGTCGGTTCCGTGCTGGTGTCGGGTTCCTGTGGAGGAGTCACGGTCGTCGACGCGGACGGGGCCTCGGGTGTCTTCGCCGTGACAGCCGCTGACCTGGTGACCCTGGCGAACCTGACGATTCAACATGGGGTCCTCGTCGACAATCCCGGCGCTGGCGTCTACGTCCGGACGGACGCGACCACCGTGGTGACCCTGCGAGACCTCGTGCTCCAGGACAACGTGATCACCGGCTCCGCCGGCGCTTTTGTGAATGGCGGTGGCGTTTTCGTCTATGGCTCTGGTATCGAGGTCAGCCTCAGTGACTGCGTCATTTCCGGCAATCAAGTATCGGGACGAGGAGGGGGCATCAGCATCGAGGGCGGCGCGGCAGCGGCGATCGCTCGGTGTGCGATTGTCGGCAATACAGCATCGAATTATGGCGGAGGGATCAACGCCCACGGCGCCTCGTGTGTGGTCACCGAAAGTCTCATCGCCGATAACACATCGAATGACTACGGCGGCGCGGTGATGGCCGCAGCCACGACCGGTACGCTCGCGCTGACGAACACCACCCTCGTGAACAACGTGGGCTTGCGCGGCGGAGCCATCGCCGGCTTTGGCGCCGCCATCACGCTCGTGAATGACACGATTGTTGGCAACCAGTCCACCGACACTCTGCTGAGCTTTCCCGGGGGAGTCTGGGCACCATCGGTGTCGATGCAAAACGTCATTTGGGGGGGCAATCGTGACGCGTTTGGGGCTTTGGCCAATTGCTTCCCGACGACGCCCGCGACGATTTCTCTCGGCCACAACATCGCCGACAACGCGTCAGATTGCGGCATGACCGCGGCCGGCGATCAACCGGGAATGTCGGCCATCCTCGGTCCCTTGCAGGACAACGGCGGTCCCACGCAGACGATGGCGTTGCTTCCCGGCTCACCGGGCATTGACCAAGGCAATGGCTGTCCCGCGATCGATCAGCGGGGGTACCCGCGCCCGGCGGATCTGTGCGACATCGGTGCCTTCGAGGTGCCGTAGACCCGCCGCAAGTCCAGCGAGCTCGTGCCATACCCTTCCCCTCGTTGGAACGTGTGACTTTCTCGGCCAGGAAAGTTCTGGCGACTCGTTCGTATCTACGGTCGCTGGATTGTCACCAGCTTTGCGAAGGGAACTGACATGCATCAGCTGCGTAGGGGGTCGATCCTTGTTACCGTCGCGCTCGTCTCGTGGAGCTTGCACGGCTGCTCCGACGGTACGGTTGATGCCGGTCAATCGTGTGTGGACCTGGACCAGGACAGCTACGGCGAGAGCTGCCTGGCGGGACCCGATTGCGACGACACCCGCCGCAGCGTGGCGCCGGGAGAGGCAGAGAATTGCTCCGACAGCTTAGACAACAACTGCGATGGCGCTGTCGACGAGGCCGATAGCCAATGCAGCTCTTCATGCCAGGATGCTGACGGAGACGGCTACCACGACGCCGCTTGCGGCGGCTCAGACTGCAACGACAGCGATCCAGACATCAATCCGTCGGCGGTGGAAAGCTGCTCGGATGATGTCGACAGCGATTGCGACGGCGCTGCGGACGGGGAGGATCCTGATTGCGCGACCGTGACGTGCGTCGTGGCCGCCGCGTCCTTGCATAACGAGGCGCTGCCGCAGGCTCAGACCGGGACCTTCGAGCTCGGGTTCGTCTCGACGCCCAGCCGTGCACAGATGGACAGCGTCATCGGGCTAGCGACTGGCGTTCCGACACAGTACTCGGATCTCGCCGCTGTCGTTCGTTTTGCGCCGACCGGCGTCATCGATGCGAGAAACGGCGGCAGCTACGAGGCGGATGCGGCCGTCACCTACGCGGCGGGCGTTCCCTACGGATTTCGCTTGGTGGTGGATGTGGCAAGTCGTACCTACGACGTCTTCGTTGCTCCTAACGGCGGCGCTGAGGTGGCGCTGGCGACAAGCTACGCCTTTCGAAGCGAGCAGAGCGCGGTCACGATGCTGACCCATTGGGCGGTCACGGCCGAGGTCGGGTCCCAGGCGGTGTGCGATTTCACCTTCTCCGGCGGCACCGCCCCCCCCCCTTCAGCCATTCCGCAGCCGCCTTCGCTTGATACAGTGCCCATGCCTTCCGACGCCATCATGGTTGGTAGTGCAGCCGAGCTGACCGCGGCCCTGCAGTCGGCCGTGGGCGGGGAAACCATCGCATTGGCGTCGGGTGCCTACGGTGTCTTTGCCATTTCCAATAAGACATACAGCTCAACAGTCTTTGTGCGACCGCAAGTGGGTGCAACGCCTGTATTCAAGAGTCTTACCGTGACAGCCTGCAAGAAAATGCAGATTGCTGGATTATCAATCTTGCCGCGTAGAATGAACGGAGACACTGTTGGGCTAGCCGTTGAGCTTTCTGGGGCCAACGAAGACATAATTTTTGAAAAGTCTCTGATCAGCTATGCGGACGACTCGAGTGGTTGGACAGCACAGAACTGGCTCGATTATGCCTATAACGGAATAGTTATTCACGGCAATCGCATGATTGTTCGGGATAATTTCCTTTACAATACAGCATTCGCGCTCGACAATGAAGCAACAAACTCGCTCGTCTCCAGAAATCATATCAACGGATTTCGCGCTGATGGCATGAGAGGACAAGGAGACTATTCGACATTTGAATACAATGATGTCAGAAATTGTGTTCAAGTGGACGAAAATCATGCCGACGGCTTTCAGGCATTTACGATGGGCGCTGGTGGACCTGGAACGGGAACGATTACAGGCGTCAATCTAATCGGCAATACTATTATTGATAATGAAGACATGAGCGATCCCTTGAAGTGTCAGTTGCAGGGAATCGGCCTATTCGATGGAACGTATGTGGGTTGGGTTATCGAGAACAACTTAGTCGTCACAGACATGTATCATGGCATCACGATTTTGGGCTCTGTCAATGGCAGAATTATCAACAATACGGTAATAGATCACGACTTCGGCAACGCCATACGACCTTGGATCATGCTTGCTGCTCACAAAGATGGAACGCCATCGGTCGGCGGTATCGTGCGTAACAACATTTCCTATTCAGTGAGTACTGAATCAGGGACGACATCGGATCATAATTTGATTGTAGACGATGCGTCGCTCGCTACCGTATTTGTCGACCCTGCACATATGGATTTCCGCCTCAGGGCCGGTAGTCCGGCGATTGACGCTGGTGCGGAGCTCATGGCACCCGCGTTGGATCTTCTTGCACTGCCTCGATCGATCCCCATTGACCTGGGCGCGTACGACTTTCAATAGAAGGTCGACCTGACGTGCCCGGCCTGCGTGGGCGCTCGATCGCGGCGGCCACGCAGGACTGTCGCGGGCGCTCGCGGCCGGAGCGGCGGCAGGCATCGTTGGGGATCTGTCGCTGGAGCTGCACTGCGCCGCGCAAGACCCGGTGCACCTCGTGCTCGGGCATGCCAGCCTGGTGCTGGCGTTCCTCCTCGTCTACGGCCTCGTACGTCGCCGGCGCTAGGGTGCTCAGCGCTTGGCGACGCGGGTGCAGCAGGAGATGCCGAGCTCCTGCTCGAGCGCGCCAGCGTCGATGGCAAAGAATGCGCGCAGGGCGACGACCCGGTTCACGTACGCCTGTGTCTCGGCAATCATCGGGATGCCAACTCCACCACCGACGCCCGCGACAGCCGCCTCCATCGCCCGACGACTGGCGTTGTAACGCGAAGCGACGAGTCGTTCGTCACCATTGAACTCGCGAAACAGGTCGGCAAGGTGATGCACAAGCGCGTCGGTGAAGAGCATGGGGCTTAGGCGTGGATCGATCTGGGCGAGGTAGTCGTTGACGAGCAGCTGCACTTCGATGTCCTTCTCCTGCGCGGTCTTGACGGCGCGTACCCCCGAGATGCGGATGAGCCGTTCCTCGCGGCCGAGGCGTGCTCGGACCTCGCGCTCGTAGGTCTGCGCGCGCTCCAACGCGCGCTCGATGCCGTTCTTGTAGACCTCGTATGCCTCGTTGCCACTTGCCTCGAGCCGCTCGGCCTCATCAAGCAGCGTGTAATACTGTGCGAGACGATCGGCATGGCGCGCGGCGTTGGCGGTCAGACGGTTGCGTACATCGGCCTTGCCCTGCGTGGAGGTGACTCCTTGCCGCATCTCGCGCAAATAGAGCTCACGCACCTCACGAGCGGCGCGGCGTTTGCCCTCCGCGTCGCGAAAGCTCTCTCGTCCGCGTTGCCATGCGACTGGCTCGGTGACCCGAAGTCCGTAGCGTGCCGCCGTCGAGGCAATGAACTGCGCGTCGCCGAGGGCTCCGGCCCGCGAAACGATGCTGCGCCCGAAGTCAGATTCCTGCTTTAGGATCGCCACGGCGAACATGGGGTCGACGGGCCAGATGTCCTCATATTTCTTCGCCGCATCGAGTAGATAGGGGAAATAGCGCTGCGCTTCCGGGTTGCGGCGCAAGAACAGCGTTGCGTCGTATGCCGGTGGCGTGCTGAGCGAGCCGCGCAGCAGCCCCGCCGCGTGGGCGGCGAGAAACTCGACGTCAGCGACCCGCTCCTCGAGTGCTTGCGCGCGCTCCTGCCAGGCGAGGTTCTCCTGGCTCAAGGCGGCGATCTCTTGGGCGTGTTGCTCGCCCTGTTGTCGAAGGCGCTGGCCCGCCGGGCTGGCGCCATCTCGGTGCTCATGCCAAGCAGCACCCAGCAAAAAGCCCCCCGCGAGCGTGACGCCAAGGGAGATGACGAATGTACCTAGGCGCATGGGATCCCCCTTCAGCTGGTACGTCTAAGCTAACGTCCCATTCGGTCGTGTCCAACAGGCAATTGTGACTGGCGGCATGCGGCGGGGCGCGCGTGGCGTCGCGGGTGGGTCGCTATCGTGGCGAGCGCAGCCCCAGATAGATCTCCCCGGTCACTGCGCTGACGAACGTGTCGCGTACATCGGAGTGTGGCGGGCCCATCGCGATGCCGCGGTAGAGCGCGCGACCGCCCAGGCTCACGACCGGGCCGAGCAGGATCTCCGCGCCGCCGCCGAGCTGAAAGCCGCTGCCGACCGAGTCGGTGCCGAAGTACTCGCTCGAGAGGGCGTAGAGACCGAGGCCACCCTGGAAGTACGGGACAAAGGATCCCTGCCGCCGGCCGAGGATGCGTACGTCGAGTGTCAGTGCCTCGACCACGAGATAGTCGAGCTGCTCACCGTAGTAGGTCTCGACGAGCGCGGGATTGTGAAAGCTCTCCATCCAGCCGGCCTCGAGAGAGAGCTGGCTGCCGAGACGTAGGCCACCGTACAGGCTCAGCCCGGCACCGTCGGCGAGCAGCTCCGGGCCGCCGTCCTGACGCACGATCTTGGTGCCGACGAGACCGATGCCGCCGTACCACGCGCCGGGCGCAGAGATGTAGAGTCCGCCCGAGGCACCAAAGTGGGCTGCCTGCGCCGCAAGCGTGAACGATCCGATGGCCAAGAACGCGAGGGTCGCTGCCGCAAATCGTGCTCTCATCATCAATCCTTTCTTCAACGGCGGCCGCGGGTAGCACCGCCACGCCGCACCCAGGTGATGAGACGCTCGCGGCCGGCGAAATAGTCACGCGTCAAGGCCAAGACGGGATGGGGGCCGAGCGAAGTAACTGCGCCGCAGGTAGATGTAGAGAGCAAAGCCCCACCAACACGCCGCGACAGTCATGCTGGTGGCAATGACCACGCGGTCGATGAGCTGGGCATCGAGCAGGTCGAGCACGCCCGGCACGGCGCGTGTCTGGTAAGCGAAGTCTGCCGCACGGGCTCGCGCGTCCAGCACGTAGAGAAGCTTGTCGAGGGTGACCAAAGCAGTCGTCCCATACACGACGTTCGGTGCCCAGGCCTTCGCCCGCCAGAATCCCGTGAAGATGGCGACGAACAGGGCCGCGTAGAGTAGGTGATCGACGACCGCCAGCATGCCGCCGCGCACCTCTCAGAAGAGCGCCACCGGCGAGGTGAGTGCGGCGAGCTCGAGCACCGCCGACAGCAAGAGCAGAATCGCCGAAGTGCGTATCGTCACGTGCCCCTTCACGAAGGTCTCCTGGCTGCGAATTCCCATATCACAGCAGGGGGCAAAAACGTTTGCACTTACGTCGCCGCCTGCGTGTGTGTACCTTGGCGCGCGTAAGGACGTCGCGCTCGCCCACGCAACGTGTGCGACACGGCAGGAGGACGATCATGCGCAACAGACGACAGGCATCCCGATGGTTGCACCCGCTGTGGGGCATTCTCCCGGCGCTCGTTGCTGGCGCCTGCGGCACGCCGGACGGCGATCCTGCTGCGTGGGACGATTCCGCCATCCCGACAGCGGCGCAGCAACCCCTCGTCGGTGGCACGGTGACCGCGCTGCGGCCCGAGGTCGGGCGCTTCTACAACGGCTACGGCAATAGCTGCACGGCCACGCTGATCCATCCGCAAGTCGTGCTGACGGCGGCGCATTGCGTCGTCGAAGATGGCGTGGCCCCGTACGACGCCCCGGTGCACCCCGATGCGTTCGTCGATATCGACACCGCGAACTATGACGTCGATCGGGCGCACGTCTTCGCCTACGGAATGAGCGAGCTCACCATGGGCGGCGAGCGCAACACCGACATTGCGCTCTTGCACCTGACGACCGCGGTGGCGGCGACACGTGCCACACCCGCGCGCCTGGCAACGCGCCTGCCGCGCGACGGCGAGCTCGCGACGATTTTCGGCTACGGCTGCACCGATCGGAACGCGGGCACCGGCGGTGGGACGAAGCGCTTCTTCGAATTCGACTACGGCACGCCCACCGCGGCCAGTTGTCCGGGGGACTCCGGGGGGCCGGTCTTTCTCGGCGCGTCCAATGCGGTCGGCGAGCTGTGGGCGGTGGTCTCGGGCTACGCCGACATCTTCACCGGCTATGGTGACATCTTCGGCGACGTCGTCGCGTTCAAGGGGCAGATCGAGGCGATCATCCGGCAATGGGATCAAACCGACCTCGAGTACGGCTTCGACCGGCCGGGGGGTGACTACCGCTCGTTCACAGTCTACACGAACGACGTACGCGATTGTCGCGAGGCGTGTCAGAGCGAGGCGAGCTGCCGCGCCTTCACCTACGGCGAGTCCGGGCCGCTACGCGTGTATGGCAAGTGTTGGCTCAAGCAGCAGATCGCTCCCATGCGACCCGCCGAGGGCTACATCTCGGGTGCGGCCGGAGCGATCAACGCGGGCCTCGGATTCAGTGGCGGCAGCACGGTCTTTACTCCGACACCCGCCCGACCCGAGACCTGTGCACAGGCCTGCGGCACGAGCGCGACTTGCCGCGCTTGGAGCTATCAGACCCTAAGCGGCAGCGCGTCCTGCCGCCTTGCCACCGAGGTGATGACCGCGACCACCACGCCAGCGCCGTGCTCGGGCTGTTACTCGGGTCTGATGCCACCCGCGCGCGAGGAGAACACCGACCGCTTCGGTAGCGATCTCGCCTCCTACATCCTACCCGACGTGCGCAATTGCGAGCTGATCTGCGCGAGGGACGCACGCTGCAAAGCCTGGACGTACCTGCCCACGCGCACGCGCTGCTACCTGAAAAACGCCGAGGCCGTGCCGTCGACTCTCGCCGGCGCCACCTCCGGCAAGCGCCAGGGGCTCGAAGTCAACACCCAGCGTCGCGGCTACGACTACCGCAATTTCCCGATGCCACAGCCGCAGCCGGAGCTGTGTCAGGCGGCCTGCGTCGCCGACAGCGCATGCAAGGCATTCACCTACACGCGCCCCGGCGCCAGTGGTGGCGCGCACTGCTATCTGCAAAGTGCCGTGCCGGCCGCCTATTCGACGAGTGGCATGGTGTCGGGCGTCGGCATACCCTTACCTTTGTGGCAGATTTGGATCACCGATCCTCCGGACACGGATCGCTACGGGAGTGACTACCGCGGCTTTGCACCGACCCCGGACGAGCCCGCCACGTGCAAGGCGGCGTGCGTCGCGGAAGCTCAGTGCTTCGCGTGGACGTATGTGCCCGCCAGCGATTGGCGAGCCGCGCGCTGCTATCTCAAGAGCTCGATTCCCACGGCGCGCAATACCACCGGCCTGGTCTCCGGCATCAGGGGTCTCGAGTTCTTGCGCTAGGTCCTAAGCGGACGTTGTCGCAGCAGCGGGTAGAGTGACGGTGGCGAGCGCACCGCCTTCCGGCCGATTCACGAGACGCAAGCTACCGCCGCTGCATTCGGCGAGACCACGCACCACGGTCAGGCCAATGCCGGCTCCACCAGGCTTGTCCGACGCTCTGCTGTGTCGCCGCGTCAGCTGCTCGGAAGAGTAGCCTGGGCCATCGTCGGCAACGTGGATGCGCAGCATGCCCAGGGCGGCATCCGACACGCGCACCTCGACGCGGGTGGCGTGCTCATCGCCGCGGCCCTCGCACGCGTTACATAGCAGATTGACCAGCAGGCGATGGAGCGTGGGCTCGCCTCCTGAGACGAGCACCCGCGGACCGGGAATCGGAATCGCGACCTCGACACGCACGTCGGCAAAGCGCGACGAGATTTGCGCCGCCGCACGCGCGGCCACCTCGCCCACGGCCACGGGCTCACGGGCCCCGAGGCCGGCGTTGCCGGCTTGGGCACGACTCTTGATGCTCTGGAAGATCTTGCCGATGCGCCGCAAGTCATCCGCGACGTTGTGGGCCAGCGCTCGCAGTCGCTCGGTTGCCGCATCGTCAGGAGGTAGGGCGCCGACAAGGCGATCGGCGTTGATCGTGACGCTGGTGAGCAAGGATCGCAGATCATGGTGGTCGGCCATCACCGCGCCGAGTCCCTGCTCCGCTCGATCGCTGCGAATGGCGGCGACAGCGCCACGCAACACCAAACGCCGAGTGCTCGTGGCGATGATGAAAGACAACATGCCGAAAGCGACAATGAAGATCGCGAACATGCTCACTTTGTCGGCGCCGACAGCGAAACGCTCAATCGACACCACGCGGTCGATCGCGGTGAGCACCAGTACCCCGGCGAGGTTGAGCAGCCCGCCCCAGACCGAGGCAAAGGGTGACAGCCGAAAGCCTGCCGCGATAACCGCCACGTACACGCCGGTAGTGTCAGGCACCGAAAGAATGCCCGCGTACTGCGGCTCGGGCCAGAGCGTAAAGGGCAACAGCGAGCAGAAGGCGGCCACCGCGTCGACCGTGACCGAGACCACGAACAGCGCAGGCTTTTTCGGCGGGGAGTGCACCGCCACCAGCACGAAGGCCGAGAAGGCAATGCCGATGGCCAGGGGAATGACAATGATCGCCGTGTTGGCCAGCGTTTGTGCAGTCGTCCAGAAGAAGTGGATGACGATGGCGGTAAAGAACAACGCCCGGGCGACCGACACCGCGCGCTCGACCGCAAGAGCAGCCGTGCCGAGGGTCTCGGAGACAGCGTCGACCGAGTTGTTCGTCACCGCGTACCTGCTCACGCCATGACCTTTCTTCGCCGCGCTCCACCGCCAGGAGTGTTGCTTGACCCACTGGGACCACCGCTGCATGCTCGCCACAATGGGTCTGCGCGACCTCAACCGGGTCTTGGTTGTCGACGACGACCAGGCCCTGCGGCGTACCTTGGCGGAATCCTTCGCCGACGGCAAGGTCGAGCTCAAGACGAGCGGTACTATCCGCGCCGCGCTGGCGCTGCTCGCAAGGTGGTCCCCCGATCTCGTGGTCCTCGACGTGACGCTGCCGGACGGCGACGCCTTCGATGTCCTGCACGCGATTCGCGCGCACAGGCCCACGCCGGTGGTCGTCGCCATCAGCGGCACCGCCACGCCCTGCCAGTCATTCCGCCTCGCCGAGCTCGGCGTGAGCAGCTACCTGTCCAAGCCCTTCGGCATGGGCGAGCTGCACCGGGCGATCGAGCAAGCTCTGGCTCGCCCCCCAGATCTCGAGCCACAGCTGCGTATCGCCGTAGGACAACGATCGCTACACGAGCTGGAGTCCGAATTGCGCGCCACCATGCTCGACGAGGCCTTGGCCCGCTCGCAGGGCAGCCTGCGAGGAGCCGCACGCCTGTTGCACGTCTCGCGGCAGGTGATTCAGCACATGCTGCGCCGCCTGGGGAGGACCCCCTGACGTTGCCGCTCGCTGACGTCGCCTGAGCCCCCGGGGGGTTGCTCCGCGGCGTCGCGAACGCTAGATGACGGGCATCCTCTCAACCTGGACCACCGCACCATGAGTCGCGAGACCATCTTTGAGGCATTTCGTCGCTGGGGCTACTTGCAGGCGCGTCTGGATGACCTCGGCCGTCTGACTCCGGTCGCCCACCCAGCGCTCGACCACCAGGGCGCGGACGCCGACGCGGCGCGGGCGATCTACTGCGGCCCCATCGGGGTTGAGCTCGCGCACATCGCGGATCCGCAGCGCGTTGCGTGGGTCGTTGAGCGCAT
This sequence comes from uncultured Bdellovibrionales bacterium, assembly GCA_964357695.1. GTDB lineage: Bacteria > Myxococcota > XYA12-FULL-58-9 > XYA12-FULL-58-9 > CAYHNK01 > CAYHNK01. The sequence continues at coordinate 5,584 of CAYHNK010000022.1, read as the reverse complement.
GGAGACGCCGCCCCGTGAGCCGGACCGGCAGGCGCTCATGCGGCGCCTGCTGCGTGCCCAGACCTTTGAGCACATGTTGCAAGCGCGCTACGTCGGCACCAAGCGCTACGGCCTCGAAGGCTCGATGGCGCTCATCGCGCTGCTCGATGCCTGCCTTGAGCGGGCGAGCGATCTTGGCGCCGAGAAGGCCATCCTCGGTATGGCGCACCGTGGGCGTCTCAACGTCATGCTCAACGTGATTGAGAAGCCGGCGGTGGACATCTTCACCGAGTTCGAGGACGTCGATCCGACGAGCGTGCTCGGCAGCGGCGACGTCAAGTACCATCTCGGCGCCACGGGCACGCGCACGTGCAAGAACGGTCGCACGCTGCGCCTCGCGCTCGTTTCGAACCCGAGCCACCTCGAAGCGGTCGATCCCGTCGTCATTGGCCGCGCGCGCGCGCATCAAGATCGCTACGGCGACGGCGGCACGAGCAAGGTGCTGCCCATCACCCTGCACGGCGACGCGGCGTTTGCCGGCCAGGGACTGGTGGCCGAGACGCTCAACTTCTGCGACCTCGAGGGCTTCTCGGTGGGCGGCACGCTGCGCGTCATCACCAACAACCTCATCGGCTTTACGACCAACCCGAAGGCATTGCACTCGTCACGCTATTCTTCGGATGTCGCCAAACGCCTCGATGTGCCGATCTTCCACGTCAACGGCGCCGACCCCGAGGCGGTGGTGCGCGTCGGCGAGATGGCGGTGGATTTCCGCTACGCGTTTGGCACCGATGCGGTGATCGATCTCATCGCTTTCCGTCGTTACGGTCACAGCGAAGTCGACGATCCGACCATCACCCAGCCACTGCTCTACGAGAAGATCCAGAAGCGCGCGCCGCTCTGGCAGCTGTATGCCGAGCGGATTGGCGTCGGCAGCGACACGACCGATGCGCTCGTCACCGAGGTGCGCAAGGAATTCGATGCGGCCATCAAAGAGGCGCGCGAGCGCACCAAGCCTCCGGCACTCTACGAGCTGCCGAGCTACTGGAGGCCGTACCGCGGTGGGCCACGTGGCACGCTCGAGTCGACGACGACCGCGCTCGAGCCGGCGCGGCTGCACGAGATCAGCGAGCGCATGACGTCGCTGCCCGCGGGCTTTACGGTACATCCGAAGCTCGAGCGGTATCTCGCCCAGCGGGCGGCGATGCTTCGCGGCGAGCGTCCGGTTGACTGGGGAACCGCCGAGCTCTTGGCCTTCGCCTCGCTGTTGTGGGATGGCACGCCCGTGCGCCTGACGGGCGAGGACGTGCAGCGCGGCACTTTCAATCAACGCCACGCGGTGCTCATCGACAACAAGACCGAAGCCCCGTACGCACCGCTTGCGCATCTGCACGACGGCCAAGCACGCTTCTCGTGCTTTAACAGCGCGCTCTCGGAGCTCGGCGGCGCGGGCTTCGAGTATGGCTACAGCCGTGACTACCCCGAAGCGCTCGTGCTCTGGGAGGCGCAGTTTGGTGACTTTGCCAACGGCGCGCAGATCATCTTCGATCAGTTCCTGAGCGCTGGCGAAGACAAGTGGGCACTCCTGTCCGGCCTCGTGCTGCTCTTGCCACACGGGTTCGAAGGGCAGGGCCCCGAGCACTCGAGCGCGCGCATCGAGCGCTTCTTGCAGCTGTGTGCCGAAGACAACATGCAGGTCTGCTATCCGACGACGGCGGCGCAGCACTTTCACCTGTTGCGGCGGCAGGCGCTGCAACCGTGGCGCAAGCCGCTCGTCATCTTCACGCCCAAGGGCATGTTGCGCCATCCGGACATGACCTCGCCTCTCGACGCGCTCGCCGCGGGCGAATTTTCGCCAGTGCTCGTCGATCCCGAGGTACGAGATGCGCAGCGCATTCTCGTTGCCACCGGCAAGATCGCGCACGAGCTGCGCACCGAGCGACAGCGACTCGAGCGCAGTCGCACGGCGATTGTCACCCTCGAGCAGCTCTATCCGTTCCCGCGCGCGGAAATCAGCGCGGCGCTCGAGGCCCATCCGCGGGCCGACGAGATCCTCTGGGTGCAAGAAGAGCCGGCCAACATGGGGGCCCTCTCGTTCGTTGTGCCTCGGTTACAGCAGGTGGCTGGCAACCGTTTTGTGCGCTCGGTCAAGCGCTCAGCGAGCGCGAGCCCTGCCACCGGCTCGCCGAGCGCCCATCAAATCGAGCAGAAAACGCTCCTGCGCCTCGCGTTCGAGAGCGGCTCACGCTCCGGCGAAGTCGCCAAGAGTAGCTGAGCCGCCGCCCCGAAAGGATCATGATCATGAAGCAACGGGTTCTCGTAACCGCCGGACTGCCGTACGCCAATGGTAGTTTGCACCTGGGACATCTCGTCGAATACTGCCAGGCGGACATGTACGTGCGCGCGCTCAAGCAGCTCGGCGAGGATGCGATCTACATCTGCGCGAGCGATACGCACGGCACGCCCATCGAGCTGAATGCGCAGAAGCAAGGCATTACGCCCGAGGCGCTCGTCGCCCGCTATCACCAAGAGCACCAGCGCGACTTTGCCCGCTTCGATGTGCGCTTTGACCACTTTGGCAGCACGCATGCGGAATCGAACCGGCGCATCGTGCTCGACGTGTACGAGCGGCTGCGCAAGGACGGCCATCTCGAAGAGCGTGAGATCGATGGCAACTGGTGTGAGCGCGACCAGCGCTTTTTGCCCGACCGCTTCATCAAGGGCACGTGTCCGCGCTGCGGTGCGCTCGAGCAATACGGCGACGTGTGTGAGGCGTGCGGCGCCACGTACGCCTCGACCGACCTCATCGCGCCGCACTGCGCTTTGTGTGGCACGTCGCCGGTGACGAAGAAATCGACGCATCTCTTCTTTCGGCTCAGTGAGAAGCAGCACGTCGATTTTTTGCGCGCGTGGATCGACAGCGACACCTTGCAGACCGATGTCGCCAACTACGTGCGCAATTGGATCGAGGGCGGCCTGCGCGACTGGTGCATCACGCGCGATGGGCCCTACTTCGGCTTCGAAGTGCCGAAGATGGCGGGCAAGTACTTCTACGTCTGGCTGGACGCGCCGCTTGGCTACGTGGCCGCGTCCGCGGAGTGGGCAGCCAAGAACAACGTGCCGCTCGACGACCTGTGGCGCTCGGACAAGACGCGCATCGAGCACGTCATTGGCAAGGACATCGTCTACTTTCACACGCTATTTTGGCCCGCGGTGCTGCGGGCTTGCGGCTACACGCTACCGAGCAAGGTGCACGTGCACGGCATGCTCACCGTCAACGGCGAGAAGATGTCCAAGACCCGTGGCACGTTCGTCAATGCCGCGGTCTTCGCCGAGCACGTCGACCCGCAGGCGCTGCGCTACTATTACGCCTGCAAGTACGGCAACCAGTCCGACGACCTCGATCTGTCGTTCGAGGACTTCGTCACGCGCATCAACGGCGAGCTGGTCAATAAGCACGCAAATCTCTTCAGTCGCGCGTCGCAATTCCTGACTCAGCGTCTCGACGGTCGCTTGGGGGACTTGCCGTTTTCCGCCCGCGAGGCACAAGACGAGGCGACAGGCGACGGCTCGCTCGTCGATGCTGCTCGGCACGTCGTCGCTGCCGGCCGCCGCATCGAGGGCTTTTATCGTCAGCGCGAGCTCGGGAGGGTGGTACGCGAGCTCAACGCCATCGCCGACATCGGCAACGAGCTCATGCAGTCGCGCAAGCCCTGGGACGAGGTGAAGAGCGATCCGGAGGCCGCCCGCACGACGCTGACCATGGCGCTCAACATTTGCCACGCCCTCGCCATGTATCTGTGGCCTATTGTGCCGCGCTTTGCCGAGGCGGGCGCGCGCGGTCTTGGCTCTGTCATCGCGCGCATGGATGCGGGGACGCTCTTTGGCGAGCGCAACCGCGCCATCGCGCCATTCGAGCGTCTCTTTGATCGCCTCGAGTCGAAGGAGGTCGAAGCCATCGTCGCGGCGTCGGTGCAGGGAGCGCCAGCGAGTGTGGTGGCCCCCTCGACGGCGGCGCCGCAAGAGGGCGCTGTCGCACGTATCTCGTTTGACGAATTTGAAAAGCTCGAGCTGCGCGTCGGTACGGTGCGTGTTGCTGAACGGCTGCCCAAGAGCAAAAAGCTCCTGCGTCTCGAAGTCGATCTCGGCGAGAGTGAGCTGCGTCAGATCGTCGCGGGCATCGCGGCGCACTATGAGCCCGAGGCGCTGGTGGGACGGCAGGTGGTCGTGCTCGCCAATCTCGCACCGGCGAAGCTGATGGGTGTCGAGAGTCGCGGCATGGTGCTCGCGGCCGACGCGGGGGAAGGGCTCGCTGTTCTCTCGCCGAGCTTGCCGACCCCGAATGGTAGCCGGGTTCGCTAGATGAGCGTTGGCATCGATTTCGACGGCGCCACGTTGCGCGAGCTCATGGATCTGTTTGCGAGCGAGGTGCCCCGCGAGCGGGCCAACGCGGCATGTGCCATCGGCGACCGTTTACGTGCGCGCGAGCTCGACGTGCTTGGCGCCGAGGAGTGTGGGGCGCTTGCACAGTTACTCGAGGACGCGACAAAGGGGGTCCGCTTCGAAGCGGCCATGGCGCTCGCCGAGGCACACGACCGCCGCGCGACGCAGGTGTTGCTCGATTCACTCTCCTCGCGTCGCGTGCGCCTTGACGCCACGCGCGCCCTGGGCACGCTGGGAGATCCTGCCGCCGTGGAGCCCCTCGCACGTATTATGGACGGCTGGCTCATGCCCTGGGCCGACCGACTGCAAGCGGCGGCGGCGCTGTGTGCGCTCGGGGATGCGCGCGGCGCACAATACCTCGTGCACAAGGTCTCCAGCCGTCGCTCGGCCGAGCGGGCCGCGGCGGTGCATTTTGTTGCCGAGTCGCGTCATCCGGAGGCCCGGGCGCGACTCGAAGCGTTGCTCGCCGACCCGCGTGAGCCGCTACGTGATGTGGCTGCTCGCTCGCTTGGGCTTCTCGAAGATCCGGCGACCCGCCCAGCTCTCGAGGCTGCGCTGCCAACGGCCGAGGGGGATCTCGCCGAGGACCTTCGCGAAGCGCTCGCGCGGCTCGGACGCAAGGCATAGGTGCCGCTTGCCGCCCCGCGCTGCGACGGCTAGAAGTGCTCCGTTCAACTGCTACCGAGGAGCGCCCGTGAACGACGTTGCCATGACCCCACGAGCTGATTTCGAAGTCTCCTGCATCTGCGCCGCCCGCGTGAGCAAGGCCAGCGACACCGAGGTGCTCTTCGATCTCGGCGGGGGCCGCGTGGGCTCGCTGCGCGACGCCGACCTCAAAGGGCACAAGCTCGCCGTCGGCGACAGCGCCGAGGTGTTCGTCGACGACATCACCGACAAGGAAGGCCGGCCCAAGGTCTCGCCCGCGATGGCCGAGAAGCTGCGGCTGTGGGACACGCTGGCGAACGCCGTCGGGAAGCACGAGCTGATCGAGGGCGAGGTGGTGGCGGTCGTCAAGGGCGGGCTGTCGGTCGACGTGGGCATGCGCGCGTTCTTGCCCGCGAGCCACGCGACGCTCGCGCCTACGGCGGATCTCGGCGCGCTCGTGGGAGAGAAGGTCAAGGTCGAGGTCTCCGAGCCGGACGCCGCGGGCGTGCCCAAGACC
>CAYHNK010000021.1:21414-27193 GCA_964357695.1 uncultured Bdellovibrionales bacterium | reverse complement strand
GAGCTGACCCTAGTACGAGAGGACCGGGTTGGACGGACCTCTAGTGTATCCGTTATCGTGCCAACGGTATGGCGGAGTAGCTACGTCCGGATGAGATAAGCGCTGAAAGCATCTAAGCGCGAAACTCGCCCCAAGATGAGATATCCCCTAGCATAAGCTAGCTAAAGGGCCCTCGGAGATTACGAGGTTGATAGGCCGGAGGTGTAAGCACGGCAACGTGTTCAGCCGACCGGTACTAATCGCCCGTGCGGCTTGACCGGTATTCAGATGTACGGTGGTAAGCGAACCGTCGTTCGTTTCAGTTGTCAGGAAATAGCGCCGTGAGCCGCGAGGCTCGCGACGCGGCAGGTTTCCGGTGGCAATGGCGGAGGGGAAACACCTCTTCCCATTCCGAACAGAGAAGTTAAGCCCTCCAGCGCCGATGGTACTGCACGGGTGACCGTGTGGGAGAGTAGGTCGCCGCCGGAATAATTTTGAAAAGGCCCGTTCATCGCAAGATGAACGGGCCTTTTTGCTTCGTTGACGCACCGCCGCGATGCGTCGCTGCGCGGGGTCGCCTTCGTGTGGCCTGCGTAGGTCCCAGGGCCACGGCCCGGGGAGGCAGGCCGTTCAGGCCATCAGCTTGACGTAGCGTTCTTCGTTCTGTAGGGGGTCAAACAGACGGTCTTCGCGCAGCCACACGCGCACTTTGTCGCGGTCGTGACTCGCGGCGGCTTCGAGGTGGTCGAGCGCCTCCGTGGGTCGTCCCCAGGCGGAGTAGAGCGCGGCGATGTGGTAGTGGGCCGCGACATCCTGCGGGTCGAGCTCGAGCGCGCGCCGTAGCACCCCCTCCGCTTCCGCATAGAAGCCTTGAGCTGTGTACGCGACACCAAGGTCGATGAAGGCCTCGAGGTGCTCCGGATATTGCCGCACGATACGCTTGAGGTGGCCGATCGCTTCTGGATAGCGCTCGAGGTCGATGAGGCACGCCGCGAGCTCGTGCTGGATCATTTCGTCGTCGGACGCGAGCTTATGTGCCGTTTCGAGTGACGCCAGGGCCTCGTCGAGCTGTCCGCGGTCGGCGAGCGCCATGGCGAGGTTAAGGTGCGCGTCGGGAAAGTCATCTTCGAGCTCGATGGCCCGGCGGTATTTCTGCATCGCTAAATCGGGGCCATGCGCCGCGAGGAAGCTACCGAGATAGTGATGCGCAGCAGGACTCTCTGGGTCGACGCGCAGCGCCTCGACGTATTCGAGCAGCGCGGCAAACAAGTCCCCCCGTTCCGCCAGGACCGTGGCGAGATTGTCATGGGCGTGCGCCGACTTGGGGTCGAGCTCGATGGCGCGTGAGAACTCACGCACGGCCTCATCGAGCCAGCCGCGATCGGCAAGCTCGATGCCGCGGGCATTGTGCTCGTCGGAGTCCGACAGGGGATCGCGCCATTTGCCCATCGCCCATGTGTTACCACCGCGACGACCGTTTGGCCAATGGCTCCGCGCGCCGTGGTGAGCGCAGGTCTCTAGGATCGCGCCAGGGCTCGTGCTATGCAGCGACAAGGAGGCGACATGTCCGAGCGGGGCGCATTCGAATTCTGTCTCGAGCTACTCGAACGTGTCGTGACCGCGCGGGGTGGTGATGCCAGTACGGCCGTAGCGGCCTACGCGGCCGCGGCAGCACGGCAGGGTGCGGCGCCGCCGGCCATGACCGCTCTTGGGAGCATGCTCACGGGCGCAAGCGGCGATACGGTAGGGGCCGCAAGCTCGCTGGGCACAGAGAGTCAGATAGTACCGGTGCCACAGGGGCTGGGAGCCCCACGGGTCCGGTAGTTGCGGGAGTGAGCATGCTGAGGCTTCACGTCAATCTTGAGCACCCGCAGCCGCGACACATCGGGCGCGCCATTGAGGCGCTCAAGGCCGGTGGGCTTGGCGTCTATCCCACGGACACCACGTACGGTCTCGGCTGTGACATCTACGCACGCCGCACGATCGATCGCATCTACCAGCTCAAGGGCATGAACGAGAAGCAGCGCCTCTCGTTTCTCTGCTCCGACCTATCAGAGGTAGCCCGCTACGCGGTGCTCGAGAATCGGAACTACCGCATTCTGCGGCACCATGTCCCCGGACGCTACACGTTCATCTTGCCCGCCACGCGCGAGGTGCCGAAGATCTTACAGAGCAACGCGCATACCGTGGGCATACGCATTCCCGAGAGTCCAGTGGCGCAAGCGCTCGTGCGCGAGCTCGGACACCCGATTATCAGCACGACCGTGGGACGTACCGTCGACGGTGATGGCGCCTACACCAACGATCCGGACGAGGTCGTGCGCATGTTTGGGCGATCGATCGACGTGCTCCTCGATGGCGGGCCGCTCTACGGTGAGCCGTCGAGCGTCATCGACCTGACCGGGGACGCGCCGACGATTGTGCGCCAAGGGTCCGGGGATCTCACCTGGCTCGCGAGCGCGATGTAGGCTCAATTACGGAAAAAAAATTGACAGCGGATCGCAGCTCTGTAAGGTGAAGAGAGCTCGATGAGGTGCGCGAGTGCGCGCTCAAACACCTCAATGCGTTCGAGCCAACGGAGGGTTGCGTGCAAGCAGATCAGCAAGTGAGCTGCGCCCGGTGTGGGCGCAATTTCGTATCCCGATTCCGATTTCAGCTGGTCACCGATGCCGGCAGCACGGTGCACTACTGCTCGCAGACGTGTCGCGACCCCGGCCTTACGGGCGACGAGGTCGCGTGCTCGGTCTGTGGCGCTGCGTTTCGGCCCACGCTGGCGTTGCACGTCGCGCAGGAGCCGGGGGCTCGGCGTTACTACTGCTCTCCTGCGTGCCACGATCACGGCGCGGCTCCACGCGTGGTGACTCCGGCCGCGCGAGCGCGCGCCATCGCCGTGCTCAACCAGAAGGGCGGCACGGCCAAGACCACCACCGCGGTGTCGCTCGCCGCCGGATTTGCCCACCTCGGGCACCGGACTCTGCTCGTCGACCTCGATCCGCAGGGGAACGTGGGCATTTCTCTCGGTATCACCGGACCACGCAGCGTTTACCACATGGTCGTGCGCGGCTTGTCGCCGCAGGCCTGCACGATACCGGCGCGTGAGAACCTCGACGTCATCACCGCGGATGCAGGGCTTGCCGCAGCAGAGATCGAGCTCGCGCGCATGGACCCCAACGAGCGGATCGGCCGGTTGGAGGCCGCCATGGTGGGCCTGACGGGCTACGAGTACGTCATCTTCGACTGCGCGCCGGCGCTATCGCTTCTAAATCACAACGCGCTCAGCTATGCGGGTGAAGTGCTCATCCCGGTGAGCTGCGACTATCTGGCGCTCGTCGGCGTCAAGCAGGTGCTCAGTACGCTGCGGCGCGTTAGTGAGCAATCAGGGCGGCCGGTGCACGTGGCGGGTGTCCTGCCCACCTTCTACGACGTGCGCAACAAGCTGTCGGCGGAGGCAGTGACGTATCTACGCAAGACTTTTGGCGCGCGGACGCTACCCCCGGTGCGCGTCAACACCAAGCTCGCCGAAGCGCCGAGTGCCAAGAAGACGATCTTCGAGCACGCGCCCGACTCCAACGGCGCGCGCGACTATATTCGTGTCGTCGAGTGGCTTCGCACGGGCGAGGGTCGCGCCCAAGCGACGAGGGCGGCGTAATGGCAACCGAGAGACTCTTGCGCTCACGCACGCGTGTCCTGGTCGACAACCCACTCGAGGGCGAGGATCTATTGCGCGAGACGCTGTTTCGCGCGCGTCCCGCCGAGGCGCGGCGCGAGCCGGCCGACGAGCCCAAGCCGCAACACTACAAGGTCGTCTCGATCTCGCTGTATAACGAGGACATTGAGCGTCTCGATGACATGGTGCGCGAGCTCAAGCGGCGAGGGCACTATCGCGCCAACAAGAGCCGGCTCATCCGCTACGCTTTGGCACAGCTCGATCTATCGAAGGTGCCGAACGTCGACTTCTAGGGTGCCATCGTCCGTCGAACAGTTTGGCGATATCGCGCTCGTCAACGACGACATCGCGCCGGTGGCGCGTGAGGGGCGCACGGCGTCTGGCGGTGAAACACTGGCCCTGTGGGCGGCGCTCGGCATCGGTCCTGGGATCTACGCGCTCGCTCTGCGCGACTTGCCGATGGCACCCGCGATGGCATCGGTGCTTTTCGGTACCTTTCTTGCCTGGGGTCTCGCACAGCCCCTCGGCCGTTTGGCGCTGCGCTACGGTACGGGATCGGTGGCTGCGTTGCGGGCGGCTTGCGGCTGGCGTGGCGCGGTACCGCTGCTCGTTGTTTGGTGGGCCGCGGCGATCGCTTGGGCGAGCGTCTGGGCGAGCAATGTCGGCGACTCGGCGGCCTCATTGCTCGGCGCCGCGACCGGTTGGCCTGTGGGGGTATTGAGCGTCCCCGGGGGCGGCGGCCTGTCATTTGCGAGCTGGGCGGTGTCAGCGGTCGTCATCCTCGCGGCATGGATGCTCGCGCGCGGTGGTGCCGAGTGGCTGAGGCGGCTGGCCGCGCTGACCGGCCTCGGGGCACTGGGCTTGGGTCTCGGCCTCGTCATCTTTGCGGGCATCGCGTCACGAGGTTTCGGCTCCTTGCTCGCGCGGCGCACCCCATGGGCTATGGACGGTTTTGTCGACTCGACGTTGCTCACGACGCTCTGGCTGGTGCCGGCGATCATGTCGGTGCCGGACTGGCTACGCTACGTGCCCGCGCGGCGCCGCGGTGAGCGACGCTCTCTGGCTGCGATGTCGCTCTCTGTGATGCCACTCGCCATGGTCGCCACCGCGCTCATGACCGCGTTTGTCGGTGCGCTGCTTGCCGCGGCCTCGGTGGTCGGACGGGGTCGCTACGACGGCACGCCCATCGCCGATGCTGCGGGATTTGGCGGCCTTGCCGGAGGCTACGGCGGTGGCTTGCTCGCCTTCTTGATGTTGATCACGACCGTGCCGACGTTGGGGCTCTTCGCGCCGGCGCACGCGCTTTCTGGGGCGTCTCCAAGCCGCCTGCACCACCGTGGTGCCTTGCGCCTAAGCACGGTAGCGGCGATCGTGCTCATTCCCTTGGTGCGTCATCTCGGCCGCGGGGTCGATGTTGCTGGCGCACTACTCGTGGCAATGGGGCCCGTACTGGGCGTCCTCTGGGCTGACGAGCGCTGGGTCCGCCGCGGCCGCGTGCTTCTTGAGGACCTCTATCTTGCCGACTCGGACTATGGGCCCTGGCTGGGTTTGCATCCGAGCGCCGTGATTGCGCTGGTCTTGGGTGAGCTTGCGCACCCCTGGGTATGGCCGCTGTGGCCACCGGGTCGTGCGTTCATGCTTGGCGCGGTGGTCGCTGCGCTCACGTACGGCGGACTGCGCCTCGGGGGCCGTGGCTTGGTGTGGCTTGGGCGGCGCGCACGGCTTGGTCGCCGCCCGTCACTCGCGCGTGATGAGCCGCAGCTTCTCGATGAGGCTTCGAGTACGCACGCGCTTGCGGATGCGGATCTGGCGCCGGGTTGGGGAGACACAAAGCCGGATGACGCTCTAGTGCCGCCGGGATCGTCGACGGCGCCGCAGAGTCCGCCAGGGTCCGACGGCGAGCAAGGACCCGAGTAGCGCCCACGATCCGGCACCGCTGGCCCGGCAGCCGCAGCCGCCCAGGCCGCTGTCTTTCCCCTCGACTGTGATGTCGACATCGCTCGTGGGTGTGCCCGCTGGCGCGCAGTAGCCACAGGATGCAACCGCGGGGCTGCAATAACCGTTGGCCGCGCCAGCAGGATACTTGAAGGCGATGCCGTCGCGATCGTCGCACGCGAGCGTGCGCTTGCTCGT
>CAYHNK010000021.1:0-21404 GCA_964357695.1 uncultured Bdellovibrionales bacterium | reverse complement strand
CCGACGTGTGGCCGAGGCCAAGCACGTGGCCAATTTCGTGCACGGTGGTGTTCTCGAGATCAGTCGATACGCTGGTGTCGCCCACCGTGAAGCGAAACCGCTCGGAGTTGAGCTCGATGTCGGCGTCGATGATTTCGCCCGTCTGGGCGTTGTACGTCGTTGTCGTCAGGGCGATGATGCCGCTGCCGAGATCGGCGTGCGGCCAGCCCGTATCGTAAAAGATGAGCAGGTTCTCGTTCTCACTGGGATGCAGATAGTCGTAACCGATGGTCGTGCGCGCCGGCTCTTTGGGTACCTCGGTGAAGGTCAGGTCGACCTCGTCGGGCCAAGAGGCGCAGCTCGGGCCCTCGCCGGCGTCGGTGAGATTCTGCCACACGACAAACGACGCGCTCATGACGGCAAATTCGTTGGTACCGGCGATGTCTGCGGTCCCGGCGGGATCGAGCGCATAGGTCAAGTCGCGCACAAACCACGAGAGCGACGAGCCGGTCTCGTGTCCAGACTCGTCTTGTACCCGCGTGCAGATGTACGCAGTCGCTGGCGTGCTGAGCCCCAGCGTCGAGGCGAACGCCAGCGCGACCAGCGTGCCGCTAGCGCGCATGCTTGGCCTCAAGGGTCCTTTGGCGCAGCTCGTCGAGCGTGCTTGGTAGCATTCGTGCCGTTGCGGATGCGGCGTCGGCATCCTTGTGTCGTGCCACGCGGTCGACGCCGTCCGCTCCGCGCGCGACGTAGAAGACCCCCTGGCCAAGCTCGATGGGCACGAGACGCTCGCCCGCTGCGCGCAAGAAGAGCACGAGGCGCTCACCGGCGTAGAGTGGTGCGGCGCCGGAGACCATCTGGCCTATTTCGCCGACGACGCCGCCGAGCGTCGTCACCTCGATGACGTCACCGGGTGTGGTGCCGCCGACCCACGTCTCCAACACCTGCACACGCGTGCGCGTGACGATGCGGCCCCCTTGCCAGTGCGACTCACCGACGTCGCTGTGACCGACGACGACGAGGGTGGCGTCGCGCGCGAGGTCGTCGATAGAGAGTGGGCGTACACTCGTGGCGTGCGCAGCGGGCGCAACGAAAAACATCAGAGCTAAGGCAGCGGATCTCACGTTGGTATGCTAGCCGGAAGCGCCGCCAGGTTCAATTCAGCCGCCGAGATGGGCGCTCGCGGCAAACGCCTGCTCGAGGTCGTCGACCAGATCCTGCACGTCTTCGATGCCGACCGAGAGACGGATGAGCCCGTCGACGATGCCGAGGCGGGCGCGGGTCGTCTCGGGCACCGAGGCGTGAGTCATGATGGCCGGGAGCTCGACGAGCGACTCGACGCCGCCGAGGGACTCGGCGAGCGCAAAGATCTTCAGCGACTTGAGAAACGCGCGGGCACGCGGCAAGCCGCCGCGGATGACGAAGGAAATCATGCCGCCAAAGCCACGCATCTGTTTTGCGGCGACGGCGTGCTGCGCGTGGCTCGCGAGCCCCGGGTAGTGCACGCGCTCGACGTCGCGGTGGTCGCTCAGTAGCGCAGCGATGCGCCGTGCGTTCGCATCGTGCGTGCGCATACGCAGCGGCAGGGTCTTGGTGCCGCGCAAGACGAGCCACGCATCCCACGGACCGGGCACCGCGCCCATGGCGTTCTGCAAAAAGCGCAGGCGCTCGCCATGCACCTCGTCGTTCGTGGCGAGAAAGCCACCGACGACGTCCGAATGGCCACCCATGTACTTGGTGGTCGAATGCAGGACGATGTCGCAGCCGAGCGCGAGTGGTAGCTGGAGCACCGGAGTCGCGAAGGTGTTGTCGCAGATGACCACCATCGCGTGACGGTGGGCGTCGCGCGCGACGACTTCGAGATCGATGATCTTAAGCAAGGGATTCGTGGGCGTCTCGATCCACACGGCCCGCGTTTCGGGCTTGCGCGCCGTCTCCACCGCGCCGGGCACGGTGAGGTCGACAAAGCTGAAGGTGAGACCGGAATGGGTCAGCACCTTGTCAAACAGGCGGAAGGTACCGCCGTAGACGTCATCGGCGCAGATGATGTGGTCGCCCGCGCGAAACAGCTGCATCACGGTCGTGGCGGCGGCGAGCCCGCTCGCAAAGGCGAAGCCGTAGCGTGCCCCCTCGAGCGCGGCGATGTTGCGCTCGAGCGCAAACCGCGTCGGGTTCTGCGAGCGCGAGTACTCGTAGCCTTTATGCTCGCCCGGACCTTGCTGCACGTAGGTCGAGGTTTGATAGACCGGCGGCATGATGGCACCGGTCGTGGGATCCGGCTCTTGGCCGGCATGGATCGCAAGCGTGTCGAGTCGCATCGTTTAGGTTCCCTCGAAGCGACGCGCGAAGGCCCGCGCCGACAGCGGCTCACCGGTGAGCATCTGCGTGATTTCGTTCCAGCTGTAGCGCGACCCGGGGACAAAGAGGCGGTCGAGTATCTGTCCCACCTTGGGGTTGCCGACATAGACCTCGTTCTTCGGATCGGTGCCGAGCTCGCGGGCGATCATCTCGTGTAGCTGAGCACCGAAGAGCTCGCCCAACTGGTAGTTGTGGTAGTAGACCGGGACCGTGACGAGGTGGATCTTGCTGGCGTAGTCGGGAGCCGAGCGGCCCTCGGGTCGTGTGAGGCCCTGGTAGCGCTCGACGAGATCCCACCACAGGGTGTTGAGGTTCTGAGCGGGGTCGCTGTACATGGCGCGCTCAAAGCGCAGCATCACTTGCGTCCAACGGGAGAATTGCAGCGCGCGAAAAGCGAGCGCGGCGTGAGCCTCCGGTAGCGCAGCCGTGGCGGTCGTCGTGTCGATGACGCCCAACGCCGCCGCCCACAACGGGTTGCTGACGTTGCGATCGATCATCATCGCCAGACCTTCGGTGGTCAGGGGATGGGTGGCGCCGCGCAGGAGCCAAGGTAGCTCTGGCGAGCTGTGGGCGTCATACACGGCGTGTCCGAGCTCATGCACCATGGTGCCGAGCCATTTCTCGCCGGGGACGACATTGGCGAGCACGCGCACGTCGCCCTCGCGATCGATGTCGACCGAGAAGGCATGGGGTGTCTTCCCTGGTTTTTCGTACAAGTCGCTGCGCGCCAAGATGGGGTCCACGTCGATGCCGATGCTGGCGTAGAGCTTGCGGCACAGGGCGAGCGTGTCCTGCGTCTTGTAGATGGCGTCGAGGCCCGTGTGAAAGACGTCGGGCGGCTCCTGGAAGAACGGATTCTGGTAATGCCAAGGACGCAGCGCCGCGGCCTTGATGCCCAGGCGCTTGGCGAGGCGGCCGTCGACGACGGCTTTCGCGCGCAGGAAGGGCTCGCGCGTCAGCTGGTCGAGCTGGTCGAACAAGGCGAGAAGTGCCGTCTCGTCCTGCTCTGCTTCGGCGAGCTTGAGCGCGTAGAAGTCACGAAAGCCGAGCGTGCTCGCGACCTCGTTGCGCAGGCGTACGAGCTCGGTGAGCTTGGGGGCGATGAGCGGGCCCACGGCCTTCTGTGCTTCCCACGCGGCGCGCAGCTCCTTTTCCTTGGTGGATGTATCGAGGATCTGCTCGATCTCGTTCTGCGTCACCTCCCGACCCGCGATCTTGCCGCGGTAGGTGTTGAAGGTCTGCTCGACCTCGCTCTCGAGCGCGGTGATGCGGCGCAAGAGCTCCGGCTCGACCTGCTTACCCAGCATGGCGCGATACATGACGTCGAGCTCGCGCCGCAAGATGGGGTCGTGGACTTGACCGCCATCGCGCAGAGTGCGCACGCGGCCAAAGCGCTCCGCATTGGCGAGAAAGGCGTTGACGGCGTCCTGGGCTGCGCGACTCGTGGCAAAGTCGGCATCCGTGCCGGTCACCGACGCCGCGTACCAGGCTTTGCCCGCGGCGATGCTCAGGGGCTTGAGGCCTGTGGTGTAGGCGTCGATGAAGGCGCGGGCCTCCGCGTCCGTGTCTGCTGCGGCGATGGTGACCACGGGCCCGCTTGTAGCGGCGCAGGCCTGACTAAGCAACGCGACAACGATGTAGCCCAGTGGGCGCATGACCTTGCTCCTTGGCGCTGGTGAGGGAAGCGCTCGGACCATAGGCCAGCACGACGGGCGATGCCAAGACCCCGCGACCCCGCGAGACGGGGGCGCTTGCGCGACTTGCGCGCATCGAGAATACTCACGCAGGGCGCGTGCTGCGCGCGCGAGGGTCGTCCATGATGAGCAGAAGAGTTGCTGCCTTGCTGTGTTTCGGGTGGCTTGTGCCGAGTGCGGCGCACGCGACCATCGTCATTGCCATGCCTGAGGCCGAGCTCGTGCGGGCGGCGGACGCGATCTTTGTCGGCACGGTGCTGGAAGTGGCAGCGCACCTCGATGAGGGGGGCCGCATCATGACGCAGGCGCACATTCAGGTCACCCGCGCCGTGCGCGGCGTCAAACGCAATGCGGTGGTGACGCTCGAGTATCCGGGCGGACGCCTTGCCAACGGTCTTGCCGCCTTCGTCGATGGCACGCCCAAGCTCGCGGTAGGCGATCGGGTCTTTGGTTTTGCGGAGCGCCATGCTGCCACGCTGCGCCCGCTCGGGCTGCGCTACGGTGTGTTGCGCGTGCATGGCGACGGTCGCGGCGACGAATTCGTGACGCGGGACACCGATGGCCTCGTGCTCGTCGATCGCACGGGAAAGCCGCAGTCTGAGGGTATCACACAGGTGCGCGGCGTCGCGCTCGAGGTCCTCGTCAAGCGTGTCGAGAGCCATTTGCGCGCTCTGGGCGTCGTGCCAGGCGATGACGGAGTGGCCCGATGAAGGCGTTCATCTCCGCATGCGTCGTCGTATTCCTGCCGGCGGTTGCGTTGGCTCAGATCGACAACTCAGCTTTGCAGTGCGATCCGCTGCGGCCGACGTATTGGCCGCGCGGTGATCGTTGGACGCCAACGGCGCCGCTCGCCTCCAGTGCGAAGAATCGGCCCCTCGGCCTCTATTTTCAGCCAGACGGTCCCATCCAGTCGCCATCACTCTCCATGACGACCGTGCGCGCCGCGGTCATGGCGTCGTTTGGCAAATGGGCGAGCGTCGACTGCGGCAGTGGTGCGCATCCCGATCTCGCGTTTCAGGATCTCGGCACGTACGCGACGCGCGACGGCGGTGACAACGTCGAGGCCAACCAGTTCAAGAACGTCGTCTACTGGGTAGAGACCGCCGCCAACTGGCGCGGCGATCAGGCCACCGTAGCGCTCACTTGGAACCTAGCGCTACCGACGTTCGCGGTCGACGCGGAGCGCAGCACGGGCGGGCTGCTCGATGCCGACATGGAGCTCAACGGCGTCAACTTCAATTGGCGCGTGCGCTCGGGCTCCACAGTATCAGGGTGCACAGCGGGCACGAGCGATTGTTTCGACGTCGGCAGCGTGGCACTGCACGAAGCGGGTCATTTTCTCGGCTTCAATCATGTGCAGTGCGCCGACGCGGTGATGTTTCCCACCGGCTCGGGTACGGGGGAGGTGACGGCCCTGTCGGCGCACGAGCAGGAGGGGGTGTGTCGGCTCTACCCGCCGCGGCCTACGAGTGCCAGCGGCACGGTGCCGCTCACCTACGAGCAATGTGACCCCGCGGCGACCACGCCGTGCGCGGGCGACGACGTCTGCATCCAGTCAGAAGACTACAAGGTCACGTACCCGCTCGCCTGGTGCGCCACGCCGTGCCTGGACACGGCGGACTGCCCGACCGCCTACATCTGTCGAGAGCAGTATGTGACGGGTGACACGTACTGCTCGCCGGGGGTCAACTTTGAGGGCGGCGTGGGTGACGGCGGCACGGCACCGCCCGGGGGCGGGCTCGCCATGTGCGGCGCGTGCACGAGTGGGGACCAGTGCGTTAGTGGTCTGTGCGTGGGTGATGGCACAGCACACAGCATTTGTACCGACCGCTGCATCTCGAGCGCGGCGTCGACCGGGTGCCCGACGGGGTTCGACTGTCTGGCGACGGACGACGGCATGGAAATCTGTTGGCCGCAGGGCGGGCCCGACGCGTGCGCGACCACCGAGCCCCCCGCCGACACGTCGCAGCTCAACGAGCTGTGCTACCAGGTGGGCTACGATGACGGCGGCACGAAGTTCTCCGAGTGGTTTCAGACCTGCGGTGCCGGCCTCATCTGCGTCGCCTTCAAGGCCCGTGGCTTTGTCTACAACGACGCGTGCGCCACGCTGCAGGAAGGGGCCTGCGTATTGTACTGTAGTCCCGATCGGCCCTGTCCGAGCGTCGATGGTAGCGGCACGGTGTCGTCGCAGCTGACGTGCTGCTACGGGCTCGATGCGGCGGGCCAGTGTTTGGGCGCCTCGGTGTCCGAGGGGCGCGTGCACGGTGGCTGTTTTGACTTGCGCCAGGAAGGTGAGACCTGCGTCGGTGCAGAGGAATCAGTGTGCGAGCCCGGCACCGGATGCTACACGTTCGGCGACGCGGCGGCGTCACGGTGTTATCGCGAGTGTCCCCTGGGGAGCGAGTGCGACCCCTCACAGACCTGCGCCGGGCCCTATCAAGCAGTCTGTGCGCAAGCGACCTTTTCGCTGTGCGACCCGCTGGCAGAGGCCGTGCTTGCGCCGCTCGGTCTGGGCTGCACGCGCAGCACCGAGTGCGACTCCGGCCTATGTCAGCGCCACAGCGACGATGCCGCGTGCAGTCGGTCGTGTGATCTCGTCACTGGGGCAGGGTGTCCCGGCAATGTTGACATCGATGGTGATGGCGCACTCGATGGGGGCTTCGAATGCCGGGCGCTAGCCACGAACGGCGCGGGACGCTGCTGGCCGCGCAACGGCCCGGTGCACCCTGATGGCGGCACGACCACCGACATCCCGCCGTCTACCGGCTGCTGCTCTGCTGTGGGCACGCCCGTGCGCGTCGGCGACATCCTGCTCGGCGCTCTGGCTTGGCTGCCTCTCGTGCGCGTGTGGCGTCGTCGGCGCCGCGG
This sequence comes from uncultured Bdellovibrionales bacterium, assembly GCA_964357695.1. Taxonomy (GTDB): domain Bacteria; phylum Myxococcota; class XYA12-FULL-58-9; order XYA12-FULL-58-9; family CAYHNK01; genus CAYHNK01. The sequence continues at coordinate 14,505 of CAYHNK010000021.1, read as the reverse complement.
CTAGCTCACGGGTATTTTGCGAGCAACCGCACGATGGCGGGCACGGCCTGTGTGACGTGCAGCAACGCGGTCGGGCGCACCTTGCCATAGGCCTTTCGCAGGGTGGCGTTGTCCGTGCTTGCAGCGCGCGCGTCGGTGACGCCGAGCAGTGCCTCGGCCACCTCGTTCGCGTGGTCGCGCAGGTAGGCTTCGGGGGCATCTGCGGCATTCGCGGCCAGTGGCTCAAGGCGCTCGACGAAGGGGTCGAGCAGGCGGTCGGCAGCTTCGCGAATGATCCCGGGCTTGATGCGCCTGACGAGGGCGTACGCGCCCTTGATGGCCAGGCCAGAGAGGCCCGTCTTGCGGTCGAGCTCCTCTTCAATGAGACGCACACAGTCTGTGACAACGTTGGCTCGGCGCTCTAGCGCGAGCAATCGCTCGTGCAACGTGCTCATCGTCGCTCCTTACGCATGGTGACGCATCTTCGTTCGCCTGGGCGCGTCACACAAGGCTCGCTGCCTTGGGTCGCGTTGCGAAGGCACGCAAATGGATCTATAGATGGAGGCATGGTGACGCTCGGAGATCTCATCGCCGCGCCGACGCGCCTCGGCGAGCTCGGCGAGCAGGACGTGCTCATCGCCGCTTCGGGAACCGGAGAGGCCTTGGTGCATGAGAGCACGCGCAAGCGCGAAGCGACGATCGTCTTTATGCACGAAACGATTCAGATGATGAAGGCGGATCGGGCGAGTGAGCTCGCCAAGCTCGCCGATCTCGTGTCTCAGACATCGGCGGTGGTGCCGCTGCGCAAAAAGCCAGCGAGCTTCTGGGATCACATCACGATCGGCCGGTCCTCCAGCTCCGACATCGTCATTGATGACCCCGCGATTTCTGCCGTGCACGCGAACTTCGTGGAGGCACACGGTAAGCAGGGGATGACGCTGCTCGATGTCGGCAGCTCGAACGGGACGTTCCTCAATCGTCTGCCTCTCCAGCCGCACGTGCCCGTGTCGCTGAGCTCCGGGGACTGCGTGCGTTTTGGCCAGACGGTCTTCTACTACGTGTCGCAAGCTAGCTTGCGAGATCTCGTCGCGTTTCGAGCCGGCCGGTGAACGTTCGAGCGGTCCGTATCGCCCAGCGCGCCGAGCAAGAGCGTGCGCGCGTGCTCATCGTCGACGATGACGGTGTGGTGTTGGCGTTGCTGCGCGACACACTGTCGCGGCACTTCGATGTGACGACCGCCGACTCGGGGGAGGCCGCCCTGGAGGTGCTTGGTAAGCATGATATTGGTGTGTTGCTCGCCGATCAGCGCATGCCGGGCATGACCGGCGTGCAGCTCGCGAGTCGGGCGCGCGAGATGAACCCGCACCTTGTGACCATCCTGTTGTCGGCGTACACCGACCCACAGGCGATGATTGGCGCGATCAACGAGGGGCAGGTCTTCCGCTTCGTACAAAAGCCGTGGGACACAAACGATCTGGCACTGACTCTGCACCAGGCGGCTGAGCGCTATCGTCTGAGCCGCGACAATGCGCGTCTGCTCAACGAGCTCGAACGGCGTCTGCGGGCGCTCGAGGTGCTACAGGAAGTCGCGGGCGCTGTAGCGGCCGGGGTGGTCGAGCATCCCGCCAGTGTGCTGATGGAACGGCTGGCCGACGTAGTGCTCTACGATCTTGCCGCCGTCATGCTCGTGCCCGAGCGCGGGGTGCCGGCAACGCTCGAGCTGCGCGGGCGTGGCGCGGTGAGTGAGAAGAATGCTGTCGAGCTCTGGGAACAGATGCTCGAGGTCTATCAGTACTTCGCTGGTGCAGCGCTTCCGGAGGAGCGCGTGCGACCGCGCATCGCGGTGGACATCGACCCGCGTCTGGGTGCGCAGGCCGTCCGCAGCCAGGTACAAGTGCCATTGCGTCTCGATGACCGCGTCGCGGGCGTGCTCACCGTGCAGAGCTTCAAGGACGACGCGTTTCCCAAGGACGTCGCCCGCCTGCTCGACCTTCTTGCCAACGGCACGGCCGACGCTGTTGCGCGCGTACAACAGGCGAGTCATCGCAAGTGGCGCATGCTGGAGCAAATATGGCGGGCGGCCCCCGACGGTATGGTGCTGTGCAGCCCCACGGGTGCGGTGCAGATGGCCAATCAGGCGGCTCGGCATCTGTTTGACGCCGAGGACGTGGGAGATGCGCTGTGGCGCGCGTTGGGGACGACCCCCGAGCAAGTGCGTGCCTCGCGCTCGGCACCTGTCGAGCGGACGCTCGAGCTGGGCGATCGCACCGTAGCAGCGAAGTGGTGGTCGATTCAGGACGATGGTGCGCTCGATCTCGGTCTCGTGGTCATTTTGCGCGACATTTCTGAGATGCGGGCGCACGAAACGGATCGCCAAGCGTTCTTCTCGACCATGTCCCATGAGATCCGCACGCCGCTCGTGTCGGTGACGGCGGCGATTGATCTCCTGCTCGACGGCGGTGCGGGAGAGCTCAACGAGCGCCAGCGACGCTATGTCGACCACGCAGACAAGGCCTGTCGGGCACTCAACGAGCTCATCGACACGCTCATCGACCTCGAGCGTTTCGCGCAACGTCGCGTGGTCATCGACGTGCGTCCGGTCGATCTCGTCGCGCTCGCGCGCGAGGTTCTGGCCCGCTTCGAGCCTGCTGCCGAGGAGGCACAGCTGACCCTAACGCTCGAGGCTGCCGAGGACGTCCCGATGCTGGCGCTCGATGCGCGGCGTGTCGAGCAGGTGCTCGGGAACCTCATCGGCAACGCGCTAAACTTCGCGACGCCGCACAGCACCGTCCGTGCCACGGTTGTGCCGTCCGCGGAAGTTCCCGGGTGGATCGTGATGGGCGTGCACAACGTCGGTCCCGTGATCGCCCCCGAGGAAGTCGAAGTCATCTTCGAGCGCTATCGACAGGGACGCGGCTCTCACGGCGATGTTGAGCGTCGCGGCAGCGGGCTGGGGCTCGCCATCTCTCGCGGGATCGTCGAAGCGCATGGCGGCAGGCTCATGGCCGAGAGCGGCAAGGCGGGCACGAGCTTTTGGGCCGCTTGGCCGGTGCAGGCTGCCGGCACATTGCACAGCTCGCCGAGTGTCGGGGATCTCGTCTGGATCGAGGGGTCGACCTGGCGGCCCGACCGCATCGCTGCGGCGGCGGTGCTCGGACGCGAGGGTTTCAAGACACGGTTGTTGTCGGCAGATGCGACGGAGGCGCGCCAGGCCCAGGCTGCGGCGGGTCGGGGCTTGACGCTCGTCATCGATAGCTCCTCGTCGGTTGCCGATGGCGCCCGGATCGAGTGGCAGCCCAGCGAGCAAATCGCCTTCGTCGACTTCGCGCGCGCGTTGGCAGTGCTCGCGCAACACCGAGCGCACGCCGTGCTCATCGATCCGAGTCCGCCCGAGCCCGTGCTGGATGCGCTCGAGGCGTTGGGGGTGCGGCTGTCACACCGCCGCAAGCAGGTGCCGGGACTGGTGCTCGAGGGTTGCGCTGACATGTCGGGGACGCAGCTCGTTGCCTCCTTGGCGGCGCAGTTGCGCGCAGGCGCCGAGGCGAAGGCGCCGGTGTGCGCGTTTGTGCGCGAGCAGCGCAAGAGCCAAGGTGTCGACGCGTTGGGCGCGATACGCTTGGAGCATCTCGGCACCTACCGCGCGGCGTACGGTGCGGCGCGCGAGGGGTTGGTGCGCCAGGCGCTGCACGAGCTCGTCGAGCGCACCTTGCGGCAGCGGGCGCCGCGCGATGGGGTGGCGTGGGTGGGACTCGAAACCGGGGCGCTCTTTGCGGGTGCACAAGCGCTCGTCGACGACGTCTTGCACGACATTGGCCAGGCTTATCCTGCCATCGCGCGGCTGTACTACCGCAAACAGGATCGTGACCAGGGCTTTGTCGACGTTGCCGGTGAGCGCAGCCCGCTCGTCGGCGTGACGCTGCGACGCTTCGCGTCGGGCGCGGTCGACAACGACATCTTGGAAGCATTGGGCCTGGGGGCACCGTGCGCCTTGCACAAAAGCTGATCCTCTACGCACTGGCTGTGGCGCTCGTGCCTCTCGCGGCGACGGGATTCACGTCCATCTATCTCGGCGAGAGAGCGCTGCGGCAGCGCATTGCCGAGCATCAGCAGGCGGCGGCGGTTGCTGTCGCGGCACAAGTGTCTCAGACGGTCGAGGAGCTCGCCGAACGGCTGCGTACGGTACTGGCCCTCGTCGATGTGCCGCAGCTCGCCCCGGACGAGCGCGCGGGGCTGCTGCGTCTCTTGTATCGGCAGAAGCCGGAGATTGGCGTCGCCTTGCTCGTGGCGCCCACGGGCGTGCTGCTCGCTCCGCCGGTCTTTCTCGCGCGGCCGGGTGAAGGCGATCTGTTCGGCCACCCGGCGGCGACTGAAGAAGATGCGGCAAGAGCTCAGGGTATCGTCACGCAGATGCAGGTGGGCAAGGCGGCGGTCGGCGTGGCGCTGATCAGCCCGGTGCTTTTCACCGCCGAAGCCGCGAGACTCGTGGTGGCGCTGCCGTGCGCCTTCGATGCCGCGGGTGCCGCACACGCCATCGCCGCGGTGGAGCTGGTGTTGCGGCGCGAGATCATACGTGTCGACGGCATCGCGACGGGTATTGGCTCGCACACCTTCGTCGTCGATCCCAAGGGGCGCATCATCGCCGACGCCAATCTCGCGCCCGGCACCGACGTCAGTGCCAATGGCGCTGTGGCGCAGTTCATGAGCTCCGGGGGGCGCGGGAGCAGTCGCTACCGGGGCGAGCGCGGCCCGCAGCTCGGCACCTTTGCGGCCGTGGGCGAGCTGGGGTGGGGCATTGTTGTCGAGCAACCGGAGGCGATGGCCTTCGCCGGCGCCACCCAAATGCGCCACCAAACGTTGGGCTGGATCTTCGGCACGCTGCTGCTCGTGCTCGGGAGCGGCATCATTTTTGCCGACCGTCTGCGCCGCACCCTGTTACGGCTCGTGCAGGGTGCTCAGAGCTTTGCCTCGGGGCGTCTCGATCATCGTATCGAGCTCGCCGGAGCCGACGAGCTGGCCGAGCTTGCCGGGGTGCTCAACGGCATGGCCGGCGCACTCGCCACCTCGCGCGACGAGCTGCAAGGCTGGAACCAAACACTCGAGCAGCGCGTGGCCGAGCGATCTGATGAGCTCAAGAAGGCGCAGACGCAGCTGCTCACGCAGGCGAAGCTCGTTGCCTTGGGCCAGCTCGGTGCGGGCGTGGCCCATGAGATCAACAATCCGCTCGCCGCGATTCTCGGCTACACGGAGCTGCTGCTCGACGGCAAGTCCGGGGGGCCTGGCCTTGCGGAGCTGCAAAAGATCCGCGCCGCCGCCGAGCGATGCAAGGTGGTGACGATGAACCTGCTGCGCTTTTCCGAGCGGCGACTTGCGGGACCCACGAGCGTGCAGCTCACGGACATCGTCGGCGAGGTGCTCGATCTCATGCAAGAGGCGCTGCGACAGGCGGGCGTCGTGCTACACCGCAATTTGGCAACGAACCTGCCGAGCATTCGCGCGGACGCCGGTCAGCTCGGACAAGTCCTCATCAACCTGGTCACCAACGCGCGACAGGCGATGCCCACGGGCGGCGAGCTGCGGGTTGCCACCGAGACCGACCCCGCTGGCGTCGCGTTGCTCGTCGGCGACACGGGTCGCGGCATCGAGCCCGCCCACCTCGACCGCATTTTTGAGCCGTTCTTTACGACCAAAGACGTGTGGACCGGCGTGGGCCTCGGTCTGTCGGTGGCCTATCGCATCGTCACCGACCACGGAGGGACGATCTCGGTGGACAGCACGGTCGGCAAGGGGTCGACGTTTCGCGTCTGCCTTCCCCGCGAGCCGCCGCGTGCCGCGGCAAACTGGCCTAAGGCGGCAGCTGTCCGCTAGAGTGTTGCCGTGCCGCGCCGCGCAACAATCGTGTTTGCCATCGCCGTTGTCGCGATTGTCGCCGCGGTTGTCGTGGCGTACGTCGTCGTGTTTGAGGGCGAGCCGGCACCGGTGGTCGTGGCGCCCGCGACGGCGCGCCTGGTTCAGGCCGACGGCGTCGTCGAGCTTAAGGTCGGAGGCGGAGATTGGCAGCCGGTTCCGGTCGGCACGCTCGTCGAGCAGGCGTCTGTTGTCCGTACGGCTGCGGGTGCGAACGCCGAGCTGGCGGTGGGTGAGGGCGTCAAGCTGCAAGTGCTACCGGACACGGATGTGCGGATCGAAAGCCTCGATGGTGCCAGCGCCACCCTGCTCGTCGAGTCTGGTATCGTCGTGGCTGACGTCGATGGCGCACGTCAAGGAAGTGTGAAGGTGCGTGCCGCCGGCAGTGACGCCGTCGCACAGATCCGCGACGGCCGTTTGCACTTCGCGACCGACGGCCGTGGCGAGGTGCAGGCCGCCGTGACGCGCGGCGAGGGTACATTGAGTGCCGCCGGCAGCACGGTTACGTTGACACCCGGATCGCAGAGCGTCGTCCATCCCGGGGGTCAACCCAGCGCACCGGCGCCCCTGCCGCGATCTTTTTTGCTCAAGGTCAAGTGGCCTCCCGAGGCGCTCACGGCCAAGCGTCGCCAGATGGTGAGAGGTAACACCACACCGGGGGCGCGGGTGCGTATCGGCGGCGTTGTGGTCACCGCCGACGCTGACGGGCATTTCGGGGCGGTGGTCGAGCTCGTCGAAGGTCCGCAGAAAATAAAGGTTTATGCCGTGGACTTGCTCGGACGTCAGGCAACCGACAGCTCGCCGGCCATCGAGCTCGATACGCGCGCACCCGGTCATGCGGTCGAAACGGACGCGACAATGTGGCAGCGTCACTAGCCACCTCAGCCTGCCAGCGCCCACGCTGGCCCACACCAGATTACATGTACTTACTTGATCTAAAAGAACTTTTTCGTTGAACAATCGGATCCGCAAAGGTACAATCACGAAGGTCGGTAGCGTGTGCGCGTGGGGGACGGTGCTTGGCGTTTGTCTCACAGGAGGTGCCGCGTGATGGTCTCGAGCGCAGTGGGTCGAAGCATCGTAGCCGTCGCGATGATCCTGCTTGCTCTGCCAGCACGTGCCGTCGACGTGCTGCAAGCGAGCGAACAGCAAGTTACGTTCAGTGCGCAGTGGGAGACGACGCCCAGCCTTGGGGTCGACGGCATCGGCTCGCTGGTCGTCTATTCGTCGAGCGAGGTGTATAGCGGCGGCGCCGGCCAGGCCGACGTCTACTACCAGCGGCTGCTCAATGGCGCGCCGCTCGGCGACCCGGTGGCGGTTGCCAACGGACCGCGCGATGATCGACTCAACGACGTCAGTGGCGACTACATCGTCTACACGTCGTTCGAAAGCACGACCAGCGCCTCCGGACAGATCATCGTCTACCGCATCTCGTCCGGCGAGAGCTGGGTGCTCGCCGATGCGTTGCTCGTGCAGTTTCCGAAGATCTCGTGTGGGGTCATCGTCTGGCGCGAAGCGAGCGTCGAGGGGATGCTGATCCGGCTGTATGAGCTCGCCTGGCTCGGCACCGGCGCCGCCGCGCAAATCATCCATGGCCCCCAGCCGCCGGCCGGTGAGATCGCGATTGGCGATCGCCTGGTGGTCTGGTCGCAGAGCCAGCCCGACGGCTACGACATCCACGCGTACGATCTCGCGACGGGCGAGTCATTCCCCGTGACGCAGACGCCGGGTGTGTCCGAGCGCATGCCGACGACCAGCGGGCCGTGGGTGGTCTATCGCGCCAACGATCTCGGCTCGATCGCGTTGCGCATCGGCGCCACCAATGTCGACACCGCCGAGGCGCGTACGATCGCTAATCCCGGAGGTATCGTCTCCCGACCGAACATCGACGGCAATCTCGTCGCCTACGACGCGAATGTCGCGGGCAACTACGACATCTTCGTCTATCGCCTCGAGCAGGGTGACACCTTCCAGGTGACGAACGACCCGAGTGACCAGTACCTCAACGACGTCTTTGGTGATCTGATCGCGTACGTTGACCAGCGCAATGGCAACGAAGACATCTTCGTTGCGCAAGTCGCGTTTGTCCCTGAAGATCCGTGTGCTGCCCTCGGTGGCGACAGCGATGGCGACGGCGTCTGCGACGCCCAGGACAACTGCCCGCTCGTCGTCAACGCCGACCAGGGTGACCAGGATGGCGATGGCATTGGCGACGCCTGCGCCATCGTTGACCCGCCCATCGACCTCGACCCGGACGCGCTGTGTGCCCTCGCGGATCTGCCCGACGGCATCGACGTCTTGTTCACGGGGTCTTGGACGCTGTCCGAGTGCGACGACGATCACGGTCGCGATCATCGCAAGCACAAAGGTCATGGGCGCCACGGCTGCCATGAAAGCCGCTGCGGCTCGATCGACGAGCGCATCGATGTTGCTGCACCAGCGGCAGGGACTGCGATCCTCTGTCTGCGCGTCGAGGGGGTATCTGGACCCGGGCAGAGCCACTCGCCGCGTGGCTACATCAAGTGGAACGGCGCGCCGGTGCTGCGCAATAGCGACCTGCGCGACGCCGCGAGCGCGGTGGCCGTGGGTGCGAGCGAGTCCAACGCCATGCGTATCAAGCTGCAGATGGAAGACAATGAGGGCGACGTCGTGGTTGCCATGACGGTCCTGTATGCGCCGGTGCCCTTCGGGGGATCGCAATCCGTGCTGGCGCTGACCTCCCGCAGCACGTTATCCTCCGAGGCCTACGCGACGGGATGCAGTGCGGCCTCGGGCGGCTCGGCGTCAGTCGCGTGGATGATGTTGGTTGGACTCCTCGCGCTACGGCGGCGCCGGTAGGTATTCTCGACGCCCCGCCCTGAAGGGGGTCGAGTGTCATCGCCGTTAGCTCGTCACGCAACGTGGTCTCATGCCATGCGCTTTCGTCGGCTCAGGCTCGTCACGCCTGCGCTCGTGGTGCTCGTCGGCGCGTCGCGCGCGGAGTCTCCCATCGATGTCGATGTGCAGCCGACGGGCGTGACGCTGAGTGCGCAGCTCGGGCCGGTGGTCGACGTGCGTGTCGTCGTGCGACAGGGTGCCCTCGGGGCCGGGCGTCTCGTGCCACCCGTGCTCGAGAGCACCGCGGGGCATATCGAAGGCCTCTCGGACGTCGGTGGCGGCACGTATGTCGCCAAGCTCGTGGCGCCTGACGAGCGTTTCCCCCAGCTCGCCGTGGTGACGGCACTCGATACTCGCCCCGTTGCGGCGGGGGCTCCCCCGGAGGTCGCGTCGGCGGTGGTGAGCTATTCGGCCGCGATCGATCTGCGCGGGCACACGGAGCCGCACGCCAGCATGCTGGTGCGGATCGCAGGGAAGACGTTCGGGCCGGTGAGTAGCCAAGCCACGGGTGCGTTCACGTTGCCCGTGGAAGTGCCCCCCGGTGCGCGCTTTGGCGCAGCCGTGTCGACGGACGAGCTCGGTAACGCCTCGCGCTCCAAGATCGATCTCTTCCTGCCTGAGGTCGCGCGCGTGCATGCGTCGGTGTACCCGACGCGGGTCGTTGTGGGCGGCGAGGATTCGGCATGGATCTTTGTGACCACGGTGGGGGCCGATGGCGCGCCGCGAGACCAAGGGATTGAGCTGCGGGCCCGCGCGGGCACGGTGGGAGCTCCCGTGCGCCTGGGGCTTGGACTCTATCGCGCGACCTATCGGGCGCCGACTGCGCTTGGCGAGGGGCGGGACACTGTTGAAATCCGTTGTCGCAAGGAGCGGCAGCGTGTGGACGTGGCCGTCGGCTTGCTGGCCGAAGCGCCCACGACGCTGGTGTTCGAGCCGGCGGACGCCCAGGCGCCTGCCGATGGGCGCACGCCGTTGCGTGCTGAAGTGACGGCCCGTGATCGTTTTGGCAACCCGGCGGCGGGACATGCGCTCACGTTGGTGGTGCAGGGGACCGAGCATGTCGCCGACGAAGTTGCCGCGGGGCGCTACGTCGTGCAGCTCGACGCGCGTGATCGCGTAGCTCGAGAGGCGGGTGAGTGGCGCCTCACGCCGCAGACCACGTTGTGCCCGCGGCCGCGCATCGCGACCGGTGGTGCGCAGCAACGTATCGTCGATCGGCGTGGCATCCCATGTGTCGTTGCTTTCGTGCGCCTCGATGGGGGCGAGCACGAGGTCGAGCGTGGCATGACCGATGCGACCGGTCAGCTCGGCCTCGTCGCATCTGCGGGTCAAGAGAATGGCAACAGCAGCTGGCTACGCCTTGCCAATACTGAGCCAAGCTGCACGCCGCCCGTAACGGCGAGCTCGACAGCCGCGAGGACGGTGGCACCCCTGCGCGCCGCACTCGACTTGCGTTGGAACGTCGTGCCTCCCGTGCGCATTGAGATCAGCGAGATTGGTCGGTCGGCCGGCAGGCTCTTGCTGCGCATCGCGCTGCGCGGTGAGGCGATGCGTGTCGAGCGTCTGCGCATCGAGGCGACGAGCGGCGCCGTGCAGGTCATCCACCAAACCGTGCAAGAGCTCGATGTGGCCGTGCCCTATCGCGGGGCGCCCGTGCAGGTTGCCGTGACGGACCTCCCGACTGGGGTCTCCGGATGGCTCGAGGCCGAGTGATGCGGCGACCGTGGGTCTATCTGCTCGTCTTAGGCCTTGGAGCAGGGACTGCGCGGGCACAGCAGTTCAGTGCCGTCGACGCGCCCGTGCCGTACGACGGCGTGGTGTACGCCTACGAAACGGCAGTTTTCTCGGGGGCGCCGCGCGACTATGACACGCTGGATGTGTCGCTGCCGGACGCCGCCGAGCTCGTAGCCGTCGAGGCGCTGCCTCAGGGATTGCCGAATGCGGTGCTGTGGGACGAGGCGTCGTTGACAGCGCAGTGCGGGGGGGGGCCGCCGTACGCTTGCCCGGGCGAGCGCTCGATCCCGGAACCGAGCACGGCGGCCACCTATACCGTGCAGCCAACCGTGGTAGTCGGGCAGCACGTGTTGATCATTCGACGCGAGTTCGGGCTGCCGTCGGCGAGCAATGCCTGGCCCGTGAGCTTTCGCTTCGTCGTGCGGCTCGCCGCGGGTGCGAGCTGCGCGCAAGACCCGACGGCCACGTACACTGGACCGACGGGCCCGGCGACTCCGTTTGTGGCTCTGTGTGCGTCGCTGGCGGGTCTGCCGACGCTGTCGAGTGTCGCTGGCGCCCCCGCGGTGCACACTGCCAATCGCCGCGCGGTGCCGCAGCAGCTGTCTTGGGACTGGCAGGGAGAGACCAGCAACGCTGCAACCGTGACCATCAACGGTGATGTCGTGCTCGACTGCGCACCCTTGGGGGCGTGCACGGAGGCTGCTGTGGGGCAGCGCCTGCACCTCGTCGACGTGCGGACGTTTCCCGCCGGTGTGACCTACGACGTGCTCGATGATTTGCAGCCTCCGCCAAGCAACGTCGTCGTGCAAGTGCGCGCGACGCACGCGGGGGCCACCACGGCCGCGGCAGCGACCGTGACCATCGAGCCGTTGCCGGTGGCAAGCCTGAGTGTGGAGCTGGCCGCGCCGAACAACGCAAGGCGCGATCTGAGTGGCGGTGACGCCGTGCAGCTCGAGGTGGTGTCGGCACTCAACGCGTATGGCGGGCACGAGCCGCCGCTCGTTGTCTACGACGTGGTCGCGGCGGATCTCGTGCCGTTGGCGACCGCGCGTACCTGGCTCACGGCGGGCGGGCTGCTGACGCTCCCCGTCGATGTGGCGGCTAGCGGCACGCTTACCGTGGAAGCGGTACCGACCAATCCACAGAACGCAAGCGTGCGTGCGAGCGTGGTCTTCAATGTTGCCCCGGGCCCGCCCGCGTGCGTCATTAGCGCACCGCAGGGGAGCTTGCCGGTGCAAAGTCGTGCGGTCGTGGCGCTCGAAGCGCCGAGCGTGGGCGCGGCGTTTGCACCGTCCACCATCCTGTGGCGCATTGTCTCCGGCGATGCGGTCATCACGCCGAACGCCAGTGACGCGCGTCAAGCAGAGGTTCGTGTAGGCGACACACTCGGCACGGTCAGCATCGAGGCAACGACCAGTGCCTGTCGCGGGGGTAGCGCCCTCGTGCACCTCGATGTGCAGCCGACCGTGAGAGTGACACTGCGCAGTGAGCGGCTGCGGGTTGCAGCCGGCGACCCGGTGCTGCTCACGGCCAGCATCGACAACGGTGGCGATGCTGCGCTTGCGGGCTTGCGTCTGCGCTGGGTGCTCGACGCCGGGTTGCAGCCCATCGCCGAGGGTCCCAAAGCAGCGGCGCACGCACGCACCGCGCAGTCCTGGGAACGACGGGGGGCACACCGCGAGGCCATTTGGGAGGTGGACGTCACGGGCCGCTCGCACGAGGAGCTGGCGCTGCCGGTCATCGCACGGGCGCTCGCTGGCGGCGGCTCGCTGCGCGCGCGCGTCGAGCTGGCGTACGCGCCGACGCTCGCGCTCTCGGCCGACGCCATCGCGCAGGCGGACGTAGCGTTGCAGATCCTCGAGACGCCGGAGCTCTCCGAGCCGACGCTGTTTGGCCGCGTCTTCGTCGATGCCAACGAGGACGGCATCGAGCAGGACGACGAGTCAGGAGTCTCGGGAGCCATGGTGGCCCTTGCCGCGGGCATCTATGCGGTGACCGACAGCCTTGGGCGCTACCACATCAACGGCTTGTCCCCGGGCCGGCATGTGGCGAAGGTCGATGGCCAAAGTCTGCCGCTTGGCGCTCGTCCGACGACACCCTGGCGACGCGAGCTGACACTCACGCCCGGGATGTTCTCGCGCGCGAGCTTTGGTGTGCACGTGCCACAGCTCGGGGGTGGCCCGTCGGTGCGTCTTGTCCCACAGCGCTCGGGGATCCGCGTCGGTGGGCCGACGCGCGTCTACGTGGCGGCGCTCGAGCTTGCAGCGGAGCGCCGACTCGAAGCCCACGCGTCGTCTGGCGAGGTCGTGGTCGGGCGCGATGCGGGGGGGGGCGTCGAGCTAGCGTTGCCGCTCGGTGAGGCGTCGCGGGAATGGTTGCTCGTCGAGTCTGATGCCGATGGGCGTCACTGGCTGTCGCGCTTTGGCGTGTACCGCGAAGTGAGGCCGAAAGGGGTTGTCTGGATCGTACCGCGGGGACCCATGCCGCTCGTTGGTCTGTTACTTCCCGGCGACGGTGAGGCCGTGTCGCGTACCGGCCTGGCGGTGATGTATCGCGCGTACGGCAACACCACGCTGGAGTTGGCGTGGGACGAGGCGGCGCCGGCTTGTCAGCTGCAACTCGATGGGTCGACGCCTGCTGGCGAGCAGCGTTGCTCGCTTGGACCGCCGCATCAAGCGCGGGCTCTCGCGATTCGTGTGGACCCCGATGTCGATGACCTCGGTCTCGACCCCCCTACGGTTGCGCTCCGCGTGCCGGTGCCGGTGGGCGCGACGGCGCAATTCTTCGTGGGCCGAGCGCAAGCCCGTGGCGTGCGCGCCCCGGGAGGCGACGACCCCGCGCGCCCGTGGGACGCCGACGGGGCCTTCTTCTATCGCGCGACGTACGCCTCCGGGTGGCACCTCACCGCGGGGGCGGACGTGCGGGCGAGTGACGTGCTCTACGGACCGGAGGGGGGTCTGCGCAGCGGTGGTGGCGTCCTCGCGCGCCTCCTGCGGCACGATCCGCAGCGCGTCTTTCGCGATCTCGATCCGGAGGACTACTACCCGACCTATGGAGACGAGGCGCGCGTCGTTGACGAGCGCGAGGCCGGTGGCCGCCTCTTTGCGCGTCTCGAGAGTGACTCCGGCTACGTCAAGTGGGGTGGCATCAACACCGCCATCGACGACGCCGAGATGGGTCGCTACGTGCGCTCCTTGTATGGCCTGGGGGCACAGGTTGCCCTGGGTGATGCCGCGCGCACACCCACGGTGCGGGCGGTCGCTTTCGCCGCACGTCCAACCAGTGCCGCCGCGCGCGACGAGCTGCCTGTGACGGGAGGCTCGCTCTACTTTCTGTCGCACCGCGACGTCGTGCAGGGGTCGTTGCGGGTGAATCTCGAGGTCCTCGACGAGATTTCTGGCCTACCCGTGCGTGCGGTGGCGCTCACCGAGGGACTCGACTACGAGGCCGACTATCTCGGCGGACGCATCGTGCTCGAGGCCGGTACCGCCGCGCGTGTCATCGGTCAAAGCCTGACCCAGCCCGGGGGGACCGGGCATGCCGGCGCGCTGATCCTCGACTACGAGTACGTACCCGGCGGCACACTGGCGCAGGACTGGACCCTTGGGGCGCGGCTCGTCGGCGGGTTGGGCCCGGCGACAGTCGGCGTCACCGCAGTCGGCGAGCTCGGTGGCGCCGCGTTCGATGGTGGCACCCTCGATCGTCGCTACACCCTCTTGGGCGCGACGGGGAAGGTGGCGCTCGGCGAGGCGCTGCGCCTGCGTCTCGAGCTCGCCCGCTCAGAGGGCGGGGGGTTTGCCAGCGCCCGTTCGAACGATGGCGGTTTGACCTACGACGTCCTGCCCGCTCGCGACGATCGTGCCGGCAATGCCATGCTCGTCGAGCTCGCCACCGCGCACGCGGCAACCGAGCTGTCAGTCTACGGGCGGCGGATCGAACGCGGGTTCACCGATGCGCGCACGGCCGACGGCGTGCGGCGCCTACAGGGCGGCCTGCGCTTTTAGATCGGAA
>CAYHNK010000020.1:0-27598 GCA_964357695.1 uncultured Bdellovibrionales bacterium | reverse complement strand
GGACGGCGACGGCTTGAGCGACGTCGACGAGACCTTTGTGTGGGGCAGTGATCCGTTCGCGGCGGACTCCGACAGCGACGGGCTCACCGACGGGCAGGAAGCGGTGTTGTTTGCCACCTATCCGACGTGGAACGACAGTGACTGGGATGGCTTCACCGACTATCAAGAGGTAGTGGAATTCGGCACCGATCCCATGGACTGGACGGACCCGCCTGCCAACGACACGGACGGAGACTGGATCTCGGACTTTCTCGAGACCAACACTTACGGCACCGACCCGACCCTCGCCGATACGGATGGCGACGACTTGAGTGACTACGCCGAGTTGTTCTGGTACAGCACGAATCCGACGAATGCCGATACCGATCGTGATGGCCTGAGTGACTCTTACGAGATTTACTACTACGGCACGCTCGCCACGGTAGCGGACACCGACGGCGATGGTCTGCGCGACGGCGACGAGGTCTACGTCTACTTCACGTCGCCTACGGGCACCGATTGCGACGGCGACGGGCTCAATGACGGTCGCGAGGTCGAGCTCGGCACCGTACCGTGCGACAGCGACAGCGACGGCGACAATCTGCAGGACGGTCCGGAAGTCAATACGTATCACTCGGATCCGCTCGATGTGGACACCGATGGCGACCGCTTGCCCGATGGGGAGGAGGTTTCCTGGTACGCAAGCAACCCCGTGCTCGACGACAGCGACGCGGATGGCCTCGGTGACTATGACGAGGTGGTCACCTACGGCACCAGCCCGGCGAGCAGCGACAGCGATGGTGATGGGTTGAGCGATCCGGACGAGCTCTTTGCCTACGGCACGTACGCCACCGACGATGACAGCGACAACGACGGCATCGAGGACGGGCAGGAAGTATGGACGTACTTCACCAACCCGCTGTCCTGGAATACCGACGGCGATCGCTACGGCGACAGCGACGAGGTCTACGATCTCGAAACGGATCCGCTCGACCCCAACGACCCGCCCACCACCGACACCGACGGTGACGGCCTCTCCGATTTCGAGGAAGTGACCTTCTATGATACGGACGCGACCCTCGCCGACACGGACGCGGACGGCCTGACCGACGCCCAAGAAGTGTGGTGGCGGTGGTACTACGGTGCCGATCCCACGGTGGCCGATACCGACGGCGACGGTCTCACCGATGGCGACGAGGTCAACACCTACGGTACGTATGCAAACAACGCCGATAGCGACGCCGACGGTCTGACGGATGGCAACGAAGTCTTGGTTCTCGGCACCGATCCTCTCAACCAGGATACCGACGGCGACGGCTTTTCGGATGCCTTGGAGATTGCGTTTGGTGTCGATCCGCTCAGCCCGGGATCGATGCCCGACCTGCAATGCTCGGTCGGCGCGGTTGTTGGCTACACCACCGCCGCAGAGGCCGCCTACCAGCAGTTCACCGGTGGCGATGATCTCACCAACTACGCCATCCGCTATGTTCCGGCGGCGGACGGCGGGTACATCATCTGTGTCGAGTCGCTCGACGCCTATCCACCGTTCCCGGCCGCTGGCGCGACGGTAACGCTGAGCGACGATTCCAACGCCTCGCGAGCGTTGCCCGAGCCAATAGCGTTTTATGGCGTCGACTACAGCACGTTCTACATCGGCTCCAACGGCTACGTCACGTTTGGCAGCGGCGACACCGACTACACGGAGTCCGTCGCGGAGATGCTGTCGAATCGCCTGCGCATTGCCATGATGTGGGACGATCTACATCCGGGCAACGGCGGCTCGGTGCTGTACTTTGCGGAGGCGGGCAATCGGGTTACGGTCTCCTTTGTCGGTGTGCCCGAGTACTCCAACACCGGCGCCAACTCGTTCCAAATGACCTATCTCTACGACACGGGCGAGATCATCGTCGCCTACGGGCCACACAACAGCGGCGACTTTATCGCCGGCATCTCGCCGCGCACGGGCAGCGGCACCGCCGTCGACTTCGTACCGTAGACGTGCGGACAGGCACCGGACCTCGCTCGCCTTTCGGGCGAGGTCCACTGTCGCCTCCGGAGCGGAGTCACATCGACATAGCTATTGGTATAGACAATAGACAACCTGTTGTTGTATTGCCTTCGCCCATAGGAGGTACGTATGACTCAGTCCATGATGGTGGTGGCGACCGAGGCGGGCACGGGCAAGAGCGTGGTGTCGCTCGGGCTAGTTGATCAGTTCCAAAGTCACGGGGCGCGCACGGCCTATTTCAAGCCCGTAGGAGTCGCCGATGGCGTCGGCGGGCTCGATACTGATGCCCGCTTCGTGCATCAGACGCTGCGCTTGAGCGGGGCGCTTGAGCACGTGGTCGGCGCCACGCATGCGCAGGTGACGCGCGCGATTGCCGAGGGCCGCTACGATGAGCTCGTCGACAGCATCCTCGAGGCCCACGCCCGGCTCGCCCGCGAGGCCGACGTGGTCGTGTGCGAGGGAGTCGACAGCATGAGCGCCTTCCCGGCACTCGACTCGGACATCAACATCGACTTGGCGAAAAACCTCGACGCGCCGATCCTCCTCGTCGTCGGCGGGCGCGGTCTACAGGCCGAGGAGATTGTCTCCAACATCATGCTTGCACGCAGTCAGCTGCAAGAGCGCGGCGCCGAGGTCTCGGGCGTGTTCGTCAATCGCGTCGATGCGCGTCGGCAGGAAGAGCTCGCCGATGGCTTGCGGCGCGAGCTACGCGACAAGGGCGTCACGCTCTATGGCGTGCTGCCAGAATTGCCCATCCTCTCGCGACCGCGCGTGCGCGATCTCGTGCGGGCCCTCGGGGCGCGCGTGCTGCAAGGCGACGCCGTGCTCGACACACAGGTCGGCACTGTGCTCGTCGCTGCGATGGGTCTCGAAAACGCGCTGCACTATTTCGAAGACGGCTGCCTCGTCATCACGCCCGGCGATCGTGAAGAGATCCTGCTCGCGGCGGCGAGCTCGTACGCCTGCAACAACGTGGCGCGGCCGGCGGGCGTGGTGCTCACGGGTGGCTTTGAGCCGCGGCGCAAGGTGCTGCAGCTCGTCCAAGGTCTCAGCCAAGGGCGCCTTCCCATCCTGCAGGTCGGTCAGCCCACCTACGAGACGGCCATCGCCGTCAACCACATCCAGCCCGAGCTGCTCGAGAATCAAGAGGACAAAGCGCTCGCCATTCGCAGCGCCATGGAAGAGTACGTCGATATCGACAAGCTCGTTGGCAAGCGGCTCGCGTCGACGCGCAAGGTGACGACGCCGCGTCGATTCCTGCGCGATCTGCGCGACCGGGCCCGCGCCGACAAGAAGACCATCGTACTGCCGGAGGGCAACGTCGATCGCATCCTCAAGGCGGCTGAAGAGCTACGGCGTCAAGACATCGTCGATGTGATCCTCATCGGCGATGAGGCCGAGGTGCGCAAGGAGGCCGCGCAGCTCGGCGTGCGCTTTGACGACCACGTGACCATCGTCAATCCGCGCACCGACCGGGAGTTTGACGACTATGTGAAGACGCTCCTCGAGCTGCGCAAGCACAAGGGCTTGCCCGAAGACATGGCGCGCGATCTGCTGATGACCGACCGCAACTACTTTGGCACCATGATGGTCTACAAGGGGCGCGCCGACGGCATGGTCTCCGGCTCGACGACGACGACGCAGGCGACGTTGCGCCCGGCATTCGAGTTCGTGCGCACGAAACCTGGCATCGAGAGCGTCTCGAGCATCTTCTTTATGTGCCTGCCGGACCGTGTGCTTGTCTACGGCGACTGCGCGGTCATCCCCAATCCCACGGTGCAGCAGCTCGCCGAGATCGCGCTCGCCAGCGCCGAGACCGCGCGCGCCTTTGGCATCGAACCGCGCGTGGCGATGCTGTCGTATTCGACGGGCACGAGCGGCAAGGGCGAAGACGTCGATCGCGTGCGTGAGGCAACCGCCCTCGTGCGTCAGCGCAACCCCAAGCTGCTAGTCGAAGGCCCCATCCAATACGACGCCGCCATCGACCCGGTGGTCGCGCGCACAAAGCTCCCCGACAGCAAGGTGGCGGGGCAGGCGACAGTCTTTATCTTCCCCGACCTCAATACCGGCAACAACACCTACAAGGCGGTGCAGCGTTCGGCGAATGCTATCGCCATCGGCCCCGTGCTCCAGGGCATGCGCAAGCCGGTCAATGATCTGAGCCGCGGCGCCACGATTATCGACATCGTCAACACGGTGATCGTCACCGCGATCCAGGCCCAGGCCTCGTAGGAGCTCTACCCATGCAAGTCCTGGTGCTCAATTGCGGTAGCTCTTCGATCAAGTACCAGCTCTTCGCCATGCCCAAGGGCGAGGTGCTCGCACGCGGCCTCGTCGAGCGTATCGGCGAGGCGCAAGGAGAAATCTCGCAGCAGAACGACGGCAAGAAGGTGCGCTACAGCGAAGCGTTCGCAGACCACACGGTCGCCCTCCATCGAGCCGTCGAGCTCTTAACCCACGGCGAGACGGCGCCCCTGCGGGATGTCGCCGACATCGGCGCCGTCGGGCATCGCGTCGTGCACGGGGGCGAGCAATTTACGACCACCGTGCGCATCGACGAGGAGGTGGTGGCCGCCCTCGAGGCCCACGTGTCGCTGGCGCCACTACACAATCCGCCCAACCTGCTCGGCATTCGTGTGGCGCGCGAGCTGTTGCCCAAAGCCGTGCAGGTGGCGGTGTTCGACACGGCCTTTCATCAGACCATGCCGGAACACGCCTACTTGTACGCGCTGCCCCAGGCGCTGTATCGCGAGGCCGGCATCCGGCGCTACGGCTTTCATGGCACCTCGCATCGCTTTGTGGCCAGCGCCGCCGCGCACATGCTCGGCAAGCCACTCGAAAAGACAAACCTCATCACCTGTCATCTTGGCAATGGATCGAGCGTGGCGGCCATTCGGGGGGGGGCATCGGTCGATACCAGCATGGGGCTCACCCCGCTCGAAGGCCTGGTCATGGGCACGCGTGCCGGGGACATGGATCCGGCGATCATTTTCCACCTCGTGCGCCAAGAGAAGATGACCATCGACGAGATCGATAAGCTGCTGAACAAAAAGAGCGGTCTGCTCGGTTTGTCGGGGGTGAGCAACGACGTGCGTGAGCTGCTCGTGCGGCGAGCCGAAGGGGACAAGAGCGCGGCCTTGGCGCTCCAGATCTTTGCCTACCGATTGCGCAAGTACATTGGCTCCTATCTCGCGGTGCTCGGCGAGGTGGATGCGGTGGTCTTTACCGCGGGCATCGGTGAAAATGCCGCGGCGGTGCGAGCCGATGTCGTGCGCGGGCTCGAGCCCTTGGGGATTAGCATCGACCCGGAGAAGAACGAGCGGGCTATCGGTGTCGGTGCGGACATCTCGTCGCCCAAAGCGCGCACGCGCGTGCTCGTTGTGCCAACCAACGAAGAAAAGCTCATCGCGCAAGACACCTATGAGCTGGCGTCGGGCTGAGCGAGCAGACCGAGGACTGCCTCGCTCGTCTCGCGGGCCCAGCGCACGGGCAAATCGTAGAAGAGGTGCGCGAGCCACGTGAGCAACGTCCATTTGGGTTGCGCTGCGCGCGCGACGCCCGGCAACGTAAGGTCACGCTCAAAGAGCTGTGTCGCCTCGGCGTGCAATTTCGCGTCATCGATGGCGAGCATACCTTCCGAGTTCCAGCGCAAGCTGTACCGGTCGAGATTCGACGAGCCGACAACGAGCGGTCCGCGCGCGCCGAAGACGTAGAGCTTCTGATGCAGCGCGCTGTAGGTGTCCTTGCGACGCCGCGCGGCGTGCAGCTCATAAATCTCGATGGTGCCCGGAGGGTAGTCGTCAAACATGGTGCGATACAGCTCCTGCGCACCGCGCGCTGCCCAACGCATGCCCTGGTCACCGACGTGTGGCGAGTTGAGCAGCAGTCTGATCTTGACGCCGCGCTGGGCGGCCGCGAGCATGGCTTGCTCGACGGGCTGGGTGGGCGCAAAGAACGGCACACTGATGCGCACGGTTTCGCCCGTGGGTACCTTCGAAAAGGCGTCGCACAGCAGACGCTCGATGTACTGGCCGGCGACGCCCTTGTAGGGCTCGTTGGCGACAAAGCGCACCTGGGAGCCATTGGCCGTCCAAGGAAAGGCGCGCGTGCGGTATTGCGGCGAGCGAATCGTCGACAGCGCGTCCGTCAATTGGGTCAGCGCGCTCGCGGGTGTGCCGTGCGCGACGCCTGCGCCCGGGATGCCGTGGTGCCGCACGTCTTTGAGGTACTCGGCGAGCACCGCCTCGGCAAAGGGGCCCGTACCCTCGATGTCGTTGTCACGCATGCCCCGCAAACCGCCCAGGCGAGGGACCGGACGATCCGTGCCGCCGAGTGCCCACTCGTCGCCGATGTTCATGCCGCCCATGATCACCTTGACTGGGTCGCCGCGCTTCCAGGTGATGAGGTACTTCTCGTGGTCGCGTCGCCCGGTCGTGTTCAGGTAGTCATTGGCTTTGCGCGCGAGCCAATCGTACGCCAAGTTGACGAGCGGCAAGATGGCCCACCACGGATTGAGCACCGCAGCAAGCAGCAGCCCGAGAACAGCGAGCGGCGTCGCCCAGCGCCGCGTCTCGGGGATCTTCAGTGGCGGCTTTTCCCTCGCGTGCATGGGGATGACGACGCCCCCCGCGGCGACGAGGGGCGCCAAGAGTGGCGGGATGACGCTGGCGCGACCTTGCGACACGCGTTGCAGGGCCTCGGCATCTTTGACGTAGAAGCCGCGCACGTCGAACTGCAAGTAGACTTTGGCGCCGTGGCGCGCCTTGTCAGCGAGCAGTGCCACCATGCGCCGACCGGTCGCATCGTCGCGGAAATTGTAGGTCTTGACGAGGATGACGTCGGCCTCGCGAATGTTGGCCTCGCGCTGCGGAAATGACTGCACGCCATCGACGAGCAGGCGCAGCTTGTTGCCGCCGACCTTGCGGGAATTGGTCAGCCGATCGAGCTCGCTGTCCGCGTCCGTCTTGCGTGCAGAGCTCGTGCGCGCGGGGTCCCGCTCCATCTGCGTGGCGATACCAGACGCTTCGACGGGGCGCGCGACGGCCTTCGTGCTGCTCCCTGCGATGTGTCGAACGGCGTCCACCGAGGCCATGCACACTCCAAGAACGTGCGATCGCCGTCAGTACAGACGATCACCGTCCGGATCTCTCCCCGGCCGGGTTATCGGCGGCTCGGCGTATCGGTTTCTCCTGAAAAGACTAGAAGATCAACGCGGCGGTGAGGCCTATCTGGGTCTGTGATAGGTGGCTCGTCTCCTCGGCGCTGACGCCCGCATACGTGAGCGTCAGTGATGACGTCGCGCGTAGCTGTGCCAGCTCGAGACCGATGCCGATATGCCGCCAGGGCTGCCATAGGGCACCTGCCGCCCAGTTGAGCAGGAAGCCGGACGAGGTGTCGACCGTCATGCCGACGCTGTCGGCGGCGTCTTGGTATGACTGAGGCACCGCCTGGCTCGCTGTGCCGAGACCCCGGCGGCCATACAGCTTGAGCTTGCGCAAGAGCTGCCAGCCCGCAGCCACGTCAAGGCTGAACATGGTCCACGAGCGGTCGGTGTCGTCGCCGCATTCGCTCGCCGAGCAGTCGAGCGTGGCGCCGATGTGGTGGTAGGAGAGGCCGACGGCGATGACGCGCGTGAACCAGTACTCGGCGAAGAACCGCGCCGCGCCGCTCGAGTCGAGTCCATAGCTCAGAGAGGACGTGTCATCGGAATACGTGTAATCGAGCGACCCACCTGTGGCTCCGGCCGCGTTGAGTCCAATCATCAAGCCGCGACCGAAGCGATCATCGCCGTCGCTTACGGGTGCGGGCGCAGCTGGCGTCACCGGGGCTGATGTCGGACTG
The DNA here is from genome assembly GCA_964357695.1 of uncultured Bdellovibrionales bacterium. Lineage (GTDB taxonomy): Bacteria > Myxococcota > XYA12-FULL-58-9 > XYA12-FULL-58-9 > CAYHNK01 > CAYHNK01. The sequence goes on along the minus strand of CAYHNK010000020.1, from coordinate 19,770 downwards.
GTCGCTGGCGTAGAGGGGGCACCGGCGCCGGTCGATGTCGTGCTCGATTGGGCGGCAGCACTTCCACCCGCTGTGCCGAGCACCTTGGTGACAATCTGAGGCATAGCGAGCAGCAGCGCCTTGGCATTGCCGGCAGTGAACTCGCTCGAGCGGCCCTCGACGCGCGCCTCGCGAATGTTGATGATCTTGATGGTCGTGACCCATTCCTCGCCGACGCGCGCGACCTTCATGACGAAGATCCGATCGACACCGAGCGCGCCGCCGATATCCGCGAGGCACGAGGCGTCGTCGCAGCCGACGAGATCCTTTTGCTTCTCAAAGCCGATAAGCGCGTTGACGTCGTCTTGACCGATGACCTCGAAGGTGCCGATGTTCTGCACCGCCGTCAGCACCACATCATTGACGAGCTGCGGCAGCTGTCCTTCGGCGGACTTGTCAACTTGCACCGGCATGACCGCGATTTTTGATGCAGGCGTGCCCGCGACGGCGAAACGTGTCGTGAGTAGAAGAAATAGGAAGAATCGAGTGTGCATAGGTGTTGTCGCTCCGGGGAGAAGGCCTACACTACCTGCGAGTGTCACGTTGACGCAACTCGATTGATGGGGGAGCCACGCCACGACGCGAGACGCGCCGCAATGTCACGCTCGTCGCCCTCGCCACTTGGAGCGTAGTAGATCTTCCCGGCAAGCTCGTCGGGAAGGTAGCGCTCGGGCACGTAATGACCTTCGAAGTTGTGCGGATACTTGTACTCTTGGCCGTAGCCGAGCTCGCGCATGAGCGCCGTCGCCGCATTGCGCAGCTTCGACGGCACGGGCAGCGGCCCACGCTCGCGTATGTCTTTGCGGGCGGCTTGATACGCGGCGATGACCGCGTTGGACTTGGGCGCTGTGGCGAGATACGTCGCGGCCTGCGTCATCGGCAAGACGCCCTCGGGGAGGCCGACAAGCTCGAAAGAGTGCAGGGCGTTGACGGCCACATCGAGCGCGCGTGGGTCGGCATTGCCGATGTCTTCGCTCGCAAAGATCACCATGCGGCGCAAGATAAAGCGCGGCGGCTCGCCACCCTCCAACATACGCACCATCCAGTAGACGGCGGCGTCGGGATCCGATCCACGCAGCGACTTGATGAACGCGCTGACGACGTTGTAGTGCTCTTCGCCGGCCTTGTCGTACAGCAGCGCCTTGTGTTGTGCGGCCTCGGCCACGACTTCGAGCGTGAGCACGTCGGTCTTCGCCTGTGCCGCGAGCTCGGTCGCGACCTCCAACGTCGTCAGAGCCCGACGCGCATCGCCCTGGCTTGCGCGCGCAATCGCGCCGAGCACCTCCGGCTCCACCTGCCACGCGTGGGTGCCGAGCCCGCGGGCCGCATCGGTAAGGGCACGCGTGAGTAGGGTCACGAGCGCCGCGTCGTCGAGCGCTTCGAGCACGAAGACGCGACAACGGGACAAGAGCGCCGCGTTGACCTCAAACGACGGGTTCTCAGTCGTGGCGCCGATGAGCGTGACGATGCCTTGCTCCACGTGAGGAAGCAGTGCGTCTTGCTGCGCCTTGTTGAAGCGATGGATCTCGTCAATGAAGAGAATGGTGCGCTGACGATGGTAGCGCCGGCGCTCGCGGGCTCGCGCGACAATTTCGCGCAACTCCTTGACGCCGCTCATGACCGCCGAAACGCTCTCGAAGGTCGCTTCGAGCGTCACGGCCAACACCGCGGCGATAGTGGTTTTGCCGGAGCCCGGTGGACCCCAGAGGATCATCGAGGGCAGCTCGCCGCGCTCGATGAGACGGCGCAGCGCTCGACCTTCACCAAGAAGGTGCGCCTGGCCGACGAGATCATCGAGCCGCGTCGGGCGCATGCGCTCGGCAAGGGGTGCGGCACCGCGGTCGCGCGCCGCTGCCGCCTCGAACAAGTCTTCGGGGGGGAGGGTCACCATGACGCTACGGCTGCCGCTGTGGAGTGGGAGCGTCGGAGGCAAGCCAAGGTGCGCAGAGCTCGTGTCGCTCGGCGCGGGCGATGGCGTCGGCACACAGTGCGTCACCGTCGAGCTTGGCTTCGTCGGCCTCGACGGCCTCGAGGCGCGCGTGCGTCTCGGGGTGACGAGGAATAAAAAGCGAGCAGCAGTCTTCGTCCGGCAGGACCGAGATGTCGTAGCTGCCGAGGCGCTTGGCCTCGTCGACGATCTCCTGCTTGTCGAAGGCCACGAGCGGCCGCAAGACAGGCAACGGCGCGGCGGCGTTGATGGCCACCATGTTGGCGAGCGTCTGCGAGGCCACCTGCCCGATGCTCTCGCCGGTGACGAGCGCGCGGGCGCCGTGTCGACTCGTGAGTGCCCCGGCGATACGCAACATGAAGCGCCGGTATAGGATGACCCGCAGATCAGGCTTCACGGTCAGCATGACTTGGCGCTGGAGCTCGCCGAACGGCACGAGATAGAGGACGATGCGACCTTGGGTGCGGGCGAGCAGCGCTGCGAGATCGAGCGCCTTTTCCATTGAGGCGCGCGATTGTAGCGGGTGGGCGTGAAAGTGCACGAGTACCACGTTCAGGCCGCGCCGCTGCATGCGATTGGCGGCGACCGGTGAATCGATACCGCCCGAAAGTAGCGCCCCCACGGTGCCGCTCATGCCCATCGGTAAACCGCCGAGCCCGCGGTACTTGTCGACGTAGAGGTAGGCCGCGCCGGGCACCATCTCGATGTACAGCTCGAGCTCGGCCCCCTTCATCTTTACGGCGGCAGGCTTGTGCAAGAGCAGATGAGCGCCGACCTCGCCGTTGACCTCCATGGAGCTATACGGCAGCTCCTTGAAAGCACGACGCGACGTGACGCGAAAGCTCGCGTACTGGCGATCGCGCACGAGCGCGAGGCCCACTTCCTTGATGGCGCTCAAGTCCATCTCGGTGCGCACAACCGGCGAATAGGACGAGACGCCGTAGACGGTGCCCAGGCGGGTGAGAGCCTCGTCATCGAACGCTTCGCCCGGGCGCGCTGAGAGCCAAATGCGGCCCGATGGCCTGCGGATGGTGCCGATGGGCAGGCCACGCAGTGCCTGCCGCAGGTTTCGCTCGAGCATGGCGATAAACTGCGGGCGGTTCTTTCCCTTGGTGGCGATCTCCGCGTAGTGGACGAGCAAGTCGGTGCATTTCATGACGGACACTCGATGATCGGTTCCTCGTAGAGCGCGCGGCCCGTGCCCGAGCGTTGCCAGCAGCGCACGTCGCCTTTCGCCCCGAGAATGACCGAGGCCCACTCGGGCGTCGCCTCTTGCTCGTCGCGACGACTCGGTAGTGCGTCGCTCGCAGGGTGCGAGTGGTAGACGCCGACGATGTCGCCACCAAGCGCGCGGGCGCACTTTAGCGCCCACGCGAGCGCGTTGGGATCGACGAGAAAGCCGTGCGTGCGCGAGTCAGGAGCGAGGTTGGCGGATGGGACCGCGTCAACGATCTGACGGTGGCCCGAGCGCGTGTGCCCAACGAGCAGACCGCAGCACTCGTGCGGTCGCTCCGCGCGGGCTTGTTCGCGCAGGCGCGTGAGGATCGCGCTCGGCAGCAGCATCGACATCGCGTGCGCCATAGCACCCGCGCGTCGACACAGCAATCACGCTGGACGAGCGCAGAGCGCGGGAGTACGCTGCGCGCCCGATAGATGGCTCTGACGCGCATGTCAGGCGAAAAAGGAGACGTCATGGTACGGCATTTTCTTACGGACCTCGATCTCAGTGCTGCTGAGCAGAGCAAGATCCTCGACACCGCAGCGGCGATGAAGCAGAAGCCCCACGACTACCGCACGCTGCTCGCTGGCAAGACGCTCGGCATGATCTTCCAAAAGAGCTCGACACGTACTCGCGTGTCGTTTGAAAGCGGCATGTTGCAGCTCGGCGGTCATGCGATCTTCCTCTCGTCGCGCGATATCCAGATCGGCCGCGGCGAGCCCATCACTGACACCGGCGCGGTGCTCAGCCGCTATCTCGATGCCATCATGATCCGCACCTTTGCCCACGAAGAAGTGCAGTCGCTTGCCAAGGCGAGCCGCGTGCCGGTCATCAACGGCCTCGATGACCTATTGCACCCGTGCCAGGTGCTTGCCGACTTGCAGACCATCCGCGAGCACCACGGCAAGGTCGAGGGCAAGCAGCTCGTGTACGTCGGGGATGGCAACAACGTGGCGAATTCGCTGATGCAGGGTGGGGCGCTCGCCGGCCTGCACGTGCGCGTTGTAACCCCCAAGGATTTTGCGCCGAAGAACGACATTGTGACAAGGGCGCGCAAGGTCGCCTCGGAGACCGGCGCCGTCATCGAAGTGTCCCATGATCTGTTCGCTGTCGAGGGCGCGGACGCGGTCTACACCGATGTCTGGGCGTCGATGGGTCAGGAAGAGGAGGCTGAGCGGCGTCGCCAGGCGTTCGCCGGCTTCGAGGTCGATGCCAAGCTGATGGCGCGGGCGAAAAAGGACGCGATTTTTCTGCACTGCCTGCCGGCACACCGCGGCGAAGAGGTAGCGGCCGCGGTCATTGATGGGCCGCAATCGCGTGTCTACGATCAGGCAGAAAATCGCCTGCACGCGCAGAAGGCGCTGCTGGGTTTCTTGCTGGCGCGCTGAAATCCCAGAAGCGGTTCGCTACAGCTCGCGGTAGCCGAGCACTTCGTGGGTCCACCAGCGCTCGTGTCTTCGTGATGCGAAGAACAGCGCCTCAGGATCGGTGTCGCGTCGCAGTTGTGCCATGACGTCGTCCATGTCGGCCGGCTCGGGGCCGACGACGCGAAGCGCCGGTCGGTGGGTGCCAAGCTCGGGTGCCCAGCGCAGAGCGTCGCGCCAGCTACCATTGACGCAGACGTCGACCCGCTGCGCCAGAGCCAACAAGAAGTCGGCGGGCAGCGCCGCTTCGTCGCGGGCGCACACCCACAGCCGACGCAAGGCATTCTCGCCGCGCCAGGTGAGCAGGCGTGTGCCGTACGAGGGCGAGAGATCGGCAAGCTGCCGTGCAAGACGCTCGGTGAGGTCGAGCGGAAACGGCCCGCTCGCATCGAGCACAACGTCGAGCGTGGCGTACGGATCGATGGCGACGCGTGCCGCGATGGCATCGGTGATGTGCTCGCGCTGCTGCCAGAGATCGTTGGCGCCGAGCCACAAGCTGGCATGCGCAGCTCCCGGTGCGGCGGCGACGCGTTGATCGTGCGTGCTCATGCGGTCGAAGTTGAGAGAGAAGACGTCCGGCAAAGAAAGCGTCGCATCCATCTCGACGAGGTGGGGTCGCGGCAGCTCATCGAGGCGGCGCCCGAGCGTACGCTCCGCACTCGCGAGCGCGCCGCGCAAGTCCTCGGCGCTCATCTCACGCGTCTGTATGACGTGGTAGGGCGGCGACGGCTCGAAGAGAACACCCTCCGGCGCGGCGAGCGCCCGCGTTTCGGTGCCGGGCAGGACGGAGAGTGGGAAGAGCTGTAGCTCGTCAGCGAGCCCATGCTGCGCCAACAGATCGACCCCGCGTGCTACGTCCTGCGCGGTGTCTCCCGGAAGGCCGACCATGAGATCGATCATGGGCACGACGCCGTGTTGCTTGAGCGCGGTAGCGGTGGTGACCACCCGCGCAGGGTCGCCCCCGCGGCGAATGCGCTTGAGTGTCTGCTTGTTGACGCTCTGGAGCCCAATCTCGAGCTTGCCAAAGCCCGCCGCGGCAAAGAGCGGTATCTGCGCTGGGCGAATCGCCTCCGCGCGCACTTCGGCAAAAAAGCCGATGGCGTGCGTCCGCCGCAGCCGCGCCATCTCGGTGAGCAGCACCTCTAAGTCCGGTCGATCGTTGAACGTCGGATCGAGAAAGACAATCTCTTGCGTGCCTCGTAGGGCCAGCTGCTCAAACAGCGCCGCACAGTCGCCGACTGACAACAGGCGCAGGCTCTGACTCGAGCGGGGATAGAAGCAGTAGCTGCACCGCGATCGGCAACCGCGCGCGGTCTCGACGTAGACGCTCTGCCCGGCGCGCACCGGCAGCAGGCCGTTCAGATACGGAGACGGATAGCGCCCGAGCGGCGGCTCCGGCCACGTGCCGGGGTCAAATCGCAGGGGCGTGTGCGGCTGCCACCGCGCGACGCCGGGTATTGGCTGGGTCGAGCCGTCGCGCACGAGCTGCGCGATGAGCGTCGAGAAAGTTTCTTCGGCCTCACCCTGCACGGCAAAGTCGAAGCCACCCTGCGCGAGCGTCGTGCCATTGTCGTGTGCCACCTCGGGACCGCCGACGATGACGCGCGTGCGCGGCGAGAGGCGCTTGACCTCATGGGCGAGATGCAAGCTGCGCTCGACGTTCCAAAGATAGAGCGACAGGCCGAGAAAGTCGGGCTCCCGCTCAGCCAAGGTCGTGGCGAGCGCGGCGTCGCCGAGCTCATCGGTGACTTCGGTGGGCACGACATCGGCATCGAGCGTGCGGCCGATGTCGTGCGCCCGTACCGCCGAGGCCAAGGCCGCAGGTGCGAGGGCGACGTTACCCGTCGGTGCCGCGGCGGCGGGTCGTGGCACAGGGAGCTGGGCAAGGAGCAGCGACGGCTTGCGCATGACGAGGCGAAGCGCCTACGCCCCGCCAAGGACCTTATCGAGCCGCGCAAAGGCCCAATCGACTTCTTCGCGGGTGATGACGAGCGGCGGCGCCAGGCGAATGACCTGCTCGTGCGTCTCTTTACACAACAGACCCTCATGCATGAGCTTCTCGCAGTAGGGTCGTGCCGGGCCCGCCTCCATCTTCAGCTCGAGGCCGACCCACAGACCGCGGCCGCGGATCTCTTTGACCCGACTCCACTTGGCGGCGCCGAGCTTGTCGAACAAGTAACCACCCACCTCGCGCGCGTGTTTCTGGAGGTCACCCTTGGCGAGCAGCTCGACGGCCTTGCGGCCGACCGCGGTGGCGAGCGGATTGCCGCCGAACGTGCTGCCGTGGTCCCCGGGAGCAAACACCCCGAGAACGTCCTTGCGTGAGACCACCGCGGAGAGTGGCATGATGCCGCCGCCGAGCGCCTTGCCGAGAACGTACATGTCGGGCACGACGTCCTCGTGCTCGCAGGCGAACGTGGTGCCGGTGCGACCCAGACCGGACTGGATCTCGTCGGCGATCATGAGAATGTTCTTCGCGGTGCAGATGCGGCGCACCTCCTGGAGGTAGCCCTTCGGCGGCACGACGATGCCCGCCTCACCTTGAATGGGCTCGACGAGGAACGCCACCGTGTGCTTGTCGATGGCCTTCTCGAGCGCCTTCGCGTCGCCGTAGGGCACGATCTCGAATCCAGGCGTGAACGGGCCGAAGTCGGCGCGCGCCTGCGGGTCGGTGGAGAAGCTGACGATGGTGGTCGTACGCCCATGGAAGTTGCCGGCGCAGACGATGATCTTCGCCTTGCCCTCGGGCACTTTCTTGACCTTGTAGCCCCACTTGCGCGCCGTCTTGATGGCCGTCTCGACGCCCTCGGCGCCGGTGTTCATGGGCAGCATCATTTCCATGCCGCACAAGGCGACGAGCTCTTTGGCAAACAGGCCGAGCTGATCGTTGTGAAATGCACGGCTCGTGAGGGTCACGCGGTCGAGCTGGGCCTTCGCCGCAGCGACGAGCTCTTTGTGGCTGTGGCCGAAGTTGACGGCGGAGTAGGCGGCGAGCATGTCCATGTAGCGCTTGCCGTCGGCGCTCGTCACCCACACGCCCTCGCCCTTGGCGACGACGATGGGAAGTGGGTGGTAGTTGTGCGCGCCGTACGTCTCGACGAGCGCGATGTGTTCTTGATCGCTGAGCATCATGGATAGTCCTTTGTGTGTGCCCCCGCGGGGACCCTGCCGCCTACTTGCCCCGCACGAGCGCGCCGGTCAACACGTGGGCGAGGTGCGCAGGTCGGCGACGCTTGACGCCGTTGTCGCCGCGTGCGATCGGTGCCCCGCCCATCGAAGCTGTCAGCGGGAGATTGCGACATGACGGTCGCCGACAAGATCATTTTCCCTTGGGGGATCTGGCGCCTGTGCGCGTACGCGGCACGCCGGATTGCGCACGGTATTGGCGGTGGCCGTGCGTGGATGCGCCCCCTCGGTTGGGCGGTGCACGGCATGCTCTACGCTGGCGTGGGTCTCCCGATTACCGTGTTTGTTCTCGGCGAGCTGCTCATCTCCGCCAATGAGCTGCTGCTCGACGAGCAAGCCGACTATCGGCTGCAGTCCGATTTTGCCTCGGGACATGCGGACCACACGCTCGTGCTCCCCGGACCGCGCACACCTGCGATTGCGGCCGTGCCACGGGGCAACACCGAAGAATATCGTCAGTATCTCGTCGAGCGTTTTGCGCCAGTGGTGTTGCACAAAGTGTCGGCCCATCCCGAGTGGGATGTGCCGCTCGCGCTCGACTTTGATGGCAACGACGATCCGCGCGACAACGTCGCGAATCAAGCGCGCCTGCATCCGCGCAACGCTGCCGTCTATGGAGAGCTCACGGCCGAAACCGAGGACTCGTACTACCTGACGTACTCTTTCTATCACGTCAAAGACTACGACCATCCGGTGCGCGAATTTGTGTCCAACTGGACCTATCACGACAACGACAACGATGGATTTCATCTACGCGTCGACAAAGACTCGCTCCAGGTGGTTGAAGTGGAAACCTGGTTTCACAACCGCTTTCTGTTGTTTAACCGCACGGGGATCGCGACGGGTACGGAGCCGGTGCACGGCAAGCTGCACTTCGAGGATGACACGCACGTGCTCATCTACTCCCAGTCACAGGGCCACGGCGTGCGCTGTGCGCAGATCGTCGACGAGAAGGCTCTCGCCTCCCATGCGAAGGTCTTGCGGCTGCGAGTGGGGCGCCCGGTCGTGCCAATCTCCGCCGACGATGTCACGCAGGTGGACGGCACCTATGATCTCGTGAGCTTCGACTCTTGGTATGCTCTCGCTACGGGGCCCTTCGGCACGAAAGGGCAAGGCAGCGGCATGTTCGAGGAGACGATCGCGCTCGGCACCCAGGACGACGGTACGCCCCTCGTCATCGGTCGCTTTATCGCCGGGCTCGACTACGCCAAGGACAGCTGGTCGAGGCCGAAGCCGCCGTGGTCTTGGGACGACGGTTGGGATGATATCCCGATCTTGATGTGGCACTTCTATCCAAGCTTCGCCTTCGCGTCGCATGCAGGCTCGGTCGTGTCGCACACGTATCTGTACAACCGACCGGTCGAGAAGACCTTCGGTGTCGACGCGGACGAGCTCCTCGGACGCCTCGATCTGGAGACCGAGCGCCGACGCGGCAACAAGTGGCGCCCGCTGCAGTTCAACGGCAAGACGGCGGGTACGGCGCAACACAAGAGCTACTGGCGCGCGGCGCAGAAGGTCCTGAAACGCTACGTGAACTACGTCTTTCACGCCCTCGGCTAAGCGCTTGGCCGCACGTCCTCGAGCTCGAGCTGCAAGCGCTCGAGGCCGCGGTAGCGATTGCGCTGCAAGCGAAACGCCGCATCGACAACCTTTGGCAGCTGTGACGCGAGGCCGGCGAGGCCAAAGCCAATCGCGTCGTGGTCGCCGCCGATGGTGAGCTTGAGGTGGCTGTTGCCCACGATGGACGCACGCGTGATGGGCAGGCCGCGGCTGACAAAGAGCGGCGGCGGATTCTCTTGACCGAAGGGCTCAAGACGATCCAGCTGGGCCACCGTAGCGAGGCTCAGGGCACTCACCGTGATCTCGAGGTCGGGCCGCAACGGCGCCACATAGGGCGGTCGGCCGAGGCGCTGCTCGACCTCTCCCACCCACGCATCGCGAAAAGCGTCGAGCTGGGCCGGATCGAGCGTCACGCCAGCGGCGGCGCGGTGGCCGCCAAAGCGCACGAGGTGGGTGGAGACTTGGGCGATCGAGGCGTGCAGGTCGAGTCCGGCGACGCCTCGTGCCGAGCCCTTGCCCCCTTCGCCGATGACCACCGCGGGTCGATGAAAGCGACTCGCGAGCCGACTGGCGACGAGGCCCAACACGCCCGGATGCCACGTGGCGTCAAAGAGCACGAGCCCGGCGCCGTCGAGCGCAGCACCCGCTTCCACACGAACGATGGCCTCCTCCAGGGTGCGCTTCTCGATCTCGCGTCGACTCAGATTCGCCGCATCGAGCGTGGCGGCGAGCGCTTTGGCTTGCGGCGCGTCTCGGGTGAGCATCAAGTCTACTGCGGCGGCGGCGTGATCGAGCCGACCGCGCGCATTGATGCGCGGTCCGAGACGAAAGCCGAGATCCGTTGCCGTGACGAGGGCGGGCTCGACCTTGCACACCGCCATCAGCGCCCGCAGTCCCTCGCGCGGGCTCGTGCGCAAGCGTTTGAGACCGGCGGCGACGAGCACGCGATTCGTGTCGCGGATGGGCACCATGTCGGCCACCGTGGCGACCGCAACGAGATCGAGCAGCGCGCGTACGTCGGGCTCGTCGTGGGTGCCGAAGTGTCCGGAGTCGCGCAACGCCCGGCGTAACGCGACGACCAGCATGAAGGCGACGCCTGCTGCGCACAGACCCTTGAAGGCGTAGCTGCAGTCGGGGCGATGGGGGTCGAGCGTGGCGAGCGCACACGGCAGCTCGCTGGGCACTTGGTGGTGATCGACGACCACCGTATCGAGGCCCAGATCGCGCGCGAGTGCAATCTCGGCGTTGGCGCTCACGCCGGTGTCGGTGGTGACGAGCAGGTGGGACTCGGCGGCAATTTGCCGCACGGCCTCCGGGTTGAGTCCATAGCCTTCGGCACGCCGGTCGGGGATGTAGTAGCGCACCTCGGCGCCGACCTGTCGCAGAAATTCTACAAGCAGCGCCGTCGAGCACACCCCGTCGACGTCGTAGTCGCCGTAGACGGTGACCAGCTCGCGCGTGCGAATGGCATGCAGCAGTCGTTCGACGGCGCGGGGCATGTCCGCCATGGTGAGTGGATCGGCCAGCATGCTCAGGCTCGGCTCGAGGTAGCCTCTGACGGCCTCGTCGCTGGTGACGCCGCGGGCATGCAGCAGGGCACGCACCCAGGGCGGCATGTCAGTGCCGGATGGGCCCACGACCGCGCCGGGGGCGGGCCAGATCCACGGTCGACCGGTGAGGCTGAGCGGGTGGGGTGCGGTGTCGGCCATGATGCGCTGAGAAATTACGGGTGAGGGCTGACAGTTCCGCTCGCGTCGAGGTAGGTGTTGGGCACGTAGTCGGGCGCCACGGGATAGACGTAGCTTTGGTAGAGGCGCAGATCCGGTCGCCCGGCGCGCTCCCAGGCGAGCACCCACAGCGAGGCGAGCGTGTCGGCGGCCATGGCGAGTCGCTCGACGAGCATGGGCGCGAACGCGGGAGCAACAGTGCGCGCGGGCCTTCGCGACGCTGGTTTGCGCTGCACGTCTTCGTCGCGACTCGGCTCGAGCACGGCGAGCTGCTGGTCGAGCGCGTGCATCGGCTCGCGGTGGGCCATCGAATCGAGGGCGAGCAAGAAGGCGACCCGTATCGGATCACGCGCGAGGGCACCGCGGGTTGGCGCATCGACGGACGCCAGCAGATGCGCGTAAGGCTCGCTCGCCAGGGCGACACTCAGCACCTGCAAGGTCAGCTCCTGCCCGAGCGCGTCCACCAACGCACCCTCGAAGTATGCATGGATCCCTCCCTGGCCGCGTTGCCAACCATCGTGCGCCGAGCAGACGTGATCGGGCATCGTCGTATCAGCGACGTAGTGGGACAAGAGCCCGGCCATGAGCAGTGCCTGGTTCACGGGTGCCTCGAGGGCCTTGGTATCCGCGTCGGCCGTGAGCGTGGGGACGGCGACGAGCGCGTCCTCGGTCAGCGCCACGAGCTGCGCGAGGCGAAAGGGCAACGTGCCGATGTCGGGATGCAGGCGCTTACCTTGGGCCGCGGCGCGGCGTTCGGCTTCGGCGATGGTCATGGGCAGGCTGGCGAGCGTCGGCGGTGACAGCGTGGTGAGCAAGTCCAGTGACACGTAGTGCGTCGGGCTGTTGGCGAGCACCGTCGCCTTGTCGCCCGCACGCCAGACGATATCGGGCACGTTCGACAGGTGTCCGAGCATGCCCGAGCGCGCAACGAGTGGCTCGGTGAGGCGGCGGTCCTCGCCCATGCGGGCCTCGACGAGGCGCACGGCCGCCTGTGTGACCACATCATGGCCGCGCTCGCTCCAGGCAATGGCCGAGCTGGGAGACAGCACGCCACATGTCGCGGCGACACAGAAGACGAGAAGGTGGCTATGGCTCATAGGATCTTCCTCGAAGATTTGCTTGCAACCTGGCGCCGGTGATCTACGCTGATTGGTATGAGGATGCCAACCCTGGTGCTGCTTGTTGCTGTGCTGGCGCCACCGCGCGCGTCCCAGGCACAAGGCGTTGTCGACCTGAATGCACCGGGCAGCCCGCGCCTCGTCGCGCCGTTTGCCGATGCCGCGAGCGCCGATGCCTCGCCCGTGTTTCGCTTCTACGCCAATGATCCGCAGTCTGAGGACGTCAGCTACGAGCTGCAGATCGCGCCGCGAGGAGATTTTGCGGCGCCCTACGACTATCTGCTCTCGGATCTCTCGATGTCCGGTTCCATAACGACGCTGGTCCTGCCCGGCGGCTTCGTGCTCGTCGACGGCACCACCTACGGTTGGCGTGTGCGCGCCAACGACCCGCAAGGGACCAACACCTACGGTGCGTGGTCGGAGACCTACTTCTATCGCTACGACACAACGTTCACGCGTAGCGCCTTCGTCGAGCAGATAGGACCCCAGTTCGCCTGGGGCGAGCATCTCCACACCCGCGCGAACAATGCCCTCGACGCCGTGGAGCTCGGCCTGCGCGACCCAGCTTTCGCTGACGACTTTACGAGTGGCGACACGGCTCTATGGATGATCAACGCCAGCGGCGCGGCGCAGGCGAGCTACAGCCTGGCCGGTGGCTACGAAGGGGGCGGGCTGGAGCTCGTCGACCCCGTGTCGGACCTCGAGACGGTGATGGCGTTCTCGGAAAGCAGAACCACCTCCGGCCGCGTGCACGCGCGGGTGTGGGCCAGACCGGCCGGAAATGGACCCTTGTTCATGGTGGGTGGGGACGGGGTCTTCTCGGCCGGCGGGGCTACCGCGACGGTGGGTTTTGTCGGCGGCTACATCGTGACGCACGCTTCAATCTCGCCAACCCACGTCACGCCGCTCGTGCCGTACGTCCCCGGTGAATGGGTGCTCTTGGGACTCGATATCATCCCTGGAGACTCCTACGACGTGTGGGTCAATGGCGAGCGTGTCGCTGCGGAGCTGCCGGTGTACTTGCCCGCGCTGCCACGCGCCGTCGGGGTAGCAAGCGACGGCTTTGGCACGTACGCGGAGAGCGGCACGCACTACTTTGACAACTTTGTCTTGGCCGAGTTTGCCAACGCCGGTGACTTTTGCACGCGCACCATCCAGGTGACCGACCCCGACGTGGGCGCCACTGCCTGGAGTCGTTTCAGCTGGCAGGCGAACACCGTCGCGGGGCAGAGTGTGGTCGTGCACGTTCAGGGTTGCGACAACGGCTGTGTCGATCTCAGCGACGGTGTGCTGCCCGGCAACGGCGGTGGTTTCACGGCTAGTCCCATCGATCTCGCCACCGTCAGTGCGGCGCTGTACCCGCAGCTGCGCGCCTGCTTCCATCTCGAAAGCGCGGTGAGTGGTTCCCCCACTGTGAGTCTAGCGCGCTTCGACTTTCTGCCTGACGCGGGCGTGTGCGCCGGGATCGCCAACAGCACTCCGTGTGATGATGGCGATTTCTGTACCGACTCGACGACCTGCCTTGCGGGCGTGTGCCACGGGGGAAGTCCGCACGTCTGCATCGACACCGACGACAACGTGTGCACGGGTGTAGCGTGCAGTACGATCGCGGGTGCGTGCGTGCCCACCTACAACACGAATTCTTGCGACGACCTGCTCGCTTGCACGGGCGGTGACCACTGTTTGGAGGGCTCGTGCGTCGCGTCCAGCTCGACCTGCGTGCCACCGGATCATGTCGTGCTGAGCACCGACGTCGATGTCACCACCGTGGGCGGGCAGATCACGTTCGGAGTGCAGGCCGTCGACCTCGATGGGATGTCGTGGGTGGGGAGCGTCGACATCTGCGTGCGCGTCGTGGGTGTCGCGGGCGACCTCGAGCTGGTCTGGGATCGACCGTCGTTTGGCGCCACGGGTGCTGCCAGCATCGCGGGCGGTCTCGAGGTGTGTGGTACGACCAACGCTGGGGGTGCGGCCTTTCTGTTGCTCACGACGACCGCGGCGCAAGGCGTCGCCTGGTCGGTGACGAGCGATCTCGCGGGTGCCGCGGCTTGGGCCGATGACGCAGGTATCGTCATCTTCGAGCCCGGAGCGCCGGCGAGCATCGAGGCCGTGCTCGCGAGCATGAGCATCCCAGCGTGCCGGGAGCTCGAGGTGCGCCTGCAAGTGGTCGATGCGTTTGGCAACCGGGTCTCGGGTCGTGCCTTGCCCAATCCCGTGCCTGTAACGGTTGAGCTCGCTGCCGTCGGCGCGACGGCGCAGATCCGTTGGATCACGCCGATCCTCGCAGGTGAAATCGGCTCAGCGGGATCGGTCGTCCTGGTCGCAAGCGTCGATACGGCCGGCTACGCGACGCTGACGTGGAGCGCGCCGTCGTTGGACAACGTAGTCGGCTCGATGGTTTTGACGATCGACCCGCCGACACTCGATGCGACACGCACGCAGCTGTCGAGTCCGCGTGCGGAGCTCATAGCCGGTGAGGACGTCGTGCTGACGCTGTCGCTCGCCGACAGCTGTGGGTTGCCATGGACGGCGGACGTGGCGCCGACGTTGAGCGCGACGGCCGGCACGCTCAGTGCGCTCACAGGCGTAGGCACAAGCTCTGGTGAGTATCAGGCAACGTTGTCGACCGCGCACAACGAGTGCCCACGGACCATCGTCGTGCAGGCCTACGCCGACAGCACGTCGATCGCGACCCCCTGGGTCTTGCAGGCGACGTGTGCTGTGCCCGAGCACAAGGCGATGCGTAGTGGCTGCGCGGCTGGGCCAGCGGGATCGGGGGTGTGGGTGACGTTGGCTCTGCTCCTGCGCCTGCGGTGGCGGCGTCAGCGCGACAGCAACACCGACACGGTGGCGTCGTCGTAGTTGGCGACGGCGAGATCGGTCCGACCATCCGCATTGAGATCGCCTGCGGCAATGGCGGCAGGTCTCGCACCCACTTCAAGCGCTACGGGGGCCGCGAACGAGCCCGTGGTCGTGGCAAGGAGCACGGCCACGGTGCCGGAGGCGTTGGCGTCGGCGATCGTCACGGCAATGTCGGTCAAGCCATCGTCGTTGAGGTCGGCCGCGACGACATCGGTGGCGCCTTCGCCATCGAGCAGAGTCTCCCATGCGATCTCGCTCGGTATCGAGCCGGTGGCGAGTCGAATACCCGGCGGCTCCAAGCAGGCAACGACGGCGGTTGGAGCGAACGTCTCTCCGCGGTCGAGCACGGCCACTGCGCGTGGGGTGCAAGTCTGTGGCAGGGTGACGTCGAGCTCTGGCTCGACGATGCCGTCGCTGGCGATCCGATAGGTTACGAGCACGTCGGCGTGGCTCAGTACCATGGCGGCGCGCCAGACGTCGGTCGCAGAAAGGCGGCCAAGCCAGAGCGCCTGGGGGGCGTCGGCAGTCGGAAACGTGGCGGCACCCGCGAGCGTCGGCGCAGCGCCCGACGCGCCAACGAGCACGTGCATGCTATCGGGCTCTGTGCTCGCGACCACGAGATCGTCGAGCGTGTCGCCACTGATGTCGTTGGCGGCGACGACGCGCACGCTCCCCGGAGCGCTGAGGTCGCCCGATGTCGAGAATTGACCGTCCCATGTGCCCGAAAGCACCCGTGCAGAGGTCGCTGAGTCGTCGGCGACTACCGCGTCTGGAATACCATCGCCGGTCGCGTCGAGGATGGCCACCGAGCGTGGATGCGGCGTCGCGGCAACGGCGACGGCGAACGGGAACGAGCCATCGCCCAGGTTGGCGAGCAAGGACACGGTGCCGGCGCCCCAATCCGCGGTGACGATGTCGTTGTCGCTGTCGCGGTCGCCATCGGCGATGATCACGTCGACGGGCTGCGCCCCGGTGGGGGTCACGTGCTGCGGCTCAAAGCGCAGCGTGTCGCCCAGCGTGGCGACGAACTCGACCGTTGCGCGGGATGGCAGCGTCAGCCAGGTGCCGGGCTCCGTCTCGATTGCGGCGCTGACGGTCGCGGTGCCAACGCTCGACGCGCGCACATGTGCGTAGGTCTCGCCGTACGCGTCGGTGGGCAACTCAGGCTGCACGAGCACGACATCACCTGTCGCTTCCACGCGCGCCAGGTAGCCGGCGAGGTGGTGCCCCAGTGAGTCATAGACGACGATGCGCAGTCGCGTCGAATCGACACCGTCTGCGATGACGGGGCTCGCCCGTGCGGCAACAATCTCGCCGGTGAGAAACGGTACCGAGAGCTGCTCGCCCTGGAAGGAGCAAGCGGCTAGCGCGACGACACTCGCCGCCACAACACACCGCGTACCGCACAAGCTCGTGATCATCCACAGAGGAGCATAGCCCGTGCGGGGCGTGCGTGCCAGGCGACGAGCGCCTGTGGGCAATGCGAAGGGCTAACGCTTCTTGTCTTTGAGTGCCTGCACGATCTTGCGCTTGGTCGGCGTGTTGCGTGCAGCTACCGCGCGCAGGGCGCGCTCTTCAATCGATGCGAGCTCAGCGGCGACCTCGGCGCGTTCCTGACCGATGCGCTCGAGGCGAAGTGAATCGGGCGCGCTCAGGCCGTAGCGCATCCGCACGATCTTCTCCTCCATGGGAGTGAGCGTCGTGGTGGTGGTTTGTACTTCGGACGATTTCGACTTCTTGCTCTTGGTCATCATCTCGTACTCACCCTCCCGAGGGCCCATCCAGCACTCAGCCGGGCCGCGTTGTCGCCACACCTCGTCGACGGCGCGCACCGCCACGGGCTGAGTCGCATTCTAGGGCTGCGCTCTGACCTCGTCAAAAAACTGGCAACAACGGTGTGTCAAACGTGCGGGCCGCCACCGCCCCTTGGTTGCGACGCGTGGCGGCCCCGTGCGTACAGCTACTAGGAGAGGAGCTTGTTGACGAGCTTGGTCATGTCAAACATGCTCACCTGGGCCTTGCCGGCGAACACGGCACGCAGCTTCTCGTCCGCGTTGATCATGCGGCGATTGACCGCATCCTGCAGCTTGTGCTTGCGGATGTACTCCCAGATGCGCTTGGTCACTTCGGTGCGCGGTAGAGCCGCGGCGCCGATGACGGCAGCGAGTGCCGGTGCGGGCGTCATGGGCTTCATGAACGCGGCGCTCGGCGTGCGCTTGACCTTCTTCTTGGCTACCTTCTTGGCGACCTTTTTCTTCGCGACCTTCTTGGTCGCCTTTTTCGCGACCTTCTTCTTGGCTACTTTCTTCTTCGCAGCTTTCTTGGCCATACCAACCGCTCCTTATGTGAGGACCTGTTCGGTCCGCCTGGTACACCCCCTGCGGGTGCGCGGCCATTGTGCCCCGAATCGGGTGTCGCAGAACAGACAAAAAAACGTTGGCGACCGAGGAGCTAGCGGGCTCTGACGCTCGGCGTTATGAATCTTGACACTGCCCAAGGCACCCACTAGCCTGTGCGCCCTTTGGACGCCACCGCAGACGAGGAGCGTGTCGTGAAGATTCTCGTGACAGTCAAGCGTGTCGAGGACCCTGAAATCAAAATCAAGGTCAAGTCCGATGGTACCGGCATCGAAACCGATGCGATGAAGTACGTCGTCAATCCGTTCGACGAGATTGCCGTCGAGGAGGCGCTGCGGCTGCGTGATGCCCACGGTGGCGAGGTGGTGGTGTTCTCGGCCGGTGTGGCCGATGCGGCGCAGCAGATCCGTACGGCGCTAGCTATGGGAGCCGACCGTGGGATTCACCTGGTCATCGACGCGACGCTCGATCCGCTCGCGACGAGCGCAGCGCTCGCCAAGGTGGTGGGTGACGAGAAGCCGGATCTCGTGCTGCTCGGCAAACAAGCGATTGACGATGACATGGGTCAGGTCGGCCCGATGCTCGCCGAGAAGCTCGGCTGGGGACAGGCGACGTTTGCCTCGAAGGCGGCGAGTCTCGAGTCCGAGGAAGAAAAGCAGAAGATCCCGGCACTCAAGATCGCCGACGGTCGCGTGACGGTGCTGCGCGAGGTCGATGGCGGCATGGAGACCTTGTCCGTTGCCTTGCCGGCGGTGGTCACGACCGACCTGCGGCTCAACACGCCGCGCTACGCGTCGTTGCCCGGGATCATGAAGGCGAAGAAGAAAGAGATCAAAGAGCTCAAGCTCGCTGATGTGCTCGGGGCCTACACGCCCGGCGTGAAGATGGTACGCATGGAGCCTCCGGCGCAGCGTAAGGCCGGCATCATCGTTCCAGACGTCGCCACCCTGGTCGATAAACTGCACAACGAAGCGAAGGCGCTGTAAGGAGCGAATCATGTCGAAGACCCTCATTTTGGTGGAAGCAACAGCCGACAGCCTGAGGAAGACGACGCTCCCGGGGATCACCTTCGGCGCCCAGGTGGCGGCGGCGAACGGCGGTGGTTTCGATCTCGCTCTCATTGGCACCGGCGTGACGAAAGCGGCGGCGAGCGCCGCACGCTACGGCGCGGCTAAGGTGTACGTCGTCGATCACGCGGCCTTCGAGCACGCGCTGGCCGAGAGCTACGCGACGGCAATCGCGGAGATTGTCAAGCGCTCCGGAGCGACGCTCGTCGCCGGGGCCTCGTCGTCGACGACCAAGGACGTCTTCCCGCGTGTTGCGGCGCGGCTGGGGGCGGCGATGGCGAGCGAGGTGACCGGCGTCGTTGATGAGAAGACGTTCAAGCGACCCATGTGGGCGGGAAACGTCACGGCAACGGTTGAGCTCACGACGCCCGTGAAGGTTTGCTCTGTGCGTGCCACGGAGTTTGATGCGCCCGCCGTGGTGGGGGCGACGTCGCCGATCGAGAGTGTCGATGTGCTCGTCGACCTCGGCGCCCTGCGTACGAAGTTCGTCGGCCTCAAGGAGATCAAGAGCGAGCGCCCAGAGCTGGCGAGCGCCGATCGCATCGTCAGTGGTGGGCGGGGCGTCAAAGGCCCCGACGGTTTCAGGCTCGTCGAGCAGCTCGCCGACACGCTGCGCGCGGGTGTTGGTGCCAGTCGTGCTGTGTGCGATGCGGGCTGGGCCGGCAACGATCTGCAGATCGGGCAGACCGGAAAAGTCGTTGCGCCCAACCTCTACATCGCCGTCGGCATCAGCGGTGCCATCCAGCATCTCGCGGGCATGAAGGGGTCGAAGGTGATTGTGGCGATCAACAAGGACGCCGAGGCGCCCATCTTCCAGGTGGCGGACTACGGTCTCGTGGCCGATCTTTTCGAGGCGGTTCCCCAGCTCGTTGCGGCGATCAAGCAGCTGTAGCGGCCGAAAGCGGCGGTACCGGTGCCGTTAAGCTTCGGGGTCGGTCGGTGGCTCGTCGCTCGACGCGCTGCTCAGATCCATGATCTGCGAGTCGCCAACGTAGGGCTTGGTTTGATAGGCGGTGATCTGACCGATCTTGCGCACGATGGCGGCCATGCGCTCGGTCTGATCACAGATGATGTCGATGGGGCGCCGATTGGGATCCCCTTCGTCAAAACGCGTGCGTAAGATCTCCGCATAGCCGAGAATCGAGGTCAACGGCTGATTGAGCTCGTGTGCCGCCGCGCCCGCGAGCTCGGCCGCGACGCTTTGACGCTCACTGAGCTGCAACTGCCGCTGCACCTGATCGAGCTGCTGCTCGATGCGCAGGC
>CAYHNK010000019.1:0-27911 GCA_964357695.1 uncultured Bdellovibrionales bacterium | reverse complement strand
AGGTCGAGCCGCCCCACGAGCCCGAGCTCGACGAGTTACCCGAGCAGCTGGCAACTCCCCATGTCATAGCCGCGACAACAAGACCCACCGCAGTCAACTTCACATCGCGCATCTGAGACCTCCGTAGCAAGATGCCAAAATCCTAGCCGGCCGAACGTCGCTTAGCAATTGCCCGCGTTGCCCTACTTGTCCCCACGCCGCAGCACCTCGGACCAGCGCAGGCGACCGGTCAGCTGCATGAGCACAAAGAGCGTGAGGATGGAGAGCACGGTGACGGTGAGCCCCGTGTAGCCGTCCCAAAAGTGCGCCAGAGAGAAGCCGACGAGATAGACGAGCTGCGCAAGGGCGGCCTCGACAAACGCAAAGCGCGGCGAAACCACGAGGCGCAGATAGGTCACGACCAGCAAGATACTGACGATACTCGCGAGCACGAACGCGGGCACGATGTGCAGGTGATCGACCGAGTAGCCAAAGAGCAGATGGAAGGCAAAGAAGGCGCCAGCGAGAAAGAAGTAGTTGATAGGATGCAGATCGATGCCGCGCAACGTCGCGAGCACAAAGAGCAGGAGGAAGAAAAAGAGCAACGAGATGGGCGCGGAGAAGGACAGCTCGGCCGCCATCTCGCCAGGCTGGATGCGCTGCGGCATGAGCATGCCGATGCGGTGGCCGGTGACGACGCGGGCGAACTTCCACGCGAGCGCCCAACCGTCTTGGGTGCGCGTGCGCGCCGAGGGCGACATGCTGTAGAGCGGAAAGTCGATGGCCTCAAAATCCGTCGTCATGCGCAGCTCGAAGTGCTCGAGGCTCGCGACACTCGGCGCGGGCACGTACGTCCACTCGTCCATGCCACGGCTGCGATAGCCCACGGCGAACTTGATCGTTTGTCCTGGCGTAACCGGCACCGAGATCTCGATGCTGCCGTCTTTGGGCTCGGCGTCGCGGGCGCGATCGACACCGTCGACGGTGAAACGAAAGTCGTCGTAGAGCCCCTGGGCGTTGGAGAAGGCAAAGGCGATGGTGAGCGTGCCGGGGATTTCTTGCTCGTGCGTGTAGGTCCACGCGCCGGCAAAATCGACGTCGTAGAGCGCGTACCAGACGAGACCCTTGAGGCGCTGGTCGAGATGCAGCCCGACGTCGAGGGTCGAGGAGTCGGGCGAGACGGCGTCGGCGTGCGGCAGCTTGACGCGCTCGCGTACCGACTTGACCTTGCCGTCGACGTTCTCGGTGCGCTCGGCGATCTCCCAGGCGTCCCAGTGAAAGGTGATGACGGGCGCCGCCTGGGTCTGGCGCTCACCCCACAGCTCAGCCACGTGTCCGGCGAGATTCGACTGCTGGCTCGAAGAACGGGCGCTCATGACGGCACCGAAGATCACCCACGAGATGCTAGCGCCGAAGAAGACGAACATGATGCCGAGGATGCGTTTGACTGACAGCATGGCGTAGCTCCTGTTCCCTGTGCGGCGTCCCGTGATACAACGTCCCCATGCAATCTGCCAGACACGCCCTCTTGCGCTCGGTTGTCCTCATCGCCCTCGTCGGCACCACGGGGTGCAAGGTTGACGTCCCGGACGTCAACGGGCCGGTCATTTTCCAGTGCCGGAGCCCGGAGGACTGCGCCGATGGCTACACCTGCGACTTCCTCGGCGTGCCTCCGGGGTCACCCGGACAGTGCAAAAAGAGCGGCGCCAATGACCCGTGCGCGACCTACACCTGCGCCCCGGACACCTCCTGCGTCCCCGATCCGAGCGGCACCTCCGCCACCTGCGTGACGTGCGCGCAATTTTCCTGCCCGGACGGCTATACCTGCGCAAGAAGCGTCATCATCGACGGCAGCGCGGACGCCCTGTGCGTGCCGAGCTGCGGCACCGTCGGATCTTCTTGTCAGCGCTCAGTCCCCAACGACGGCGTGTGCGCGAGCGTCCAGGGCTGGCCCGAGCCCGGCGGGCAGCAGGGGACGGTGCCGGTGTGCGCCGTCTGCGTCGATCTCACGTGCGTCGACTGCCAGGCGGCGAGCGGCACTGCGGCAACGTGGCAGGAAGCGACCTACTGCGCGGACGGCGCTGGCGCGCCCTGCGACCTGTATCCAGCGACCGGCGGGTGCAACGATGGCAGCGCTTGCGTCACCGGCATTTGCCCCGACGACAACGCCTGCGACAATAACTGCAACGTGACGACGGAGCTGTGCTGGCAGAACCCCGCCACGTGTCATCCGCGCGCGTGCGGTGCCGCCAGCGACTGTCCGATCATCGCCAGCAAGCAGTGGCAGTGCACGGCGAGCTCGTGCCAGCCCCCACCCCCGTCGTGGTACGAGCTCGGCGATTCGGCCGCCAATGGCATACCGGGCAGCGTCGGCGCGAGCGCCTTCGATCTGGCGGTGGACAGCAACGGCAATCCGGTGGTCGTATGGGAGAAGCTCGTCAGCGGCTACAGCCACATCTACGCCTCCCGGTGGACCGGCACCGGCTGGCAGGACGTGGCGACAGCGGGCACCAGCATCGATCAGGCGCCTTTCGCCGCCACGGCGCCCGCCATCGCTGGGGCCGCGAGCGGCGGTTTCATCATCGCGTGGTCGCACCAGATTGCCGCGGGTAGCCAGGGCATCTACGTGGCCCGCTGGGACTCCTCCTATGCGCGCACGTCGTTCGACGATACCGCCATGTCGATCTACTCGACGAGCAACATGGGCGTGGCAATCACGGGCAATGGCGCTGCAACGCCGCGGCTGGCACTCGACGACATCGGCAACCCGTTCGTCATCTGGAGCGAGAACGACAGCAATGGCTTCTCGCAGATCTACCTACGCCACTGGACGGGCAACACGTGGGAGGCCATCGCCGGCTCCGCGACCGCGGGGGGCATCAGCAACTACCCGCCGACGACGGCACCGAACCCGCAACTGATGGGCCACTCGCCCGACATCGCGCAGCGCAGCGGCGCACCGTTTGTCACCTGGATCGAGCGGCCGTCGAGTGGCAACTCGGTGGTCATCACCTCGTACTTCAAGAGCGCCGCGTGGACGCCCTTGGAAGGCGTTTACAGCGGCACCAGCGTCGGCGATACGCGGGTCGAGCTCGCCGGTGATGATGCCATCTGGCTCGCCTTCTACACCGGCGCAAGCATCCGCGTGTCCACCGGCATCTACGATGGTGCCGGAGGGTACACATTCACGAATCCCGTCGAGCGCTTCGACACGCAGCAACCCGGCCTCACGCGACGGGTGGGTGGCAAAATGATGCTGTCGTGGAACCCCACGAGTGGCAGCAACAACGCTCTGCTGGAGTACTACGACCCTCCCCCGCTGGGCTGGCAGGGGATTGACGGCTCCAGCACCGGCAGCGGCGTGTCGTTCCCACCGGCCGGCACCACGTTCTGGCAGCCAACGCCTCAACAACCCGTGGCCGCAACGGGTGGCACCAGCGCCAACGGCCGACTCTGTGTCGCGTGGCTGGCTGGGTACACAGGCAGCACCACCGCTGTGCGCCTGCGCTGCCACACACCGTAGCGCGGCTACGTTCCTTAGGCCGTCGCCAGCTCGCTACGAGGCTGCGCCGAGGGCGACAGTCGCGAGAGCAGCAGCATCCCCGGGATGGCGGCGACAGCGCACACGACGAAAAATCCCGTCCAGCCGGTGGTCGCGGCCAAGTAGCCCGTAGGCGCGGCGATGAGCACGCGCGGCACGCCCATGAGACTCGTGACGAGCGCGTATTGCGTCGCCGTCACGTGGCGATTGGTCAGACTCGCCATGTAGGCGACGAACGCGCTCGTGCCCATGCCCGAGGCGCCGTTTTCGAGGCCCACGGCGAGCGCCAGCATGAGATGGACTTTGCCCACCTCGGCCAAGAGCGCGAAGGTGAGGATGGACGTCGCCTGCAAGAGGCCGAAGACCCACAGCGCGCGCATCAGCCCCACGCGCAGCATGATCATGCCGCCCGCGAGCCCGCCACCAATGGTCGCGGCCATGCCCACCACCTTGGCGATGGTCGCGAGATCGGTCTTGCTAAAACCGATGTCGAGGACGAAGGGCGTCACCATGGCGGCCGCCATCTGGTCGCCGATCTTGTAGAGCACGACGAAGGCGAGGGCCATGACGATACCGTCGCGGCGCCACAAGTCGCGCAGCGGCTCGACGACCGCGGCGCGCAGGGTGGGGGGCGGGGCGTGCTCGAGCTTGGGCTCCGGGGCAAAGAGCGTGGTCAGCACACCGACGCTCATCAGCGCGGCCATCACCGCGTAGACGACGCGCCACGGCACGTGATCAGCGAGCGCTAACGAACCGGCCCCGGCCGCGAGCATCGCGAGCCGATAACCGTTGACGAAGATCGCCGAGCCCAGGCCCATCTCCGTCACCGAGATGGCCTCGCAGCGATAGGCATCGAGCACGATGTCCTGGTTGGCGCTGGCAAACGCCACGAGCAGCGCCACGACGCCGACGATCCAAGGAGATGCCGCCGGGTTGGTCAAGCCCAAACCGAGGATGGCACCCACGAGCGCGAGCTGCCAGATGAGCATCCAGCCGCGCCGCCGCCCGAGAAAGCGCGGCACGAGGTGATCGAGCAACGGCGCCCAGAGAAACTTGAAGACGTAAGGAAGACCGACGAGCGCGAATAGACCGATGGAACCAAGGTCGACGCCGTCGTCTTTAAGCCACGCTTGCAGCGTCGAGCCCGTGAGCAAGAGGGGCAGTCCCGACGAGAAACCGTTCAGGAGCTGCACCAGCATGCGACGACTCAGAAGAATGCGCAGGGTGCTCGGGGCGGTGGACATGGATTGTGCTCGCATTCTACGTCGTCGGCGGCGCGCCGAGCTGGCGCAAGTCGCGGGTGCCCTCATCGAGCAAGATCACCGGCAAGGGCTCCTGGCGGCCGGGGCTCCAGTGCAGCAATTCCGCCTCGTGGCCGCGCACGCGCAGGAAGGTAAACTGCACCCTTTCGCGCGGCAAGAGCACGTCGTGGGTGAAGACCGCGATCCAGGTGCCCGTGTTGTAGTACCACGCACGTCCGCCGGAGGGTCGCGAGAGCGGCCAGAGCTCCTCATCATGCGTGTGCCCGAAGGTGACGATGGGCACATCGAGTGCGTCGATGATGCGCTGGGCCGCGCGGCGCAACGGTCGCGGCGACACCGCCACAGCACTGCGCATAAAGCCATAGGTGGCACCGACCCCGAGGCCAAAGAGCATGAGAAAGTTGAAGATCAAAAGGAGCAGCGTCTTTACGCCAAAGCCTAGACGCAATTGATTGATAGCGAGCCAGCCGGCAAACCACAGCCCGGCGCTGAGCACCGCCACCCCAAGCACCACCCCCGCGAGCTTGGTGAGCTGCCAGCCGAGCGCGCGCAAGGCGGCCACCGCGTCCGCGTGCTCTTGCTTGAGCGCATCGATGGAACGCAGCTTGTCACCGAGGCCGCTCGACTCGGCGAGCGCACTGAGCTCGTGCTCGTGCGACTCCTGCATGGCACGCTTGGCGGGTCCCTTGTAGCGCGCCATGCGCCGGCCGACTTGCCAGAGAAATGGCACGTGACTCTTGAGCACGCGCAGCAGCAGCCTCGGCTCGTGGGTGAGCAGCCACTTGCTGTAGCGGATGTTGGCGCGGCTCGAAGGCACGATGAAGGTCATGTGACCAAAAGCGTTGTAGAGGTAGCGCTGGAAGAAATTCCCGAGCGGTAGATCGTACTCGGCCTGATGCACGGAGGCCGCCTCACTCTCGAGGCCGCTACGCAAGAGGTAGGTAAACGAGTTTTCCGGATCGTACTGACAGCCGTGCTCAATCCAGAGGCGCCCGGGCTCGTGGTAGAACCAGGACTCAAAGCGCAGCCGCTGGTCCGCCCGTTTGGCGGCTTCTTCACCGGCCTGGCTCTCTACCTCGGCGAGCAGGGCTCGTCGGATCTCCGCCTGCACGCTCGACCACTGCATCTCGAGATCGTGGTTGCCGGGCAGGAAGATGACTTCCTCGGCAAAGCGCAACACATAGGCGAGGCCACGCGCGAGGCCTGGGTGACCGGCAAGGATCTCCGCGACGATGCGCACGATGGCGGCGGGCGTCGTTCGGTCGCGTCGGCGTTTCTCGACGCGGTCTGGCTCGTCGGTGGGATCCACCGGCTCGACGCGCAGAAAATCGAAGATGTCGCCGTTGAGCACGAGGCGCAGCTTGACGCCGCGCGCCGCCGCGTCGTCGCAGATGTAGCGACAAAAGCGCTCGAAGTCGCGGTCGTAAAAGAAGGCCTCGAGATTGAAGTAGCGTCCGGTCGCCGGGTTCTTGCCGCGACCGATGTGCAGGTCACTGATGACGATGACATCCGGCGGCGCAGGGGGCGTCGCCTCGCGTCCGGCGTCCCGTTCTTCGACTTGGGCATCGGTCATGGCGCGCGCCGGTACATACCACCAGCGGAGCAAGAGAGAAACTAGCTCGCGCCACGTTCTGGAGATTGCAGCGCACTCGCGCTACGATGCCCGCGCTCATGGCAGACACCGTCACCCTCGTCGTCGATGGCGCCCGAGTGCAATGCGACCGCGGAGAGACTCTCTTGCTGGCTCTGCTGCACGCGCGGCTTCCCATCGAGACCGCCTGTGGCGGCAAGGGCACCTGTCACCTGTGTCGGCTACGCGTCGTCGAAGGTCGTAGCGCGCTGCCCGAGGCCTCGGCGCTCGAGCGGCGGGCACTCGGCAACGTCCTTGTCGCTCAGGGTATGCGTCTAGCATGTCAGGTTCAGGCGACCGACGGCCTGACGCTCTCGCTGCCCGTGCGCCAACGTGGACGTGACGCCAAGCGGAAGGTTTTGCCGCGGTGACCTCAACCCCAGGCACACGTCACACGCTGCTCGGTTGCGTGGCGCTCATCGCCTCGTGCGCGGGCGCGCCACCGCCGCATCCGGTGGCCACCGAGCCGCCCCCCGCGCGCGTGCCCTTGCGACCCGAGGATCAACTGACACCGTCGGCGCTGCTGCGCGAGCCCCAAGCACAGCGGGTCGCCGATGCGGTGCGCTTGCGCCAGCGAGGTGCGTACCTCGAAGCCCTCGCTGCTCTCGATGGGGTGGCGAGTACCGGCGCCGCACTCGAGCGCGCGCGCTTGCACCTCGTACGCGGTGACCTTGGAGCGGCCGCCCTCGAGCTGGAGGTCGCCGGAGGCGACCGCATGCTGACCCCGCTGGTGCATCTGACGCGCGGGCAATTGGCACTTGCCTCCGGGGACGACGAGCAAGCCGCGGCCGAGCTCCTACCGCTGCTTGACGCGGACCCTCGCGTGGCACGCACCACGGCGCCGCTATTGGCCGTGCTCCTTGCACGCCACGATCCCAGGGCGCTCGTGGCGCACCGCGCACGCCTGCAAGAGCTCGCGGCGGGCAGCGACATCGAGGCACAGAGTATTCTGCTCGGTCAGATCGCAGATGCCCAGGAGGCGACCGGAGACACCGCCCACGCCCTCGCCACGCGCACGCGGCGCTATCTCTCCCTGCCGCATGCCCTCGCGACACCGACGGCGCCGCCGACGGGAGCCGAGATCACGCCGCTCCAGGCACTCGACCGTGCCGAGCGCCTCCTCGAAGTGCATCGGAACGAGCGTGCGCTCGAGGCCCTGCGCGCCATCGACGCCGCGGCGCTCACTCCAGACAATCAATGTCGCCGCCAATTCGCCTTGGGACTCGGCGAGCGCAAGGAACACCACTATGCCAACGCCGAGGCCGAGCTCGATCGCGCCATCGCCGTGTGTCGCGAGCGCGACGTCCAGCGACGCGCGCGCTACCTTCGCGTGAAGGTCATCTCCATCCGCGACGGCATGCGCGCCATCGCGGAGATCGACGATTTTGCCAAGCGCTATCCAGGCCACTCGATGGTGGATGACGTGCTCTTTTGGGCAGGCGACCTTTATCAGCGGCGCGACCGTGATCCCGAAGCCGAGAGCTATTTTCGCCGCGCCGCCGCGATGACGCCGCCTGGGGACCACTGCGGCGAGTCGCGCTGGCGCATTGCCTGGATGGCGTACCGCCGCAAGGATTTGCCCCTCGCCACCACCGAGCTCGAGGCCATGCTCACAGATCGGACCTGCGTCTCGGATCGCATCGATCGCGCGCGCGCCGCGTACTGGCTGGGTCGGACGCACAGCGACGCGTCTTCGCACGACAGTGCTATTGCCTCGTTCGTGCAGGCCGCAGCGCTCGCGCCTGCCGACTACTACGGCCAGGCAGCCCGCCGTCGCCTCGCCCAGCTCGGTGACGTGGAGCGAGCGCGTGTGGACGCAGTCTCCGCAACCGATGCCGAGGCCACCGCGCTGTGCGTCGGTACGCTCGCTGGCAGCACCGCGCTCGAGCGTGGCCTCGAGTATCTGACGCGCGGCCTCCTCGAAGATGCCGCGGCGGAGCTGCGCGAGGTTGCCGGACCCCTCAAGGAAGTCGTCGGCGCCACCCACGCCGACTCTTTGGGGCTCGCGGCACACGGCAGTGAGCGCGTGGCCGTCAGTCGCCTCGCCTCGTGCGGCGCGGAGCAGTCGTCGCTGCTCTTGGCGCTCTTGCTCGACCAGGCCGGGGCGCAGCGTGAGGCCCACTGGCAATTACGCACCGATTTTGCCGCTGCCCTGGAGCGCCTACCAGACGTGCGCTCGCTGCCCGTCTGGCGCGCCGCGTACCCCCTCGCACTGCGCCCCATCATCGAGAGTGCGGAGCGCGAGGCCAAGCTGCCACCGTTGCTCTTGCAGGCCCTCGTACGCGAAGAGAGCGCGCTCGACCCGCTGGCGGTGAGCTGGGCGGGCGCGTACGGCCTGTCGCAGCTGCTCGTGTCGGTGGCGCGCGAAGCGGCGTCGATGCTCAACCCGCCGCCCACGGTGGCCCGTGGCGAGGACTTGCTCGATCCGGCGTTGAGCGCGCGCCTCGGCGCGACGTTTCTTGGCTACCTCATTCGCCACTACGGCGGCAGCGAGCCTTTGGCGATTGCGGGCTACAACGCTGGCGAGCCGACGGCGCGCAAGTGGTGGCATCGACACCAGGGCGAGCCTCTCGACGTGCTCGCCGAGGAGCTGACGATCAAGGAGACACGGGCGTACCTCAAGCGCGTCCTGCGCACCTACGGCACCTATCGCTGGCTCTACGGGGACGGCGACTTCACCTTGCCGGTTGACGAGCCCCTTCCGCCCGCGAGCTGAGCGCCGATGGTCATCGCAGAGCCACGAGAGCCCCAGGTACAGCTCGTCGAGCGCGGTACCCAACGCGTGCGCGCGGGTCACCCATGGGTCTTTCGCGGGGACGTGAGCACGCCGCCGGACGCCGAGGGCGGCGCGATTGTGCGCGTCGTCGATACGCGTGGTGGCTTTCTTGGACGGGCCTATTGGGCAGCGCACTCTCCCATCGCCGTGCGCATGCTCACTCGGCACGACGAGCCGTGCGACACGACATTTTTTCGCGCGCGCCTAACGCGTGCGCTGCAACTTCGACAGCGTCTCTACCCGGAGGCGGATGCGTACCGCCTCGTGCACGGCGAGGCGGATCGACTGCCCGGATTGTTTGTCGACCGCTATGGCGATGCGCTCGCCTTGCAAGCGGTCAGCGAAGGCGCCGACGCTCGACTCGCGCTGTGGGTCGAGATCTTGCGTGATCTCCTTGCGCCCCGGGTGATTGTCGCTAAGCACGATGCCTCCGCGCGCGAGTTCGAGGGTCTCGTGCGCGAGCAGGTGTTGCTTTTGGGCGGCCCGGATGCGCCGGCACAGTTTCACGAAGGCGAGAACGTTTTTACACTCGATCTGATGACCGACCTGAAGACGGGGGCCTTCCTCGACCAGCGGGAGAATCACCTGCGCGCCGCCGAGCTCATGCCCCAAGGAGGCATCGCTCTCGATACCTTCAGCTACCACGGTGGGTTTGCGCTGGCGCTCGCGACGAAAGCCCGAGAGGTCGTGGCCGTCGAGCTCGACGCGACAGCGGCCAAGCGTCTGCAACACAACGCCCAGGCCAACACAAAGCCCGTCACGGTCATGTGCGCCAACGCCTTCGACGAGCTACGCGCCTTCGAGCGCGCACGGCGTGAGTTCGATTTCGTGGTGCTCGATCCACCGGCATTCGCCAAGCGCCAGGGCGACCTCGCGGCTGCCATGCGCGCCTACAAGGAGCTCAACTTGCGCGCCTTGCGTCTCGTGGCGCCCGGAGGCCTGCTGGTCACTTGCTCGTGCAGCGGCAAGATGACGAGCGAGCGCTTTGGCGCGATGATCGGCGCTGCGGTCGCGGACGTCAAACGACCGGTGCAAATCATCGAACGACGCGGCGCGAGTCGCGACCATCCCGCGCTCCTTGGCGTGCCGGAGACCGAGTACTTGAAGGCTTGGGTGCTGCGGGCGGTTTAAGCGCAGCGTCGCTAGTTGCCGCCCCGGCGGAGCCGCAAACGCTGGCGCAGCATATCGCGCTGCTCGGGGCTCAGCTCACGCCAGGTCTGTAGCTTCTGCATGAACTGCCGCCGTTCCTCTGGGCCCATTTGCATATAGCGACGAAACGCGCCGCGCAGCTCGGCACGCCGCTCGCCACTAAAGCCGCGGTATCGACGAAACGTCTCGCTGAGCTGGCGCTGTTCCCCACGTGGCAACGCCTTGAAGGCGCGAAAGCGTTGTCGCAGCTCGTTCTGCCGGGCGTCCGACAGCGCACGAAAGCGGCGATAGCTTTGAGCGAGGCGCTGCCGCTCACTCTCGGGCAGATCCTTGTAGGCACGATAGACGGCGCGCAGTTGCTCGCGCTCGGCCTCACTCATGCTCTGCCAGCGCTCGACCGCCCCTGCTGACGGCGCCGCCTCTTGCGCGGTCGCCGGGCGGGCCAAGGCCCCCAGCAGCGACAGCGTGCAAGCGAAGATCATCTTGCGTCCCATGGCTATCGCCCCCTCTCTCCGGCGAGCCGCGCGAGTGTCGCCGCGTCCACTTGGGCGAGCACCTCGTACGCTTCGACGTCATCGAGGTGTCGCAAGAGCGGCTCGTCCTCGAGTAATTCCAGATTAGCAACGAGCTCTCGGTCGCGCTCGGGCGGCAACGAAGGCCCGCGGCCCACGAGCGCCACAGCACCCATCGTGATACTCGCGGCGGCGCCGGCGTAGGCGAGATACCAAAGCCAGGATGGCCGGCGCGCCGTCTTGCTTTGGCGTAGCTCATCGAGTCGCGCGAAAAAGCGTGTATCAAAGCCCGGTCGTGGCTCTTGCGGCGCGTCCGCATCGAGCAGGGCGTCGAGCTCACGCGTCCGCTGCGCTACCGCCGCGCACTGCGGGCAGGTCACAAGATGCTCCTCCAGCAGAGTCCCCGCGCCGTCGTAGCGCGTGGTGGTCAGAAGTCGTCGCGCTTCACTGCACTGCATGATCGCCCTCCATAGCTGGACGCTTGGCGAGCGTCGCCAATAGGCCCTCGCGCGCTCGATGGACCAAAGATTTCACCGCCGATTCGCTCACGTGAAGGCTATCGGCCGCCTCCCGATAGCTCATGCCTTCGTAGTGGCAGAGCAAGAGCGCAGCGGCTTGTTGCCCCGGGAGCGTCGCCAGGGCAGCACCGAGCTGGGCGTGCAAACGTCGCTGCTCGAGAGCGCGCTCCGGCGATGGGCTGGATGAATCGGCGTACTGTTCCAAGAATTCGCCCCCGGCCTGCCCGAAATCACGCCGCTGCCGCAGGTTCAGGCAGTGATTGGTGGCAATGCGAAAGACATAGGTCGAAAAGCGACTGCGTGGCTCGTACCGATGGCGCTGCTGATAGAGCTTCAAGAAGACGTCCTGGGTGGCCTCTTCGGCCAAGGCCGGGCTTGAGAGCATGCGCCGGCAGAAGTTGAAGATCCGTTCACGGTAGGCGCGATAGAGTTTCACAAAACTCTCCTCATCGCCGCGTTGAAACGCCAGCATGGAGTCGACATCAGGGTCGCGTGCCTCTTTGTGATCACCGTCACGCATATTCAAACCGGCAGGGTCTCCATTGGTTGCGCGCCCCGCTAGGGCTCCTCGCCGTCGAGCAGGTCGTAGCTCATCAGCAATTCGAGCATCAGCAGCATCTCGAGATGCATGACGAGCTCGGCATCTTCGGAAGACAACACAGGGACTGGGGCCACCGTGGCACTGGCGTCGCTGGCCTCGACGCTCACCGCGGGTACGACTTCCGGCACGACCTCGGGCGTCAGCCCGGGCACGACGGCGGCCCCTTCTTCGCACACCGCCGCAGGCTCGGTCGGGGGCACCGGGGGGTCCTCGGCGGCGCGCGTCGGCCCGGCGAGGCTCGTGAGCAGCGCCAGCACCGTGCCGAGGGCAACACCCGATCTACCGCCCGAAATGCACATACAGTTGCCCCAGCGCCCGCCAGGCGAGCTGCTGCTCCGGAAAGTAGTTGCCGAGTGGGAGCAGATCGACTTCCAGTGCCGCCGTAAGCCAGGACGTGGCGTGCCACTCGCCAAGAGCGTCGATTTCCACGCCATAGATCCAACCCGGGCTCGCACTCGCGGTCGACGTCGTCGCCAGCGCACCGAGATAGACGGCGCGCAAGGCGAAGCGGCCGGCGTCGCCTTCGAGCTCGAGCAGCGGGCCACCACCAGCGACGCCATGGCCATTGACCCCCGCCGCCGAAGCACGCCCGGGCCAGAGCGCATGCCCGAGACCACCGGAGAAGAACAGGCCGGACCAGCTCCAGTAGGGCGAAATGGCGACATAGCCCCGGTAGTCAATGAGATCGCGGCGCAGCTCGCCGGGCGTGGTACTCGTGGTCTCGGTCAGACGTGGGGCGTTGTCGCCGGAGAGGGCAAATCCCACCCCAGCAAGTCGCAGGTGCGACGTGAGCGCATAGCTCAACTCGCCCGCAACCGCGAAGCCACGCAAGGCAAAGTGCAGCGTCACCGCACTGGCATCGGGCGCGACCGGAGCGGCGAGGTTGATGCGCCCGCGCGAGAGCACGCCGTTGAGCCGCAAGCGCGTACCACGCAGGGGCACGAGGTCGACGTTGATGCCCACGTACCCCATGCTGTTCGGGCTTTCCGCCGAGGAAGTAAGAAAGAGCTGCGTCAATACGGCGTCGAGCACGAGGGGCGTCGTGGCGAGCGCAGCAATGACTCGCTCCGCGGCGACTGACTGCATGACGCCATCGAGCAGCGACGCACGGTCGACCAAGTACGCACCAAAGACCGAGACGGACTGAAAGAGCGACGGCGCGAAACCGATTTCGGCCACGAGCAAGGGACTCGCCTGCCGCAGCTCATCGAGGGTGTGCCCGACGACGACGACGGTGAGGTCCAATTTGGGCGCACGCGCACCGAGGCCTGGCGCGCTGATGGTCGCCGCCGCGCCCGTGGCAAAATCATCGTACAACAGACCGCTCGCAAGCGTCGTGCGTCGTCGGCCGAGCTCTAACGACAGCCCACGATGACCCAGCACCAGTGCCGCCTCGCGCACGAACGCGCCCGAGGCGAATTGATCCTCGAGCGTGCGCCCATCGACGGCCACGACTTCGCCGGCCAGCGGCGGCTCGAGATCACTCGCCGCGTTGATCTCGCCGGAATCGAGCAGGACGCGCACGGCGACGCCCGAGCGCAGCTCGCCTTCGCCGTACAGCCCGAGCACGTAGCCGGGGCGAGTGCGCCGCGGTTGCAGCTCGTAGAGTGAATCAGCGTTCCACGCCCCCGCCGCATCGGTATCGAGGGTCAACCGCGGATCGTACTCGAGGGTCGTGCCGCGCACGAGCGCATAGCCCTCGACGAGGACCGCACGCGTGCCCGTTCGCTCGTGTCGCAACGCCTCGAGCTGCTCGAGCACGCTGTCAACGTCGAGCTCGGTGCTCGTGAGCAAGCCTATGAGAAGGGGCCACATGGTGTCGTTGCGCTACCTATCACCGTCGCGACCAGCGTGCAGATCTTGCAGGCAGACGACCTGCACGCCACCTGCCGTGCGGCTGGCGATGGCTTCCACCGCCGCCGCTGCGCCCGCGAGCGTGGTGATGCACGGCACGCGGTGCTGCAAGGCCGCCGTACGGATCTCCCAGCCGTCACGAAAGGACGACTCACCGAGCGGCGTGTTGATGACGAGATCGATCTGCCCGCTGCGGATGGCATCGACGCAATTGGGTCGCCCTTCGCTGCGCTTGAGGGTCTCCTCCACCACGAGGCCTGCCGCACGCAAGACGGTCGCCGTGCCGCGCGTCGCGAGCAGCGTAAAGCCGAGCGACAAGAGACGCTTCGCCGTCGGCACCACCGCCCGCTTGTCGCGCTCGTTGACAGTGACAAACACCGTGCCGCGCGTCGGCAGTCGCGTACCGGCCGCGAGCTGCGCCTTGTAGAAGGCCTCGCCGAGGGTCGACGCCACGCCCATCACCTCACCGGTCGACTTCATCTCCGGCGACAGCTTGGGATCGACGCCGGGGAACTTAATGAACGGGAACACGGGCGTTTTGACGAAGGTGCGCGACACTGTGAGGTCCTCATGCAGACCGAGCTCATCGAGCGTGTGGCCGAGCATGATCTTCGTCGCCACTTTGGCAAGCGGTACGCCGGTGGCCTTGGCCACATACGGCACCGTGCGCGAGGCGCGCGGATTGACCTCGAGGACGTAGAGCTTCCCGCCGGCGATGGCGTACTGGATGTTCATCAGGCCGACGACACCGAGCGCGCGACCGAGCTTGCGCGTGGTGTCGCGGATCTCTTGGAGTAGCTCGTCGCTGAGGTCCTGCGCCGGCAGGACGCACGAGGAATCACCACTGTGCACGCCCGCCTGCTCGATGTGCTGCATGATGCCGGCGATGACGCAGCGCTGGCCATCGCACAAGGCGTCGACGTCCACTTCCATCGCATCTTCGAGAAAGCGGTCGATCAGAATCGTGCGCTGCGGCCCCGCGTCAAGTGCAGCGCGTACACACCCCATCAGCTCACCTTCGCGATAGACGATAGCCATGGCCCGCCCGCCGAGCACGTAGGAGGGCCGCACGAGGAGCGGATAGCCCATGCGATCGGCGACAGCGCGCGCCTCGTCTTCGGTCTTCGCGAACGCGTGCTCGGGGTAAGCGATGTGCAAGCGGTCGAGCAGCGCGTTGAAGCGCTCGCGGTCCTCAGCGAGATCCACCGAGTCCGGCGAGGTGCCCAAGATGGGTACGCCAGCGTCGTGCAAAGGCCCGGTGAGGTTGAGCGGCGTCTGACCGCCAAACTGCACGATGACGCCGCGAGGCTGCTCCTTGCGCACGACCTCGAGGATGTCCTCCAAGGTGAGCGGCTCGAAGTAGAGTCGGTCTGACGTATCGTAGTCGGTCGACACCGTCTCGGGATTGCAGTTGAGCATGATGCTCTGCACGCCTTCGTCGCGCAGCGCGAACGACGCGTGGCAGCAGCAGTAGTCGAACTCGATCCCCTGACCGATGCGATTGGGCCCGCTGCCCAGGATGAGCACCTTGTCGACCGCCTCGGGGGCGCTCTCGTCCTCCTCTTCGTAAGTCGAGTACATATACGGCGTGTGCGAGGCGAGCTCGGCCGCGCAGGTGTCGACGCGCTTATACACCGGGAGGATACCGGCCTGCTCGCGGCGGGTGCGCACCTCGGCTTCGTCACTGCCGCTCAGATAGGCGAGACGTCGATCGGAAAGGCCCCAGGCTTTGGCGGTACGCAGCACCTCATCGCTCACTTCACCGAGCGGCTTGCCGCGCAGGCCACGCTGGAAGAGCGCGATTTGTTGTAGCTGATCGAGAAACCACTCGTCGACCCGTGTGAGCTGATTGAGCTCTTCGATAGAAAAGCCCTGTTCGAGCGCGTGCACGAGGTAGCGCAAGCGGTCTTCGTTGGGCGAGGACAGCGAGCGCACGAGCTCCTCGTGGGTCATCTCGGCCGGTCGCTGGGGGCGCACGGCTTCGAGCGAGCGCAGGGCCTTGAACAAGGACTCCTTGAAGGTGCGGCCGATGGCCATCACCTCACCCACCGACTTCATCTGCGTCCCGAGGGTGACGTCAGCGCCGGGGAACTTCTCGAAGGCAAACTTGGGGATCTTGGTGACGACGTAGTCGAGCGCGGGCTCGAAGGCCGCGGGCGTCGTGCGCGTGATGTCGTTCGGGATCTCATCGAGCGTAAAGCCCACCGCGAGCTTCGCTGCGACTTTGGCAATCGGATAGCCCGTCGCCTTCGAAGCCAACGCCGACGAGCGCGAGACGCGCGGGTTCATCTCGATGACGACGAGCCGACCGGTCTCGGGGCGCACACCAAACTGCACATTGGAGCCGCCGGTGTCGACTTTGACGCGACGCAAGATGGCGGCCGCCGCGTCGCGCATGCGTTGATACTCGACGTCGGTGAGCGTCTGCGCCGGGGCGACGGTGAGCGAATCACCGGTATGCACGCCCATCGGATCGAAGTTCTCGATCGAGCAGATGATGATGACGTTGTCGTTGCGGTCGCGGATGACTTCCAGCTCGAATTCTTTCCAACCGAGCAACGACTCTTCGACGAGCACCTGACCCACCGGCGACAAGTCGATGCCCCGCCGGACGATCGCCGCGCACTCCTCGGCGTTGTAGGCGATGCCGCCACCACTGCCGCCCAGCGTGAACGAGGGCCGCACGACCATCGGGTAGCCGGAGTGCTCCGCGAACGCGAGCGCTTCGGCCACGCTCTTGGCGATGCAGCTTTGCGGCACATCGAGGCCGATCTCCTGCATCGCGGCGCGAAACAGCTCACGATCCTCGGCGACGCGAATGGCCTCGACGCTGGCCCCAATCACCTCGACGCCGTGGCGCTCGAGTACGCCGGCGTCATGGAGCGCCAGCGTGAGGTTGAGACCGGTCTGTCCGCCAACCGTCGGCAAGAGCGCGTCCGGCTTCTCGACGGCGATGATCGCCTCCAAGTACTCGACGGTGAGTGGCTCGATGTAGGTGCGATCGGCCAGCTCCGGGTCGGTCATGATGGTGGCCGGATTCGAGTTGACGAGCACCACCTCGTAGCCCTCGGCGCGCAGCGCTTTGACCGCCTGGGTGCCAGAGTAGTCGAACTCGCAGGCCTGGCCGATGACGATGGGACCCGAGCCCAAGACGAGGATGCGGTGCAAATCGTCGCGGCGAGGCACTAGCGACGCTCCCCGTCCGCGCCGGGCGCGCGCCAATCGACCATCATGCTGGCAAAGCGCTCAAAGAGATAGCCGGCGTCATGCGGCCCCGGCGCCGCCTCGGGATGATACTGCACACCGAAGGCGGGTACATCGCGCAGACGCAGGCCCTCGAGCGCCTGGTCGTTGAGATCAATGTGTGTCAGCTGCACGCGCGCGTCCGGGAGCGATTCCGGATCGACCGCAAAGCCATGGTTGTGCGAGGTGATCTCTACCTTGCGCGTCGTCAGATCCATCACCGGGTGGTTGCCGCCGTGATGGCCAAACTTCATCTTGAAGGTGCGGCCACCGACCGCGAGCGCCAGCAGCTGATAGCCGAGACAGATGCCGAGAATGGGCACCCGGCCGAGCAGCGACCGCATCGCCGTGATGCCGTAGTCGACCGGCTCCGGGTCCCCGGGGCCATTGGAGAATACGACGCCGTCGGGCTTGAGTGCCAGCACGTCGGCGGCGCTCGTCGTCGCCGGCACGACCGTCACCCGCGCACCGATGTCGACGAGGCGCCGCAGGATGTTGCGCTTGATACCCAAGTCGTAGGCAACGACGCGGAAGTTGCGCGTCGATGGGCCGGCGGACAGGCGCGCCGCATCGGGCACGCGTGCCACGTCGAAGCTCGGGCGCTCCCATTTGTAGGTGCGATTCTCGCTGACCACGCGCGCCAGATCCTGGCCCGCCATGCTCGGTGCGGCGCCGGCCCGGGCGCGCAGGGCCTCGATGGCCCCTTGGGCCGCGTCGGCGTTGGCAATGATGCCGCGCATGCTGCCCCGGTCACGCAGGTGGCGCACGAGGGCGCGCGTGTCGAGGTCGCATAGGCCGGGCACCGCGTGGTCCGACAAGTAGCCATCGAGGTGCCGCTCGTGGCGCCAGTTGGAAGCAATGCGACTCGGTTCCTTGACGATGAGGCCGGCGAGAAATGGCTTGCGTGCCTCGAAGTCCTCCGGGGCGATGCCGCAGTTACCGATCATCGGATAGGTCATGACGACCATCTGCGCGGCATACGAGGGATCGCTCAAAATCTCCTGATAGCCCATCATCGACGTGTTGAAGACGACCTCGCCGAGGGCGTCGGTGGTGGCGCCAAAACGGCGGCCGCGAAACGCGCGGCCATCTTCGAGGACCAGCAAGGCGTTGGACATGACGAACCGTCGGCGCATCTCTACATCGCAGCACCACGGTTGCCAAGACAACGGGTGGCATGGCGTTGGCACGGCAACAAGGCCGCTTGCGCTCCGCGCGCTGCTCGTGCCATGAGACGCACGGCTCTTCGAGGAGACGGGCATGCGCGCGCTGCTGACGACGTTCACCGAGGTCTTTGTACCGCTGTTTGTGGCCCTCTCCCCACTGACGGCGCTGCCCATATTTTTGTCGATGACCGAGGGCATGGCCGTCGACACCGCGCGCAAGCTGTCACACCGCGCGGTGCTCACGGGTTTTGTCATCGCCTCCATCATCGTGCTTGCAGGCCAGGCAATCTTTCGCGTGCTTGGCATCACCGTCGACGATCTGCGCGTCGCCGGCGGTCTCGTGCTGCTCATGATCTCCATGTACGATCTCATCTTCACGCGTGAGCGGCGCAAGGAGAGCGACATTGGCACCGACGCAGGGATCGTACCACTCGGCACGCCGCTCATTGTGGGCCCGGCGACGATGACCACCTGCATCGTGCTTGCCGACACGCATGGACGCCTGTGGGTACTGTTTGCGCTCATCCTCAACCTCGCAATCGTCGCGCTCATTTTGCACCACGCGCACCGCATCAAGAACATCGTGCGACCGGCGGTGACCCGCGCTTTTGGCAAGGTGATGTCGCTTTTTCTCGCAGCCATTGCGGTGGCCATGCTGCGTCACGGCGTCGAGTCGTTTGTACGCATGGCGCTGCGGGGGGGGTGAGGGGAACCGATGTCACCAACCCTACGAGAGCTGGTACCACTCACCGTCGTAGAACAGCTGCTCTCGCGAGCGCTGGCGACCGGTGGCGACTATGCCGAAGTCTACGTCGAGCGCTCGCATACGAGCAGCGTCGCACTCGAAGAGCACAAGATCCGCACCGCGGCCTATGCAGTCTCGCTCGGCGTCGGCATCCGCGTGGTGCGGGGCACCGAGGTGGGCTACGCCTACTGCGACGATCTGGACATCGGCGCGTTACTCAAGACCGCTGGCGTGGCCGCCAGCATCGCGCGCTCCGGCAAGGCCACCTCCCCGGTCGCCGTGCGCATGCACACCCTCCCCAATCGCTATCCCGTGCGGCACGCCGCAGACGGCGTTCCTGCCAAAGAGAAGACGGCCTTGCTGCTGCGCGCCGACGAGGCCGGCCATCGCTACGACGCTCGCATCAGTCAGATGATGGGCGGCTTTGCCGACCAGACCAAAGATATCCTCATCGCCACCTCCGACGGCATCCTCGCCGAGGATCGGCAGATCATGTGTCGCCTGAGCCTCACCGCCATCGCGGCGCACCATGGCGAGCGACGCACGGGCTTTCACGGCGGCGGCGGTCGCGTCGGGTTCGATCACTACAAGCGCGAGCTGCCACCGGAAGTGGCGGCACACGAGGCGGCGCGCATGGCGGTGGCGCAGCTCGGTGCCGTGGAAGCGCCCGCGGGGCCGCAGACGGTCGTGCTCTCGCCCGGGTGGAGCGGCATTCTCTTGCACGAGGCGGTCGGGCATGGGCTCGAGGCAGACTTCATTCACAAGGGTACGTCCCTCTACGCCGGCAAGCTGGGCGAGAAGGTCGCGAGCGAGCTCGTCACGGTCATCGACTCCGGTGAGCTGCCGCATCGGCGTGGCTCCATCAACGTCGACGACGAAGGCGAAATCGCGCGCGAGAAGGTGCTCATCGAGAACGGCGTGTTGCGCGGCTACATGGTCGACAAGCTCTCCGGACAGATCATGGGCTTGCCGTCGACGGGCAGCGGTCGGCGTGAGTCCTACATGCACCCGCCCATGCCGCGCATGACCAACACCTACATGGCGGCGGGGCCACACGATCCCGAGGACATCGTACGCGAGGTTGAGCGCGGGCTCTACTGCGCGGCGTTCGGCGGTGGCCAAGTCGACATCGCCAACGGCAACTTCGTCTTCGAGGTGCGCGAAGGTTACCTCATCGAGAACGGGCATCTCGGCGCGCCCGTGAAGAACGCGATGCTCATCGGCGTCGGTCCCGAAGCCCTCAAGAACGTCGTGCGCGTCGGCAACGATGCGAAGCTCGACCCGGGGATTGGCACCTGTGGCAAAGACGGCCAGAGTGTACCCGTCGGGGTGGGACTGCCGACGGTGCGCATCGACAACCTCACCGTCGGTGGGACTGCCGTGAGGGGTTGACGACAGGCGCGATCGGATACATGCATCTGAAGGGGGAGTGGGCTGTTTGACCAACGAAGGGGGCTTGCGATGGTCGCCATACCACGACGTATCTTCTCTTCTCTCGTCTCGCTCGTTGTCGTCGCTGGCGCCGCGCCGCTCGCGTACACTCAGGAGCCCGACGCGCCTACGGTCGATGCTACGTCGGAGCCGGCGGAGGCATCACCGATCACCCCACCGCCGCGAGGTACCGAGCTCGAGGAGATCATCGTCACCGCACAACGGCGACGCGAGAATCTGCAAGACGTACCGTTGTCAGTGGCGACCATCGGTGGTGACGCCTTTGGCGAATTGCGCTCAGGCGGTCTCGACGTGCGCATGCTCTCCTCGCGCATTCCCAGCTTGACACTCGAGTCGAGCTTCGGACGCACCTTCCCGCGCTTCTACATCCGCGGGCTCGGCAACACCGACTTCGATCTCAACGCCTCGCAGCCGGTGTCGCTGGTGCTCGATGACGTGGTGCTGGAGAACCCCACGATCAAGGGCATGCCGTTCTTCGACGTCGAGCACGTCGAGGTGCTGCGCGGACCCCAGGGCACGCTCTTTGGCCGCAATACCCCCGCGGGTGTGGTGAAAGTCGATTCACGCGAGCCCGGCCAAACCGACGCGGACTACTGGCGGCTCACCTACGGACGCTTTGCCTTCCTCGGCGTCGAAGGCGGCTTCGAAGGACCCGCGGTCGAAGACCTCATCGCCACGCGCGTCTCGCTCCTTTTCGAGCGGCGTGACAACTGGGTGAAGAACACGTACACGGACCGCGAGCACGCTCTCGAAGGCTTCAATGACGCCGCCGCGCGCTTTCAGGTGCTGTACACGCCCACCAGCTCGAGCAGCGCGTTGCTCAACATGCACACCCACGGCCTCGAAGGCACGGCCCGCTTGTTTCGCGCCAACATCATTCGTCCAGAAGAAGGGGGGCTCGTCGACGACTTTCGCCGCGACGAGGTGGCGCAGGATGGGCAGAATCGTCAGAAGCTCCGGCAGCTCGGCGCGGGCCTGACGCTGACGCACGATGCCGGCCCCATGACTCTCACCGCCATCAGCGGCTACGAGAATGTTCGCGTGTACAGCCGCGGCGACATCGACGGCGGCTACGGTGCGGTCTATGCCCCACCGAGCGGTCCCGGCCTCATCCCATTTTCCTCGGAGTCCGCGGACGGCATTCCCCGCCACGAGCAGCTGACGCAAGAGGTGCGCCTCGCCAGCAACGACTGGGATGTCGTCAACGTGCAGGTGGGCGGCTACTACTTCTACGAAGACCTGAACATCGACAGCTTCAGCTACAATACGTTCGCTGGCGGCGTCGAAAATGGCTACGCCAAGCAGCGACAGAAGACACGCTCGGCGGCGGTCTTCGGCTCGACCACCGTCGATGCCACACGCGCACTGCGCTTTGGCGCCGGGGTACGCTTCACCGACGAGGGCAAAACCTTTCGCGCCACGCGGCTCGTCTCGCCCATCGGTACTGGCCCCATCGGTCCCTTGAAGGCGTCTCCCGACGACCGGCAGATCTCGTGGGATGCGAATGTCAACTACCGCGTCGTGTCCGACGTCATGGTCTTTGCCCGCGCGGCCAAGGGCTTTCGCGCCCCCAGCATCCAGGGTCGCATTCTCTTTGGCGACTCGCTCTCGGTCGCCCAGTCCGAGACGCTCATGTCGGTCGACGCCGGCATCAAGAGCGAGCTCTTCGAGAGGCGCGCGCGCATCAACCTCGCGGGCTTTTACTACGAGATCCGCGATCAACAGCTGACCGCCGTTGGCGGCGCCGCGAACTTCAACCAGCTGCTCAATGCTGACCGCTCGATAGGATACGGCTTCGAGCTCGATGCACACTTTTTGCCCGTGGCCGGTCTCTTTGCCACGCTGGGCGTGAGCTACAACCACACCGAAATCAAAGACGACACGCTCGCTGTT
Source organism: uncultured Bdellovibrionales bacterium (assembly GCA_964357695.1). GTDB lineage: Bacteria > Myxococcota > XYA12-FULL-58-9 > XYA12-FULL-58-9 > CAYHNK01 > CAYHNK01. Next base: position 5,590 of record CAYHNK010000019.1, on the reverse strand, counting down.
GCCCCGTGCAGTGGCGGCTGCAAGGTCACCGACCCCGCAGGGCCCGTCGCCGGCACGGTGCTCATCGGCGGCAATCCCTTGCCCCACGCGCCCGAATGGATCGCCAACGCCACTTTGCGCTACGGCGTGCCGGTCGGCACGGACGCCGAGGTGTTCGCCTTCACCGACTGGGCGTATCGCAGCCGCATCAATTTCTTCCTCTACGAGTCGAAGGAGTTCACCGACGCCTACCTGCTCGAAGGCAGCGTGCGCCTGGGCTACTCGCGCGACGCCGGTCACATGGAGCTGGCGGCGTTTGTGCGCAATGTCACCAACGACGTCTCGCTCGAAGGCGGCATCGACTTCAACAACCTGACGGGCTTTGTCAACGAGCCGCGCTTCTATGGCGTCGAGGGCTTGTTCCGGTTCTGAGGTAGCGACCCGGATCGGTCGGGTGTGCATAGACCCGCCAGATTGGCAGCGGTGACGCGGCCGTGTTTAAGTATCGCGATGGCCATGACGACCAAGAGCGTCACGTTGGTGGCTGCGGCCGCGCGTGCGGATCTCGTCGTGCGAGATCTGACGGTGTTGTCGCGCTCGAGCGTGCGCGGGCTGTTTGACTACGGGTGCGTCACGCGCGCTGGGGTGGTGCTCGAAGCGGGCGATGCGCTGTCGGCGGGCGACATCGTGGTCGTCACATTCGATGCGGCCCGACGTTACAAAGAGAAGCCGACGCTCGCAAAGAGTCGAGCCTTTGTGATCGTCTTCGAAGACCCGCATCTCATCGTCGTCGATAAGCCAGCCGGTATGCTCAGTATCCCGACCCCCAAAGGCGAGACGAATACCCTGTTCGACGAGGTGGCCCGCTACGTTAACCGCGGTCCGCGCATGCTCAAGAAGGTCACGGTCGTCCAGCGGCTTGACCGCGATACTTCGGGGCTACTCGTCTTCGCGAAGAACAAGGTGGTCGGAGAAAAGTTGCAGGCGCAGCTCCGGGCCCGCAAGCCCGAGCGCGAGTACATCGCATTGGTCGCAGGCCTTCTCGCCGAGACGAAGGGCACCTTTCGCTCCTACTTGCGCACGACGGCGGAGCTGCACGAGGAATCCACCCACGACCCGCGCGAGGGCAAGGAGGCGATCACGCACTACGAAGTGGTCGCGCGGCTGCGGCAGGCGACGCACGTGCGCGTGCATCTGGAGACCGGGCGTCGCAATCAGATCCGCGTCCACTTCGCCGAGGCTGGCCACCCAGTGCTCGGCGACACCCACTACCAGCCACAGAAGGCCAAGCATCCGCTCTGGTCGGCGAAGCGCCTCGCCCTGCACGCCGCCGGTCTCGCCTTTGTGCACCCCATCACGGGCGCGCGTCTGCACTTTACTTCCAAGCTGCCCGAATGTTTCGTGCGCTTTCTAGCGGATGCAGCGGAGCGGTAGGGGACAGTGGCTGTCAGTTCTTCGGCTCCGTCAGCCGCACAAGCGCTCCGTGGCGCAGCACCTCGATGACGTAGGGCCGCTTGGCCTTGACCACAGTCTCGATGAGGCTTGCGAATACGATGGGTGCGCCATTGACCGAGACCACCACGTCGCCGACGCGCATCTTCATCTTGTCGGCGCGGTACTGCGGCAACACGCGCTGGACCACTGCGCGCTGAGTGCCGGGCTCCTCACGGAACTGGATACCCAGGCGCGAGCGCGGACCCGGAGGCAAGAGATCACCTGGATCCGGGAGCCCTGCGTCGTCCATGAGATCACGCAGCTCGCCGCCGCGGGCCAGGTACTCGCGGATCTGCGCCTCCTGCTCGACCGCGGTGCTCGGCACTTTCTTCACGAGTGCTTCGAGCTCCGCGAGCAGCGCCATCATCTTATCGCGCTGCTCGGCGGTGATCTTGGTTCCGCTGAGCTGCCCCGGCAGCGTCTGGCGCAAGACGGCGAGGTTCTTCTCCTGCTGCCCGGGCTGCGCCGCCGGTTGCGCGACGGCCAGTGGCTGCACCGGAGAGGGCATGGGCACTCCGAGCATCAGAGTAAGTAGCAGCGTCTGGGTAGCGAGCATCGTGATCTCCTCTACGGCACATGCGTGCTTCGTAGACGATTCAGCGAACGGTTGGAGCTACCTTGCCACGCGATCCATCCTACCCTCATCCACGCCCGCCAGTGTCAGCGAAATCTGCGACAAGTCAATTGTACGGTCGACGAGGCCCACGAGTGCCGCCCGCATGCGCGTCGCCAGGCCAGCGAGCTCCTGCAACGGCAAGAGCGGAGCGAGTGATTGTGCAACCTCGTCATCGGTCAGGGCGACAGCGGCATCCTGGAGCGCCTTGTAGAAGCGCTCGATCGACATCGCGCGCACGCGCCGCAGTTGGGGTAGCCGTGATCGTACGTGCTGCAAACGGGCGGTAAGTGTGTCGCGGTCAGGTGAAGCGCCGACACGAGCACTGAGGAAGTAACTGTCGTACAGATCTCGCAGCAGTCGGCGCTCGTTCCATGCAGCAAGCTTGTGCGCGAGCGCCACCGACGGGGTCATCACGCGCACGATCTGCGATGGCGCTCCCAGCGCGCGCGCAAAGTCCCCCGTGGCCATCGGTTCGGATGGACATTCCGAGGCGACCGAGGCTTCGATCTGAATGGCAGCACCATCCATGCGAACTTCGGCGCGCACCATCGTCGAGTGCAGCGTCACCTGCACGTCGGCGCCCGGGAGCTCGGTCAACACCGCACGGATCTGCGCGGCGACCTCGCTCTTCGATTCGAACGGTACGAGCACGTAGTCGATGTCGTTGGTAGCGCGCGGACTGCTCCAAAGACGTAGTGCCATGCCGCCCTTGAGAATTGCGTGGTCTTCGAATGCCCGCGCAAATCGGTGCATCACCCAGAGAAGCAGTGTCTCGCGGCTCACAGGGCGCGCAAGGCTCGTCGTCATCGCGCGTTGCCTCCGAGTAGGTTGCGCACGAACGTGACGAGCTTCGGATTGCGATAGTGCGCCAGATAGGCGTCAACGCGCTGCCGATTGAGGGCATCGAAGCGAATGTCGCTGTAGATGTCGAAGAGATATCGACGCCCTCGCAGGTGAAAGTAGAGCACGTCCAGGGTCGCCTTCTCCGCGTCGGCCCAGCCCACGCCATCGCGCACCTCGTAGCCGAAGTAGAGCGACTCGACGACGCCGAGATGGATGACGCGATAGCCGAGCCCCTCGTAGGTGCGGCTCCTGCCGATCTTGACCGCCATGATCTCGCGTTCAGGAGCAGTGCCGACGATCAGGCCATCGGCGAGCACCCGGCCAAAGCTCACATAGGATGTCGGGGCCAGGCGCTGGCTCAAGGTTGGCAAGTCGAAGGTCTCAGCCACGTACCAGCCGCGCACGAAGCGCCGCACGACGTGGTGACGCTCGAGCACTCGCAAACGTCGCGCGAAGGCCGTCGGGTGCGTCTCGCCCAGCAGCGCCTGGAGGTCCGACTTAGAAAAGACACCCCGTTGCTCGCCACGAAATCGGTCGATGACACGAGCATCTTCAAGGTCGTACTTCATGTCGACAGAAACAATATCAAAATGTGCATTTAGTGTCCATGTGAATACCAACACTCACGCTGTGCAGCGTTCGGTCGGGGTGAAGGTCCTCGCAGTCGAGGAGCATCATGGGCGTCAAATCTATTTTAAGCACCATCGACGCCAGCTCATTGCAAAACGTTTCCGCCGATGATAACGTTTTCAGCGTATGGGAAAGCTTCGACGCGGCGGCTACGTATTCGTCTGGTGGAAGGGTGACCATGCCCCACGTCACGTCCACGTCTACCGCGATGGTAAGCTCGTCGTGAAGTGGGACGTCGATCATGGGTGCGCAATGCGAGGTCGGGCACCACGACGCGTGCTGGAGCTGCTTTACGAGCTGGAAACGGAGGACCTACTATGAAGATCCGCGCGGTCACGCACAACAATCACAAGCATGCGTTTCACGTTGCCATGGGCCGGTTGGTGTATTCGTTTCCATACGCCAAGTCGAAGCCGGCGCCGATGGCCGCAGACCCTGTGGCGCGCGTCTTTGTCGACAAAGAGCTCGCGAGCGAAGGCTTCACCTATGAGCTACGCTCTGGACGTGAGGGGACCATCCACGCGGAGCAGGTGCTCGAGTACAATCGCGACCCCTCGTACCTGCGTGATCTCCTCGTCTACCAACTCACGCTCGAAGCGCAGCGCCGCATCGCGCAGAGCCCGCTCGCCAAGCGCGAGATCGTGCGCCGCCTCGGCACATCGGCCGCACAGCTCTATCGCCTTCTCGATGCGCAGAACGACCGTAAGTCCGTCGATCAGCTCGTCGCCCTGCTTTCGGTGCTCGATTGCGACGTCGACCTCGTCGTGCACAAGCGACGGGCGTAAGGGAACGTCGTCAACATGGTGCGGCGAGCATCCTTCCGGTCACCCGGTCGCGCGCAGCGCCCGCAGGCCGAGCTGGCGAGCGGACCGTGGGCTCGTTCAGCGGTCGTCGAAGCCGCCCAGTGGAGCGAGGTAGTCGGCCGAGGACGCGTTGCACGACGGGACTGCTCGTGGCGTGTGTCTCGACATCGCCCGCTGATTCTTCGATTCCCGTAGCTCTATTGGCGTAGGCGTCGGTCGCTGTTCCGGTCCTCGCCGTCCGGCTCCCCGGCTTCGCGGGGCCCCTCGGACGGCTGCGGTCCCCGCGCGACCGACTATGCAGTCATTTTCGAAGCGGGTGGCACTGTTCTTGGTGGCGCAGGCACGACGGCCGACGAAGAACAAGCAGACCCGATTCCAGGTCATCTCCCGCGACCTCGCCGACGAGCTGCGGGAGTGGATGCTGCGGACCGAGGGCCAGCTACTCTTCGCCGACCCTCGCGGCGGCTACCTGTCGAATAAGGTGTTGAACCGCTGGTATCGGGAGCTATCGACAACGGCCGGGGTAAAGCTCATCACATCCCACGGCGCCCGGCACTCGGCCGGGTCGAGCTACGCGGTGATGGGCGTCGGCCAGAAAATGATCGCCACGCTGCTCGGCCACACGGGCACCGGCGCGACCGAGAGATACACGCACATCCAGCTCGAGGCCACCAAGCCGTTGGTTGAGGCGAGATGGGTGGCGTTGACAAGGCGCGGATGAGGCGGTGCGTTGTTTTTTGGACTTGCTCTTGCCAGCGGCCGTCGTCTGCGAAGATAGTGCGTGGGAAATGCAGGACTCTGACATTCTTGGAACCGTGGCGGATTGGGCGGCATCAGAGCCTCTCGTGGAACGTGCGTGGGTTTATGGAAGCCGCGTTCGTGGTGGTGCTCGACCGGATAGTGATCTGGATGTCGCAATCCAACTGCGGTCGCGTTCTGGCGACAGTTCAGCACTGGCAACTTGGATGTTTGAGGCAGAGGGCTTGCGCGAACGCCTCCAAAAGCTCCTTCAAATGCCAATTCATCTGGAATGGTTCGGCAATGCTGACATCACACCTACCGTCAGCAACGGCATTCGAGAGTCGGGCCGCTTGGTCTATCGCAGGTCGCCCGATGCGACGCACTTTCACACCAGAACATGAACATCCGCCGACCTGACCTGCCTGGATTCTTCGGACCATCGATTAGTGGAGAGTTGCCTCCCCGGTTGAAGGTTGCTGTTTCC
>CAYHNK010000018.1:5591-28009 GCA_964357695.1 uncultured Bdellovibrionales bacterium | reverse complement strand
CGCAGGGCACAAGTGGCCGGCACGTGTGGACAGCAAACACAGTGGTTTTCCGCAAACACCGGCAACGAGATCCCGCTGGAGGTCGGCCAATGCACGCAGCAGCCCGACTACAAGGACACGCTCGAGCGCAGGAACGTCCGGACCACACTCGAGGTCGTCGTCTCCAAGGAAACAAAGACCTACCAGGCCCGCGCGGTCGGTACGACGGGCAGCGGTTGGTTCAAGAAGACCTTGTGGGAGCCGATTGCCGGCACGGAGAAGCTCACGAGCAAGGTGGAGACGCGGACGCAACGGTTCGAGCACACGTACGATGGCTCGGACAGCCGCAGGTACGCGCACGAGGTCGTTACGAGCGCCTGCGACAGCACGCGCCGCAACTTGACGAAGAAGATGCACGAGGCGCGCACCACGCTGCCCGGCAAGTAGTAGCTCGCTGCGGCGGAGTCCAGGCCTCCTCGTCGGCGGTATGCGCGGCGCGCAGCCGGCGCGAAAGGAAGTGCTCGGGAGGCGCCGACTAGCGCTTGGAGAATTGGAAGCGCTTGCGAGCGCCCGGCTGGCCGTACTTCTTGCGCTCGACGGCACGCGGATCGCGGGTGACAAAACCCGCCTTCTTGAGCGCGGGACGCAGCTCTGCGTTCATTTCCATCAGCGCGCGCGTGATGCCGTGACGGATGGCGCCGGCCTGACCGGCTTGTCCGCCGCCACTGACGTTGACGCGAATGTCGACTTTGTCGAGCTGCTCGACGAGCTCGAGCGGCTGCTTGAGCACCATCTTGAGCACTTCGCGCCCGAAGTAGTTATCGAGCGTCCGCTTGTTGACGGTGATGACGCCGGACCCCGGCATCAGCCACACGCGTGCGGTCGCTTCTTTGCGTCGTCCCGTTCCGTACCAACTTTGTGCTTCAGACATGATTCGATCCTCGAAGCGTCGGGCTAAACGCCCGCTCAGACGCTCAGCTCTTCGGGCTTTTGTGCCGTGTGCGGATGCTCGCCGCCAGCGTAGACCTTCAGCTTGCGCATCATGGCGCGGCCGAGGGGTCCGGGCGGCAGCATGCCCTTGACCGCCTCGATGACGATGCGCTGTGGTTTGTGCTCGCGCACAGTCTTGGCGGACAACGAGACGATGCCACCGACCCACCCGGTGTGGTGGTGGTACATCTTGTCGTTTTCCTTGTTGCCCGTCAGCTTCACCTTCTCGGCGTTGATGACGATGACGAAGTCGCCCGTGTCCACGTGCGGCGTGTAGATCGCCTTGTGTTTCCCACGCAACACCGTGGCAATCGTGGTCGCCATGCGTCCGAGTACTTTCTCCGACGCGTCGACAACGAACCAACGGCGCTCGACTTCTTCCTTTTTCGCGCTGCGCGTTTGCATCGCTCACATCCTCGACCCGTTGCGGTCCCCTATGCGCTTGCGCACCGTGCGACGTGCATAGCCGCCGGCACCAGCAGAGCAGCGGCTTCTACGCAAGGTCCAGTGAAATGTCAAGTCGATTCGTTGCCGGGCGATGACGCGTGCGGGGTGCAAGCCCTGAGTTTTGTGGACCCAGGTGCGGTTTGCCCCTGGTACGACATGGTCAAGGAGCTCGCGCAAGGCCGTTTCTCGCCAGCGAGGTGTCAAATTGCCGTGGCGAGGTCTTGGATCGGATCTTGCTTCGTAGCCACCCATGGTGACGTTTGATTCCGAGACATCCGAGGCACGCGAGCCGCAGGGCAGCGATCGCGGTCGACAAGATGGCGCGACCCGTGTGCTGCTGGTCGACGATAGTGAGCTCGCCCTTGAAAGCATCGGCTGGCACCTCCAGCATTGGGGCTATGTAGTGCAGTCAGCGGGCAACGGCGAGGAGGCGCTCAAGCACGCGACGCAGGCAGAGTGGGATCTCTTCGTGCTCGACGTCGAGATGCCGCACATGAATGGCCTCGAGCTCCAGCGACGCCTCGCGGAGCTTGCCCCGAGCACGCCGGTGGTGATGTTGTCCTCCCACGTACAGAGCGAGCTCGTACTGCAAGCGGTACGCGAGGGGGCGTTCGACTACGTTATCAAAGACGCCGACCTTGGACCCTTGCGTGCGGCCATCGAGGGGGCGCTCGACGACGCCCGCATGCGCCGTATGAATGACGCGCTGCTCGTGCAGCTGCGCAGCACCAACAACGTGCTCGAACAGCAGGTGGCCTTGCGTACCGAGCAGCTCGTGAGCACCAACCGGCGCCTGTCGCGTGAGCGTGCCGAGCTTGGCCGCGCGCTTCGTGCGCTCGAAGAGGCCCAGCAACAGTTGTCCCAATCCGAGAAGCTTGCCGCGCTTGGCGTGCTCACCGCGGGGATCGCGCACGAGATCAACAACCCGCTCGCTTTTTTGCAGACCAATCTCGAGTTTGTCGCGCAGTGGTCGCATGCGATCATCTCGGGTCAGCCGAGCGACACGCTCGAGTACAGTAGCGACGTACCCTCGATGATCGAGGATTGTCTCGTGGGGCTCGAGCGCATCCGCAACATCACGCGTGAGCTCGGCATCTTCTCGCGTCGCTCGGATGGCCGCACCGGTCCGGTCGACGTCAAAGCGGTGATCGATTCAGTGATGCGTCTCGTCGGCAGCGAGATGCGCCATCGCGCCAAGGTCACCGTGCGTGCCGATGTGTCGCGCCCAGCGCTCGCGAACGAGGCCGAGCTGCGCCAGGTGATCCTCAACCTCTTGATCAACGCAGGGCATGCCATCGACGGCAGTCGGGACGACGGTCACATTGTGATCGAGGCCGTCGAGGAAGGAGAATGTGTCGTCATGCGCGTGGCGGACAACGGCTGTGGCATCCCGAGTGAGGTGCTGCCGAAGGTCTTCGATCCCTTCTTCAGTACGAAGCCAATCGGCACGGGCACGGGCCTGGGACTGCCGATCTCGCAGCAGCTCATGCGCAAGATGGAAGGCTCCATCGACGTGCAGAGCACCGAGCACGTGGGTACCACCGTCACGCTGAAGCTTCGCGCGGGCGAGGTGGAGGCAGCGATGGCGGATGTGGATGCGTCGCCACGACCCGCGGCAGCGGTCTACGAGAGGGGCGTGCGCGCTGAGGCTGGCGTGCGCCGTCGGCTGCTGCTCGTCGATGACGAGCCTGCCTTCTTGCGCTCGATGAGGCGCATGCTGAGCGACACCTTTGACGTCGTGACGTGCGGCAGCGGCGCACGCGCGCTCGCGCACATCGCCGAGAACGGCCCGCCCGACGCCATCATCTCTGATCTCATGATGCCGGAGATGACCGGCTGGGAGCTCTTCGAGGCTGTGCGTGCCAAGTACCCAGAGCTCGCTCGGCGCTTCGCTATTGTGACGGGTGGTGCCGTGACCGCTGAGGCGCAGACCTTTGTGCGTGCAACGAGTGTGCTCATTCTCAGCAAGCCATTTGCCGCCGAGGAGCTGGGCCGCGTGGTGTCCTCGCTCGTCGCGACGCCGAGCGCGTGAGCGGTGTGCTAAATCGCAGGGCGGCCGAGGCCGCGACGTTGATGCCACGCGTCGGCGCTAAAGAGCACGACAGCTGTCCAAATGAGGCCGAAGGCAACGACGTGTGCGCGCCCGAACGGCTCGCGATAGAGGAGCACGGCCAGCAGAAATTGTAGCGTCGGAGAGACAAACTGCAAAAAACCCATGGTCGACAGGGGCAGCCGCTGCACGCCGTTGGCAAACCACGCCAGTGGTACGGCCGTCACGACCCCTGCCGCGACCAGCAGCCCGTCGATCATCGGTCCCAAGTGAAGAAAGCCGAGTGAGCCCGAGGCGCGCAGAAAGAGCAGATAGGCGAGCGCCACGGGGGCGAGCACAGCGGTCTCCAGGGTGAGCCCCACGACCCCGTCGACGGGTGCTAGCTTGCGCAGCAGCCCGTAGGCCGAAAATGCCCCAGCAAGATACAGCGCCACCCACGGTACCGCCCCGAGCCGCCACGTCAGGAACGCGACGCCGGTTGTTGCGAGTAGAGCGCTCAGCCATTGCGCCCGTCGCAGGCGCTCGCCCAAGAAGAAATAGCCGAGCAGCACGTTGAACAGCGGATTGATGAAGTAGCCAAGGCTCGCCTCGAGCACACGCGCGTGACCCACGGCCCAGATGAAGACGCCCCAGTTGCTGACGACGAGCGTGGAGGTGAGCGCGAGCGTCGCGAGCAGTCTCGGCCGGCGCAGGGCTTGGCGCACGCGCGTGAGGCCACCGGTAGCGAGCACCCAAGCACAGAGCAACAGTAACGACCACAGCACGCGGTGTGCGAGCACCTCGAGCGCGCCGACGTGCGTGACGGCCTTGAAGTAGATGGGCGCAAACCCCCACGCACCGTAGGCGGCAAGGCCGTACACCAGCCCCTCACGCACCTGCCGCCGCTCAGCCATCGTTTCTCTCGCCTGCACGCGCGACGTATGTGGCGGTGGTGCGCTAAAGTCAACGCGCGTCGGGTCCGCAAAAACGTCGAATTTTCGCGCAACACTTCGAGCCGCGTGCCGATACAGATGACAGCAGGATAGAAAATGGGGATCGTGTGGTCCCGAGATCTGTGGGAGAGCGTCATGAGCGGCTCGGTTGATAGACTCGTTGAGGACGTGCAGCGAACGATGCAGCGCTTTGAGCGCACCGCGCGCGACGGCAGGGTGGCGATGAGCGATGTGTGCGACGCCCAACTTCGGCTCATCCTTGCCTACGCTCAGGAACAGCGCGCCCCCGATCGGGGCGTCGCCGACGCGGGCGCGTCGATTTCGCTCGAGGCCATTCGCGACACGTTCGAGCAGACCGTGGTGCGGGCACGCCAGGCGAACGCCGCTCGGAGCAACGTGGTCGATTTCTACGAGGCCCAGGGCCTGTCGGTGCTCGAAGCCGAGCTCGTTGGCGCGATGGCGGCGTAACGCTCGTTGTCCCACCCCACCACAGGTATCGAGGCGCCACCGGTCGTCGTCGCCATCGATATGGGCTACGGCCACTTGCGGGCTGCCTACGCGCTCGGTGAGGCGCTCGGTGTAGACGTCTTGCTCGCCGATCGACCGCCGCTCGCCGACGAGCACGAGCAGCGCCGCTGGCAGAAGGCACGCAGGTGGTATGAGCGCACCACGCGTGTTTCGCAGCTGGCCTTTGTCGGCGCGCCGCTGCGGCCCTTGGTCAAATGGCTGACGCACATCGATCCGTTGCATCCCACGCGCGACCAATCAGCACCCACCGTCGCGACGCGGCTGCTCGGACGCTGGATTGGCCAAGGACTCGGACGGACGCTCGCCGCGCACCTCGATGGTGCGGCGGCACCCTTGCTAACGACGTTTTATGCGCCCGCGGTTGCTGCCGACCGATTGTCGCAGGCGCCGGTCTACTGCGTCGTGACCGACGTCGATGTCAACCGCGTCTGGGTGCCGTCCGATGCGACGCGCAGTCGCATTCAATACCTGGTACCGGCCGAGCGCACGCGGCGTCGGTTGCTCGCCTATGGTGTCGCGGCCGAGCGCATCGAGGTGACGGGCTTTCCGTTGCCGCCGAGTCTTCTTGGCGGCGCCAATCTCGCCGGCGCGCGCCAGCGTTTGGCCGACCGTCTGGTGCGACTGGATCCACAGGGCTGCTTTCGCGCGCGGTGGGGCGGGGCGGTTGACGACCTACTCGGGGTCGTTGCATCGCCCGACGCCGCGCGTGCCCCCCATCTCGTCTACGCCGTCGGTGGCGCTGGGGCACAGGCGGGTCTCGCCGGGCAGTTTTTGCCATCGCTGGCGACAGCGATCCGCTCTGGAAGCCTGCGCGTGACGCTCGTCGCTGGCATACGCGCCGACGTCGCCGCGAACCTACATCGGCATCTCGAGCGTGCTGGGCTCGCCGCCGAGGTGGGCCGCGGTGTGGGGATCCTGCACGCGCCCGATTTCGCGCGCTACTGGCACGCCTTTAACGCGTTGCTTGCCGACTGCGACATCTTGTGGACCAAGCCAAGCGAGCTGACGTTCTATGGCGCGCTCGGGTTGCCGCTCATCGTGTCGTGGCCCGTCGGCGTGCACGAGCGCTACAACCGCCGCTGGGCCATCGATTGCGGTGCCGCCATCAAACAGCGCGATCCACGGTTTGCGGGCAGCTGGTTGCCGGAGCTGCTCGACGACGGCACGTTGGCGACGGCCGCCTGGCGCGGGTTTGTGCAGATGCCCAAGCGCGGCACCTACCGCATCGTGGAGCGCTTGCGTGCGACCTGAAATGTAGGTCGCGCCGTCGAGAGCAATCGTGCATCGGGTGTTGCGTGCGGCACGGGGTGCGAGTATGCAGGCGCCGACATGCGCCGGTGTGGCCGGCACTAACCCGTAGGAGATCGATCATGCGTTTAGTTCGCCCGTTTGTTGTCGCAGCTTCGTTCGTGCTCGTCGCCGCTTGTGCTCCGTCGCCGACCCAAGTGTTGTCGACCTTGGAGACGGCCATCAATGCAGGTAACGCTGAGCAGGCCGCCGCGTTGTTTGCTCCCGAGGGCGCCCTCACCCTCGATGGCCAGACCTACACCGGTGCCGCCGAAGTGCGTGCGCAGCTCGACGCGATGGTGGGTGCGCACACGCAGCTCGAGATGAGCGCCGCCCCAGTCGTCCAAGGTGCCGACGCCACGCATGCCGTGCGTGTGACGAGCAACGAGTATCAGAGCCTGGCGGTCCCCGCGCTCGACGTCGAGCTGTCGTTGACGGCGAAAGACGGCAAGATCGTCGGCGTACGTTGGACGCTCACGGAGGCGGCGCGCACGCTGCTGACGACCGCGAAGACCGCGGCGGCGACCAAGGTCGCGACCGAGTTTCTCGCGCAGGTCAACAACCACAATGTCGACGCTCTGCGCGGCATGCTGACCGACGACGCCACCGTGAACTGGGCCGATCAGCGTTACGGCGATGCGGCGCAAGTGGGCAACTGGCTCACCTACCTCGGCGCGCAAAAGGTGTCTGTGACGCCGGTCGGCGATGCCACCGGCACGGTCACCGGTGCGTCATGGAAAGTGACGGCCGTGGCGGACGCGTGGAAAGTCGCGAAGATCGAGAGCGCCGCCGCGGACATGCAGCTGCGCGTACGCGATGGCAAGGTGACCTACGTGGGTCTCGTGCTCGATCCGGCGGCGACGGCGATGATCAACGCCGCGATGTCGAAGACCAACGCAGTTCACTAGCTCTATCTGTCCGATTGGCCGGCACTCGCTGAGGGTGCCGGCTTTTCGAACCGCTTAGAGCATCAGCCAGTCCAGGTCGCTCGGGCGTCTTGACGTCGCCGCCGCCGACCAGCTACTGCCTCGCCATGTCTCGTTTCTCTCGCAGCGCGCGTGGTGCAGCCGTCGGTCTCATCGTCGCGACATGGCTTTTTCTCGCCGATCTCGCTGGGGCAGCGCTGGCCATCGGTTGGCTCTTTGACACGACGCTCGATAGCTTCGTGCTTCTCGGCGTCGCCTACGCGGTCGCCGCGGTCATCGGCGCGCTGACGGGAGCCGTCATCGGCGCGTTCTGGCCCGTGGCCTGGCAGTTGCCCCCAGCTCGCCTCGCGGTGCGCATAGCGGTGTTTGTCGTGCTCACTGCCAGCGTCGTCGGTGCGGGCTTCGCCGTGCGTCGAGCGCGCAACTTGCCGCCGCGTCCCGAACGCCCGGCGGTCGTGCTCGAGCACGCGCATCCCTTGCTGCTCGTGGTCATCGACACGCTGCGTGCCGATGTGCTCTACGGCGACGGCTACACGATGCCGCTTGCGCCGCAGCTGCAACGTCTTGCTCAAGACAGCCTGGTGTTCGCCGATGTGGAGTCGACGTCTGGGTGGACGATCCCGTCGATGGCCAGCCTCATGACCGGCGTGCACTGCATGACCACGGACGCGAACGCGGGCTTTCTGCCCGACTGGGCACCGACGCTCGCCGAGTACCTGCGTGCCGCCGGCTACGCCACGCACGCGGTGGTTGATAACGCGCTGCTCGAGCCACGCACCGGCTTTGCGGCGGGCTTCGAGAGCTTCTTTCAACGTTCGGGTCTGCGCTTTGTCTTCTCCTTGCCGAGCTTTCGTCTCTTGCCCACGCGCTGGCGCGAGGGATTGCGTGAGCACCTGCGCGTCTTCTACTACGGTGCGGGTGGTGTCACCGACGAGGCCCTGGCACGCATCGACGCGACGACCGACGCGCCGCTCTTTCTCTACGTGCACTACATGGACCCGCACTACCCGTACTACGCGCACCCCGAGCTGGGAGGCGACCCGCCCGACAGCGAGCCCATTGCCTTTCATCGTGTGATGAACGAGCTGCGCGACGACCCCACGCGTGTGCCATCGCCGGGGCAGATGCGCCTGCTGCAATCACGCTATGCCAACGAGATCCGCTATCTCGATCGCGAGCTCGGTCGTCTGCTCGACCGTTGGCGTGCGCGCTTTGGCGACGACGGTGCGATCGTCGTGACCTCAGATCATGGCGAGGAGTTTCTCGATCATGGCGGTTTGGGCCATGGCACGAGCTTGCACCGTGAGCTGGTATGGGTGCCGCTCTTGTGGCGCGTGCCGACCGACCTCGCGCCGCAAGACGCGCGCGTGCGCATGATCTCCGATCCCGTGACACAGCTCGACCTTGTCCCGAGCGTGCTCGACATGCTGGGCTTCGATCTCGCCAAGCTCGCAACCGGTGCTGTGGGCTTGCAGGGACGCAGTCTTTGGCCGGCCGTGCGCGACGTCGTACGGCTGCCGCGACGCCCACTGTACGCCTACAATAGTCGCTATGGCCGCGCCATTGGACGCTTGCGTGAGGGCGATCGGGTCTACGTGCAGCAGATGTACTATGACGGCCGCTCATCCGAGCAGCTGCTCTTCGACCTGCGCACCGACCCGACCGAGCAACACAACCTCATGTCCCGGGCGGGACCGAGAGACACAGCGCTGGTAGCGCGCTATGGCACCGTGTCGCAGTCCTATCGACAGGCCGACCCGCGCCTGGGTAGCAGCACGCAGGCCAATGTCGAAGCGCTCCGTGCGCTCGGCTACGTGCAGTAGCGCCCGGGCGCCGCTGGCACTCGTGCGTACAACATAGTAGCCTTTGACTGTTGCATGACGATGGGGGAACGCCAACCAGCAAGGACACATGTGCGGCGTCTGTACGCGTTGGGCACGTGTGTCGCGTTGGGGGCGAGTGCCTGTGCCACGCAACAGGCGGGCACCCACCCGGCGGGCCTGGTGCAACGACCTGTGGGCGCTGTGGACACGGACGCAGACGCGCTCTTTGAACAGGCGCGCGCTGCGACACAAGACGATGACACGACGCGGGCTGAGGCTCTCTACCTCGAAGTCATTGCGATGCGCGCAGAGGATCCCCTCGCGCCTCTTGCGCGCTACAACCTGGGCTTGCTGTACGAGCGGCGCAGCGCCTGGACCGACGCCGTGACGCAGTACGCAGCCATCGTGGCGTTGCGTCCGGAGGTGCCAGGCCGTCGTCGAGATACCTGGCGTGACGCGCACTACCGTCTGGCCGCCTGTGCCGCCAAGGTCGGTGATTGGTCGACCGCAGGCGGTACCCTGTTGGCGGTGCTCGATGAGCCCGATCTCGAGGACGTCGATCGCCTCGAAGCGATGGTGGGAGCAGGGGTCGCGCTCAGTGAGAGTGGCAGCGACGAGGCGGCGCGCCTGATGCTCGGCGACGCGGTGCGTTTTGTGCGCACGCGTCAGCGCGAGGGTCGCTTTGAGGATCGCGGCTTTGGCGCGGAGGCGGCGTTTCGCTTGGCCGAGCTCGCCAATGCGGATTATGCGGTCGCGACGTTGACCATGCCGGAGGCGCAGCTCGCGCCGCTGCTCGAAGAGAAATGCCGTCGCCTGCTCGTCGCGCAACAACACTACGTCGAGGCGATCGCCATGGGAGATGCGCATACGGCCGCGGCGGCAGGCTTTCGCGTCGGCGCGTTGTACGAGACGCTCTATGAGGCTCTCGCGGCACTTGCCCCACCGGGCGACCTCGACGACGAGCAGACCTCGGTATATCGCGATCTCGTCGCGGAGCGGCTCGGCGTGCTTTTGCACAAGGCCCGCCACGTGTACACGCGCGCGCTGGCGGTTGGATCACAGGCCTCGACGGCGGCTCCGTGGCTCGATCGCTTGCGGTTGGCGCTCGATCGTCTCGAAGCGCTGGCGTCGTCGTTGCCGGGGCAACACGGACAATCGACCGCCGGGGTATTGACGCCCGCGGCGAGAATTGCTCAATAGAGCGGACAATCATGAAGTTCGATCTGACCTACAAGATCCGCGTCGGTGACGAGGTCATCGACTCCGACCAGGCGCTCTCTCACATCGACACGTACCGTGATCGACTCACACCGGTCGGTGGTGTCGATGGCGCGCTCGTGCTCAGGGTCGATGGCGACGAGTACTGCGGCGATCAATACGATCCCATCGTGCGTCTTGCGACGCATTGGGTGCGCAAGGTCCCGTGGGTTCTCGGTGGCGATACCGAGACGGTGGCATTTCGCAACAGCGAGCACTGCTTCGCGTTCGTACCTGCCGGCGAGAGCGTCGAGGTGAGCTTCTTTGTGGGCACCGAGACCGAGATCGAGGAGTACGTCTGCGAGCCCTTGATCGTGCGGCTCGATGCTTTCGCGCCGCAGAGCCTTGCGCTGGCCGACCACGTGCTCAAGCTCGCGCGTGCGCTCGACCCACGCGTCGTCGACAGTGAAGAGGACGTGCGCGATCTCGCCGTCAGCCTCGAAGAGGGCCGCGCCGCGTGGCGTGACTATCAGCTTCACAACCGCCGCTGATCTCATTGCTGCATACGGCGCTCTGCGCCTTTCTTTGCTCCGCGCCCGCGGCCGATTGGGAGCTTGCTCTGCGAGAGCAAATGCGCGCGCAGGGGATCCCGCAAGCCGAGCTCGTCGTGCCATTTGCGAGCAGTGCGCGCATCCGCGCGTTTGCCCTTAAGGCTGTAGGCGGCGAGCAAGATCCGCGTGCTCGCGCGCTGCGCCTCTATGACGCCATCGTGATCCTCAAGCGTCGCAACGCCATTGCCGCGGATCGGGACAACAAACCGAAGGCGCGCGAGCCGAAGACGGCTGACGCGCTGCTCGCGGTGGCTCTCGGGGACGAGCACGGCAACGCGCAGGCGGGGTGCTACGAGCTGTCGGCGCTGTACGTCGCCGCGGCGAGGGTGCTGGGCCTCGACGCCGTTGGGCTCGAGCGCGATGACGCCGTAGGCACCGGTCAAATAGGGCACGTCATGGCTGGGGTGCGCTTTCGCGGCGCGGAGTTGCTGGCCGTTTTCGATCTACAAAACGAGACGCGCGCAAGCGGCGCGCCGTATGTCGTGCTCGATGACCCGGCATTCGTGGCGCACCACTACAACCACCGGGGCGTCGCGCTGTACTTGCAGCGCGACTACGCTCGCGCCCTGGCCGTGTTCGACGAGGCGCTCGCGCTCGCGCCCGACTCGGCGAGCTTGCTCAATAATCGCGCCACGACCCTGCTCGCCCAAGGGGAGCCGTCGCTCGCGGCGGCGGAGGCGATGCGCGCTGTCGAGCTGCGGCCGGCGGTGCCGTTGTATCGCTACCAGCTCGGACGCGCACTGATGCAGGGCGCGGCGCTCGAAGACGCGGCTGCATGTTTCTCTGAGGCACTGCGCTTGGCACCACGCTACGGTCTTGCGCGTCGCGAGCTGGGATGGTCGCTGCTGTTGCGCGGTGACATCGAGGGCGCGGAGCGCGAGCTCGTGCGCGCCGTTCGTGACGAGCCGACGGTGCCTGAAGTGTCGCTCTACTTGGGCCTGTTCTATCTCGCGCGGGGCGACGTGCGCCGTGCGCGCGAGGTGACCCAACGTGCCGTCGTGCGCGCGCCCGACGATGCGGGCTTGCTTGCCCTTGCGGAGCTAGCAGGTACATCTTCTTCGGCGGGTGCAGTCGATCCCGCGGTGCGCGCGGAGCTCGTCGCGAGGGTCGAGTCGTTGCGCCGGAACATCGCCGCTGTGCGCAAGGGGAGGTGAGCGATGGGCATCGTCGTGCAGAAATACGGTGGCAGCTCGGTGGCGGACGTCGAGCGGCTGCGCCAGATCGCCGAGACCGTGGTGGCCCGCCAGCGTTGCGGCGACGCAGTCGTCGTCGTCGTGAGCGCGATGGGCAAGACCACCGACAATCTGATGGCGCAAGCCAAGGCGATCGCCGCCGAGCCTTCGCGGCGCGAGCTCGACATGCTCGTCACCGCTGGCGAGCGCATCTCGATGGCGCTCTTGTCGATGGCCATCCACGAGGTGGGTGGCGTATCCATCTCGCTGACGGGCAGCCAGTCCGGCATCATCACCGAGGACAATCACCAAGGGGCGCGCATCCTCGAGGTCCGTCCGTACCGCATCGAGGAGGCGCTGGCCCGCGGGGTCATCGTCATCGTCGCCGGTTACCAAGGTGTCAGCCGCCATCGCGAGATCACGACGCTCGGCCGTGGCGGCTCGGACACGACAGCGGTGGCGCTCGCGGCAGCACTCGGGGCGAGTGCCTGCGAGATCTACTCGGACGTCGACGGCGTCTACACCGCCGATCCGAACGTCTGTCCGCAGGCGCAGCTGTTGCCGCATCTTCCCTATGAGCTGATGCAGACGCTCGCGGGCGCTGGCGCCAAGGTGCTCAACGCGGACGCGGTGGAGTTTGCCAAGCGCGCGGGGATCGCCATTCACGCTCGCAAGACCGGCGACGTATCGGGACGCGAGTCGGTGGTCGATACTGCGGCGCCGATGCCGACGGGCGTCGTGGCCATCGCGACGGCCTCGGCGGTCACGCGCATGCGAGGCGAGCAGGGCGAGCTCGGATCGATCATTGCGGCGCTCTCTGAGGTTGGCGCACGCGTCATGGGCGCGACGCGCAGCGGATCTTGGGATCTTCTCGTCGACCGCACGGGGGTACCCAGCCGCGATCCACACCCGGTGGTCGAGCGTGCGCGTCGCTTCGGCTTGGTGGCCGACGACGTGTCGGTGGTGAGTGTCATCGGCACGTGGCTGCTGTCGCGGGGGGTGACGTGGGAGGTTGCGAGCGCAACTCTGCGCAACGCCGGTATCGACCCCGAAGGGATGCAGGCAACAGACACCTGCGTGAGCTTTGTCATCGCGCCTGTGCGGTGCAACGACACGGTACGTCTGCTGCACGACGCGCTCATCCCAACCCAGGTGCTTTGAAGGCCGACGATTTCCGCCAGGAGAGCTCAGAGCCTCGGCCCCCGTGCGTCCCGACCCCGGTAAGGGCAAAGTCACCGGTGCGCCGAGCAGCGGCCCCAGCTCTCAACTGGCGGCAACCGTCACACCTACATTACCACATCTGGACCCACGGTGGGGCGAAAAGACGTACTACTCCGGGCTGACGTGGATTTCGATGTTTTGCCAGCCGACGCCGCCGCGCTCATCGCGCGCCACCAGCCACACGGTCACGAGCCCATCGGAGTCCGTTGGCGGCGTCTTCGGCGCGGTGAAGATGGTGTCGAGGCCGCGGGTGAATTTAACCCAGGTGAGCTGCTCCTGGATCTCACCATCGCTACAGAACCACGATACGGAGGGCGCCTCGACGCGATCTTCGACGAAGATGGCGAGCGACTCCAAATCGACCTTGAGTACCTGATAGCTCTCATAGGCGTCGGGTCCGAGGACGGGGAGCAGGCGGATGCTGGCGCCGGCCGACACCTCCGCCGTGCCGACGAGTGGCTCGAACGTGCCGAGGGCGCTCTTGCCGTACGCGATCTGCACCTCGGCGAACGTCGGGTTGTTGTTTGCGACGCGCGGGCGCAGGGGCACGCAACCGGGCGGCTCATCGGGCACGTCGGGATCGGGGCATACCGTGATGCCCAGGGCGTCGGCGTACACGTCGCTGTGCGCCGCATTGATGACTACGCGCTTACCGACGCGCAGTGTTTGCGACGCGCTCGTCAGCTCGAGCACGGCGGAGGGCCAAGCGCCCAGGCCCGCGCCGAAGAAGCTCGATTGCAGATGATAGTCGTAGAGCGCGCGAGGTGCGGTGACGTTGAACGTCGCCACGTCGTAGGACCACACGGCCCGCGTGGCCGTCTCGATTGGCGGCAGGCCTTGCGATTCGGGAATGGGCAGCGCCGATCCGCTCGCCGCGATCGCGTGCATGTCATCGAGGGCGGCGTGAAAGGCCGCGGGCGCGTTGTCCTTGCGTGCCTCGTAGTCGAGGCAGGCCTCGTTCGACTCCACGGGGCACAAGCTCCAACGGTAGTCGATGCTGGCTCCTTGCGGGTCCACGACCAGGGCCGTAAATGACAGCGAAGCGTCGCTCGGCGCGTCGTAGAGCACCTCGGGAGGATTGGCCTGCACGGCGAGGACGCGCAAATCTTTGACGAGGTACGCGGGATCTCCCGACTCGCCGCACGCAACCGACGTTAGAGTCATCAGTCCCACGCAGGCTGCGGAAAGCGCTCGCCGAGTCGGTCGCGCGGGGACCGGAGCCGTTGGGGAGGACCCGCGAAGCGGGGGGGACCCTGGCGGCGAGGACCGGAACAGCGACCGACGGCAGATCGAGAGGAGGCGCATCAGAATTCCCCCTTGACGCCGAGCACCGGCAAGACCGGGAGCAGGTAGACGGGCACGCGCTTGTCGTAGCGGTAGTCGTAGCTCACCGACTCGACGTTCTTCGCGTTGTAGGCGTTGATCACTTCGAGAAATAGCGTCAGGCGCCACAGGTCGAATGTCCAGGTCTTGTCGATGCGAACGTCGAGCTGATCGAAAGTAGGCAGACGCTTGCTGTTGCGGCGCACGTCGCTGACGTCGACGCCATAGGCGTCGGTGTCGGCGTCGTAGTAGACGACCCCGTCCTCGAGCGGCGTTCGTGGATTGCCGCTGACGAGGCGGAAGCGAAAGCCGGCCTCGAGTCCCCAGGGGAGGGTCCACTGGCCCACGGTCGTGAGGATGTGCGTCTGATCGTACGTCTCGTGATACTCCTCGGTGGCGCGCTCGTTGTAGGGATAGTCGTGGATGTTGGTGCCCGTGGCGTCGGCCACGCGGAAGGTTGAGCCGGGTGCGTGATCGCGGCGCATCGAGCGGGACAGCGTGTAGGCCACCCAACCGTAGAAACGCCCGCCTGGCGTCGCGAGGTGACGCAAGAGCACTTCGAGGCCGTACGAGTAACCCGTGCCGTCGTTCGCCCAGATTTCCGAGCGCGCTTGGCCGTCCGTGAACGCCACGCTCTGCGACTGCGATACCAGGCGATCGCGCTTGTTGTAGTAAAGCTGCACGTCGACGCCCGCGATCTGCGTCAGCGCCTGCTCGATGCCGACGATGAAATGCTGCGAGCGCTCCGGATCGAGTGCCGGGTTGCCGATGCGAGGTACGAGGTAGTTGGGCTCGGGAAGCTTCTGGTAGACGCCGTAGGCGGCTTTGAGCACGGTACCTTCGTGCAGCTCGTAGCGCGTCGTCAGTCGTGGCATGAGCACGAGGTCTTGCGTCGCGGCGAAATCGAAGCGTTCGAGGCGGGCGCCGGGGATCAGCTTGAGCCTGGCAGCCGGCTGGATGACGAGCTCGAGCCAGTAGGCATGACCGTAGGCGTCCATGCTCTCGGTGTAGCGCTGCGAGTCGGTGAAATCGAACACCGGCGCCGGGTAGGTCCGCAGCTCGGTTTGGATGGGCACCTGCAAGATCAAGTCGGCGGTGCCGACCTGTGCATCGAGCCCAGCGCTGAGCGTGAGCCAGTCATTGACCTCGGTCGTGAAGTCCTCACGCCAGTCGACGGACCAGATATCGAGGCGCACCTCGTTGTCGAGGCCGATGCCCGCGGACGTCTGCGAAAAGACCTGGCTCGTCAAGCCGGGCGCGAGCGTGCTCGTCAGTGTCGTCTTCGTTCCCAGGCGCACGCGATGGCGCGCGAGCAGACGATGAAAGGCGATGTGCAGGCCGACGTTGACGTTGATGTCTTCGACCGAGCCCGATTGCACGAGACGCAGTCGGTCGTTGGAGCCGAACGCGAACAGATCGACATCTTGCGAGCCAAAGTTACGCGACGCTTTCAGTTGATAGTCCCAGTAGCGCGGGGACACGGTCAGTCGCCCTTGGTCTTCGCGCAACGGCAGGCGATCGAGCACGGTCGGCAAGAGCGCATCGATATACGAGCGCCGCGCCGCCGCGGCCATGTGCCACTGCCCTGCTGGCACGCAGCTGTAGGCGCCAGCGTCGACGACATCGATCTTGAGATTGCCGCGCGGCATGTCGCAGCGCACGTCGCGGGTGACCACATCGACGACGCCCCCGGTGGCGCGGCCGTAGCGCGCGCCAAAGCCACCGGGATAGAAATCGATGCGCTCGAGCATGTCGGCGTTGACCACCGACGTGAGGCCGCCGAAGTGGTACAGCAGCGGCACCTCGACGCCGTCGACAAAGACGCGGCTATCGGATGGCTGTGTGCCGCGCACGAGCAGCGCGCCGCCTAGCCCCCCCGGCGTTCTCGCCATGCCCGGCAGATTTTCGATGACGCGCACCGGGTCACCGAACGTGCCTGGGATCTTCGACAGCTCTTCGCGCGCGAGCTCCACCTTCGCGACCTCGCGCCGCTCGGTGCGGGCGCGCACCACCGTTTCAAAGGGACTGCGGGCTCTCGGCACGAGGTAGTAGTTCGCGCGCAGCGCCGAGCCCGTCTCGATCTCCTCGCGCGTCGTGTAGGCGTCGTGAAAGGGACTGGTGATGCGCAGCTCATGCGCGCCCGGCACAAGACCGCGGATCTCATAGGTGCCACGCTCGTCGGTCTCGGCGCGCACTTGGCCATCGATCGCCAGCGCAGCGCGGGTAATGGGGCGACGGCTGCCCGCCTCGCGCACCACACCAAAGAGACTGAGCACCGCGGGCTTCTCAGGCGGGGCCACCTGCGCGCCAGCGATGGCGTCGGGCTCGGGCAGCGACGGCTCGAAGACGTAGCGGTATTCGATGCGGATCGCTGCGGGGTGGCCATCGATCTCGGCGGCACGAAAGCGCAGCTGGGACGCGGCCTCGAGGGCTGGCGCGGCAAACGCGGGCTCGCTCGCACGCACGAGCTCGACGCGCTCGACGTTGCCGTGGGCATCGATGTCGATGAACAGCACCGCCTCACCGGCGATGGCACGCGCCGCAAGATCACGCGGGTACTCCGGCGGCACGTAAGTGAGCAGCTCCGGCGGCTGCGTCAAGATGGGCATCGGTGCCGCAGCGGGCGCCGGTGGTTGCTCGGGCTGCGCTTCAATGGCTGCCCGCGCGGTGAGCGGCGAGGCTAGAGCAGCGAGCAGCGAGATGAAAGCGCGAAGGCGCATGGCGAGCCTGTTCCTTACGTTGGCGGAACGGTGAGGATCCTCTCGGCTATGTGCCGAAGAAGGGCGCCCGGTGCAAGGTCGTAGGATGTCGGGTCGCACCACGGGCGCTGGGCGGCGACACCCGTCCACCACTCGGGATTGCCCGCGGCCATGCCCGCCGCGATCGCGGATGCCGACAGGCGCACGGGGGCTTCATCGAGAGTGAGCGTCTCGAGCATGGTGGCCGCGGCGGTGGGGGTGACAGGCTCGCCGAGCGCGCGCGAGAGCAGCGTCGCGAGTCTTTCCGGCGCATCGGGCTCGCCGGCTGCCGCAAGCGCAAGCGTGAGCGCGGCGTCGATACGGCTTGCGCGCAGGGTGGCAAACGCCTCGGTGCGTGCGTGTTGTGAGCGCTCAGGCTCCGCCATGCGCAGGGCCGCATCGAGCCAGGCGGGTGTGCCCGCGAGCGCTGTGGCGAGCGCCGCCCCCACCGCCCCCACGAGTGCCTCCGGATGGCCACCGTCGCAGCGACGCATCACGGCCTGACCGACGGCAGCGAGCGCCTGATGATACGCGTCACGATCGCGGCCCAAGCGCAGCTCGCCCGCATCCGTCGTGACAAAGAGGCTCGTTGGCGGCGCGTCGGTGGCTGGCTCGATCGCGACGGAACGATCGTGCCCGCCCACGAGGCCGTCGCCGGTGACGGTGAGCTCTGCGCGCGCGCTGACGAAGAGATCATGCGAGCTGTCGAGCAGCTGCGTTGCCAGCGCGAGTACGGTTGTGACGTCGAGAACGTAAACCGCGGTGACGAGGGCCAGCGCGTGCTCGTAGCCGAGGCGGGTGGCCAGCGCGGCGCGGGCGTCGAGCAGCGACCCGGGGGTTTGCGCCGCGGTCTCTTGCAGCACGGCGCCGATGAGCGCACGCCGCAGCGCGTTCAGATCGTGTGCTTCGTCGGCTGTCGGTGATGTGCCCAACGCGTCATCGATGTCGGCGATCGCGGCCAGGTGCTGTTCTTCTTGCCAGGGCGACGGGGTCGGTGCGGGCAGCCGATAGGCCGCCGGCTGCTCCCAACGATACCAGGCGCGATAGGCGGCTTCGCGCTGCGACGCCTCCAAGACATCTCTGTATTGTGCAATTAGATCCGAGGTTTGCAGCTTTTGTATCGTCTGTCGCGAGCCGCATGCCGGCCCCCACAACGCCACCACGGCCAGGACGGCTAAAGACCTCGAAGGGGGTGTGCGCACGATTCAGGTGGCTACCACGGCCAATCCCCCATGCCAACGAATTGATAGCCAGAGGTTGCAAGGTAGTGTAGGTTCTTGGTAGTCTCATGTGGTTGAAATAGGATGTGTGTACCCTCTGGACTGGGGTGCACCACGGACATGAGGATGACCGCTACTTCGAGGTAAATCCATGGCGACTCCGAGCATTCGAGGCACAGGTGTAGGCGCTTCTACCGAGCAGCGCGCCGATACGGACTTTGCGCAATTGGCGTTGCGTGAATACGCGGCCAGCGGACACTCCGCAGTGACAGGCCTGTCCGAGCCGTACCTGCGTACGCTCGCGGCGCTGCGCGCGCAGCCGGAGGGCAAGAAGCTCGCCCAAACCTACCTCGACTGGTTCTCCGAGAGCTTCACGCACGGCGACGGTACGACGCTGCCGGTCGTGCCCAAGGGTGACCCCGAGAGCGCGGCGTTCAAACAGAAGATCGCGTTGCTTGCAGAATCGCTCGTCGTGGCCGAGGGCTTGCGCACCGAGCTCGGCACCTCGGCCTTCTTGGTCAACTACACGCGCTCGGTCATGGACGTCGTGCCCAAGTACGTCGGCAAGTCCCCCCGAGGTTTTGCAGACGAGCTCGCTGCGGGGGTGCGTCTTGCTCATCGCGTCGCGACTGAAAAGGCCCGGCTCAACCGCGACCGCCTCGAAACCGGCGCCGCGGTGCAGAAAGCTCCTGACGCCGTCAAGCTCAGCGGGCCGCCGGTGCCGTTGCCCGAGGTCAGCTACACGGCGGACGAGAACGATCCGCAGCGTGCGGTGCTCGAGAGCATCTACGGGTATCGCAAGCCGGAACCCATGCGCGACGGCGATCCGTTTCTCGGCGCCGGCGTATTGCCCAAGGAAGCGCGCCAGGACGCCGAGAGCAAGGGCATCAATCTCGATGTGTGGAGTGGAGCAACGAGGCGCTTTCTCGCCGAGACGCTGGTTGGTTGGTGGGGTGGCTCGTACGACGGCACCGCGAAGGAGTTCGAGGGGCACACGCTGCTCTACGGGATGAGTCGCGCCAATCAGATCGAGATCTCCGAGCAAATGGCCGAGGTGGCAGCGGCACGGCGCAAAGAAGCGCCGCGCGAAAACGGCACGGTTGTCGGCTATCCCTCCGAGCTCTTGGATAAGCACGGCCAAGCCCTGACGCGTGACAAGGCCCGTCTGGGTCTCATCAAGGCCTTTGAGCGCGAGTACGACGATCGACTCTTCGGCCTCATTGGCACCAACAAGGAAGCGGTGTTGGGCGTCGCTGCGCTCAGCAATCCGTCGGGGCGGCCCGAGGCCCACGACGTCGCCATGGTCGACAAGGAAGCCGTGCTCGACATCCTCGCCCGCTGCGACAAGAATCAGCTACAGGCGTTCGAGCGCGCGTTGCGCACCCGATACCACAAGAGCGTCGATGATCTGATCGGCCGACTCTCCGCCCACAAGCAAATCGCGGCGCAGATGATGGTCGAGATGGTCAAGCGCGATGGCGCCGTACAGCCCGCGGCCCGCAACGTGCTCGATCTCATCGGTGCCGATCGGGCCGAGGACGTCGTGCTGGCGCTTGCCAGCCTGACGCCCTCAGAGCTCAAAGCTCGCGCAGCGGCCTTTGGCGCGGTGGCGAACGACTACAATCGTGTGCGTGAGCAGGCGTTTTCGCGCTCGGCAGGCGAGGGTGATTTTGGCCCCAGCAAGATCAAGCCGACGCTCGAGGCCTATGTCGTCGATCGCATGAGCGGCAAGACCGAGGTGGCGCTGGCGCGTCTGGCCTTGCAGGGGTTGCGCTACGAGAGTGGCGCCCGCTCCGAAGAAGATCACGCGCGGCTCGTCAAGACATTCCAGGCCCTGTGGATCCGGCAGCAAGCGCAGAAGTACGACACCGGGCCCGCGGGGAGCGTGCGCGCGCTCACTCCCGCCCTCGATCTCTTGCGCACGCCCGCGGGATACACTCGCGATGCCAGTGCCGCGTCACGCGCCTACCCCACCGGTGAACAGGTGGGCGCCTGGGCCGATTTGCTCAGCGGGGGCGGCAAGGGCGCAAGCCTTTCGCCCGCCGATCGCCACGCGGTGCAGCAGTATCACCAACACTTTGAAAAGTGGTTGGGCCTCGAGAAGCACAACTTGCGCAGCGACGTGCGCAATACCTTGTACGGCGGCGATGCCACCAAGGGCGACCGCGTCGCCACGAACGTGCTGCTGCACGTCGGCGGGGATAGCGCCAGCCTCAACTGGCAGTTCTACTTTGCCACCAAGATCCTCGAGACGCCCGAGGCGATCTTCGAAGTGCAGCGCTACCTCGCCTCGTTCGAAACCGAGGCGCAGCGTCAGGAGTTTCTCGAGGGCATCAAGAAGAGCTATGCGGCCATCGATCGTCCGAAACCGCCGCTCGAGACACATGTCCTGCGCGCCCTGGGCGCCACCGTCGAATTGCCGAACGGCCGCACGTACCCGTCGGCTGCCGCGCAGATCCTCAAGAAAGGAAGCCTGTCGCTCACCGATCTCTCCATCTACGAGGCTTATGAGCGTGGCGGCTTGTTTGGCAAGTTCGCCAAGAGCCACGCCCAGGACGTGATTGCCGCCTATGCTGCCGCGACGCCCATCGACAAGGCGTTTGCCGCGTGGAATTTCAAGATCGAGACGGGTCGCGATTTGCACAGCGAGCTTGCGCGCGTCAAGTGGGGCGGCTTCGAGCAGGCGCAGGGCGTCGTGCGCATCAACGAGTGGGACAAGCCGCTCTTGCGTGCCCAGCTCATGCTGCTCGCGGATCCTCCCGCGGGCCGCACGAAGGACGAAATCGACGCGGCCTTGCGCCACCCAGATCTTGGCGTCGGCGACAAAGCCGCGTGGCAGGCTCGTAACGGCGCCAGCGACGAGCGCATCAAGGCGTTCGGCGCCTACGTGCGCTCGCCCGCACGTGGCGACGGCAAGGGCGGGCTCGGGGGCTATCGGGCCGCGGCCGACAAGCTCGTGGCGCCGGCGAGCAGCTTCGCGCGTGGCGCTGCTGCGGCGACGCTCGATGCGCAGGGCAACTGGATCACGAGCTTCTTGCTCAACACCTTCAGCAACGATGGCCTCAAGCTCGAGGGCGCCTTCCGCAACGTCTACGCGGACGTGCAGCAGTACGCGCTCATCCACAAGGGTCTCGTCAAGGCTACGCCCGAGCAGGAACGCGAGCTACAGGCACGCTTGCAGCAGCAGATCGCCGCGCTCAAGGACCATCTGGCGGTGTACAAAGCTCAGGGCACCGAGACGGTCGCGACGCGCGAGCAGACCCGCGCCATCGGCGAGACGGTGGTCTTCACCTTCGTCATGATCGCGGCGTCGCAGGCCGGCGTGAGCTTGCCGATCGCGGGCACCGTGGGGCGCCCAGCGACGTCACTGCTGTTCGGCGAGCCGGATCCGATCAAGCTCGGCATTCGTGCTGGTGAGGGTCTCGTCACCGGGATGATGGCGGAGTGGGTGACCAAGGTCATGGGCGACTTGTCGCCCAGTGCCTCCAATGCCATGGCTGCGGAGCGTGCCGGGTTCGCGGTCGGCCGCGCCAATGTCGTGCGCAGCGGCTACAACACCATCGCTGACGGCATCTACGAGGGTAAGGACAAGAAGCAGCTTGTCGCGAACGCCCTAGGTGGCGCCGTGCCCGACTTTATGACGGGTTTTGCCAGCGGCTATCTCCTCACCTATCTCACGTGGAAGCCGCAGAAGGTCCAGGGGCAGACGCAGCAGCCCGGCGAGGGCGAGCCGCCGCAAGATTTGCAGCCGATACCGGATCCTGCGAATCCTCCGGCTACGACGCCGCCGACGGAGCCGCAGCCGGTGGTGCCGGGGCCGCAGCCGCAGCCAGTGGTTACGGGTCCGCAGCCGCAGCCGGTGGTCACGGGTCCGCAGCCGCAGCCGGTGGTCACGGGTCCGCAGCCGCAACCAGTGGTTACGGGTCCGCAGCCGCAACCAGTGGTTACGGGTCCGCAGCCGCAACCAGTGGTTA
>CAYHNK010000018.1:0-5491 GCA_964357695.1 uncultured Bdellovibrionales bacterium | reverse complement strand
CGGGTCCGCAGCCGTCCGGTGGTTTGACGCAGGGGCCAGTCATCACCGGTCCGCAACCTGGCGTACCGCAAGGAGTCTCCGTAGGGGGAGGTACGCAGCCCGCCGTGATTACCGGTCCACAACCGGGATCCGGGCAGGGCGCTATTGGCGGAGGCGGTGGCACGCAGCCGCCCGTCATCACCGGCCCGCAGCCCGTTCCGCCGGGTGGTGGCGGCAACCCCGTCACGCCCGGGACGATCGCGCAGGCGACGGATCGATTCCTAGGCGACGTGCAGACGGGAGCAGTGTCGGCCAACCCAAGTGTGGTAGCGCAGGCGTTCGCGACGCGCACCATGCTGGCCGCTCCGCCCTACGGTATTCCTCTGTCTCCGACGATGATAGCGACGTACCAAGGTATCGCGCGCGATGTCGGCGTCACGTGGATGAAGGATCCCGAGAGTCTATTCAAGGGCGCGGCGGTTGTCGCGCGACGCAAGAAGCCTGAGGACGAGGTCACGGCCAAGCCAGGTCCGGTTGCTGATCGAGCTGCCACGCAGCCGTCCAAACCGGCGCCAAAGGCGCCCAGCACGCCGGTGGTGGTGACGAAGCCGCGCAAGGAGCCCGTGCCTAGCAAGGATCCTGTTCCGACCAAAGAGCCGGTGCCGAGCAAGGAGCCGGTGCCGAGCAAGGAGCCGGCCAAGGACGCGCAAGCGAGGCTTGTCCTCGTGCTGCTCGGCGATGCCGCAGGCTACAACAAGCTCATCGAGGACGTGGAGACGGGTTTCCGCAGCACGGCGAAGGGCTTTCTTGGCATCGGTGACTACGACACCGCCGCGGGTCGTAAGCTCATGGACCAGCGCGCACGCGAATACGGTCGCGCACTTGCGGCGAAATTGGCGCGCGATTTTGGGGCGGAGGCGGTGCGTGAGCTCGCGAGAACGCCGGGCCTGGCCACCCGTGTACGCGCCGAGATCAAGCGGGCCAACGACAGCGATCGTTGGGATGGCTATGTGCTCGACCGCAATCTCGATGCCATGGCCCAGGCCATTGTGGAGGAGCTCGCGCGCTAGCGCGGCCTACGCTTGCCGGTGCGGCGGTGCCTGTTGCCCGATGAGGCGCAGGCGCACGTCCGTGATCGTCTGCTCTGCCATACGCGTCACCCGCGCGAGCGCGCGACTGATGTCCCGCGGCACGGCGGCCTCGACGGCGCCCGCGGTGCGAACCGCCGAGCGCAGCGTTTCGCCGACGAGCTCGCGACTCTTCCCGACGGCGCTGGCCGCGTGCCCAACGAGCTCAGAGGTGGCATCGTCGGCAGCGCCGCTACTCACGTTTCCGACACGCGTGAGCGCGCTGACAAGCTCGTGGAGCACAGCGGGCGTCGCCGTGAGCTGGCGCAGCTCGGTGGCGAGGATGTCGAGCCCGACGGCGGCGTTCGTGAGCGCGGCCTGGTCGATCGGCGTGCGATCGGCGTCGTCGAGCGACGGATAGGGGCGATAGGGAAGCCCTGCGGCAACGAGCGCGGGCTGTAGGAGAAGTGCCCGACGGCCACGCCGCTCGGGATCCCACTCGAGGCGGTCTCGGGCTCCGCCTTGCAGGCGTGCGGGCGCCGACGGCCCGCGGGTGAAGCGGTCTTCGCCCCCGGGCGCCCGGTCGGGGTCCGTGTCAGGCGCCTCGGGGCGGGCCCAGGGCAGAACCACGTGGCGCAACTGTAGATGGGTGGGTCCCTGGGACATCGCTAGACTTCGGTCGGCTCGTCAACGAGCACGAGCTCACCATCGCGTCGGCGCGTCACGGCCGTACGCGTGACCTCGCGCTGTTTGCCGCGTCCAGGTAGGAGCGCGGTGTCCGTGCCACGCTCGCGCAAGACAGAGGGCGGTGGTCGTAGGCGAGCAGGCGCAAGCTGCGCCGTGCGTGTCGTCGGCTCGTCGAGAAGCTGTGGCACAGTCGTGTTGGGAGACGTGTCGAAGCTGCTCTTGCTCAGCGGCAGTGCCCGTCCGTCGGCCAGCACAAATGGGCTAGTGTCGGTACGTGCCGGGGTCGCCGGTTGCTCGGGCTCCGGTGTGAGCGCGGACGCGAGTCGCTCGAGCAGCGCCAGCAGATCGCGGCTGCGTCGCTCGGTCTCTGGCACGCCGCTGTGCGCGGCACGCTCGAGGTCAGCACGCGCGGCCTCGATGTTGCCGAGGTAGAGCTGCACCTCGCCCCGATCGCAGTAGATGGCGACCGCGCGCGGGTCCAAGACCAAGGCGATATCGTAGGCGACGCGCGCCTCTCGTAGCTCGGCCAGACGATGCAGGGCGATGCCGTAGGCGCGCCAGTACTTGGCGTTGTAGGGCGAAAGAGTGACGAGCCCGGCGCACAGCGTCGCGGCGTCGGCATCGCGCTGCGTATCGAGGTACTCGCTCGCCAGCGCAAACACCGCCTCGAGCTCGTCGTTGGGAATGAGTGCCAGCTCGGCCAGCGTCAGCCGGCCGAGCGCGAGGGCGTCGCACAGGTCAGTGTGAAGGTCGGTCACCTAACGTGCGTCGCTAGTCCTTGATCAGCAGCTCGCAGGTGCGGTTCGCGCTTGCGAAGGAGGCGTCCGCTGCGTCGTTCATGTAGAAGAACAGGCCCACGGTCGTGTCGGTGACCACTGTGGGGTCGCTCTCCGACAGGATGCACGCCTCAGTGCTAACGGCCCAGTAGGTAAGCACGGCGAGGCGATCGCTACCCGACGTGCCGTCATACCCGTCGGTTCCATAGCCCTGCGACGAGTGCACGGTGAGGTACGCGTCAGCGACGCCATTCCATATCTTGTACGCCGCGTAGCAGTGGTTGGATACGGACCAGTGGTGGCTGTTGTCTATGTGGAAGCGACACGGTATTCCCCATCGCAGCGTCGGAATGAACGTTTCGTCGCCGGTGTATGGGAGCCCCGGCGTGGGATCACTCACCATGAAGTATCGATAGCCCATAGTGATTTCACATCCATCTTCGTCGCCGCAGTAAGTGCCGAAGTTGGCGTCGCTATCGACCTGCACTGCCGTCCCCGCCGTCGCGGCGGTGCGCTGCACGTGGATCGAGCCGCCGCCACCGCCGCCCACGCCGGAAAGATCCACGCGTGCCGCGTCGATCTGGCTCGTGCCGAGGTTGATCTCGGTGATGAGGTCATCGGCGCGGGGCAAGTCGAGCCGAGCGGCGTCGATGGTGCCTGTGGTCTCGTCGTTGATGGCCGCGATGATGTCCGCGCCGCTGAAGGCGCCCGACGAAGCGCCGCGCAGGAGCGAGATGACCACCTGCGCCGAGCCCGCCGCATTGACGGCGCTCAGCGTGTAGTTGCCCGGCAGCAGCTGCGCATCGGCCTCCGCTTGGTCGGCGAAGGCAAAGACCAAGTTGGCTTGCGTGGCCGTGGCGCCTGCGCCTGCGGTCAGCGGGAAGCTCACGCTCGGGTTGCCTACTTGCGTGAGTGCGAAGGTGGCACCGTTGAGGTTGGTGCCCTGCACCGTCAGGTGGCTGCCGAGGCAGGTCGTATTCTCGGCCGGCTTGTTGCAGGTGGCGTCGGTCGTCGAGCCATCGCTGCTCGTCACCGCGGTGATGGCTGGCTCGTTGCCAGTGCCATCGGCGCAGACGTCGACGGCGCAGTGTTGCCCCGCGGGACAGTCGTCGCTGGTGTCGCAGCGCTGCGTGCAGACGCCGTGCAGGCAAACATGCCCGCCCGGACACGCCGCTGTTTCCGTGCAGCCCACGGCGTCGGCCTTGTGGCAACCGGCAGCCACGAAGAGAGACATCAAGCCCAATACCATCAGACCACGAACCAACATTTTGCAGCTCCTCAGTTGCGAGTCTTTCCCCACGTACAAAACGTCTGCAACGCGCGTATCAACCAATAGCTCATCGCACGACAGCTCTTTTTATAGCCCAACTGCGCCGGGATCGCTAGTCCGAGCGAGTCGCATTTTGGGACAAGGGCTGTGCGGATTGCGACACGCGCCGCGCGCCGACGTGCTAGATCCGACGGCCGTGGCGATCCGTGTTGGCACCCCGCTTGCTCAGTGACTACGGACTTGTGCCAGAAACCGGCGCCGCCGCCGCGAGGAGAGATACCATGGGACGATGGCTACGTGCAGCTTTGACGATGACACTCGTGCCGCTATCCGGTTGCTTTGCCGGTCCCCCCGAGGGCCTCGAGTGCAGCCCGTACGATGACATCAAGTGCCCGCGCGGCGAGACGTGCGGGCACTTCCACTGTCATGTCGTGTGCTCGAGTAGCCTTGAGTGCGGTGACCTTGAGGCGTGTATCGGCGGCGCCTGTCAAAGCTACGCCAGCACCTGCGCTGCGGATGCACCGTGCGCTGCGGGCTGGTTCTGTGACGACGGCGGCGCCTGTCGCAAGATCCTTGAGGACGGTCAGGCCTGCCAGGACGGCGCCCACTGCCAGAGTGGCTTCTGCGCCGATGGCGTCTGCTGCGAGAGCGCCTGCGACGGATTGTGTCTGGCCTGCATGTCGACACTGACGGCCTATCCGTCGGGGACCTGTGTACCGGTCGTGGCGGGAACCGATCCACATGGCGAATGTGCGGGAGATCTCGCCTGCGATGGCGTCGGTGCCTGCTACGACACGCCCATCGGTGCGACCTGTGCGGGCCGCGAAGAGTGCCCGAGCGGCCATTGTGTTGACGGCGTCTGTTGCGAGCGCGCCTGTGATGGCACCTGCGAGGCATGCGCGAGCGAGCTGACCGGCGCCGCCGACGGCGTCTGCATGGCAGTGGCTGACGGCAGCGATCCACAGAGCGAGTGTGAGGGTGAGCTCACGTGCTCCGGATTTCGTAACTGCCACACGAGCTATGGCGACGCGTGCGCGATCGATGCCCAGTGTGAAGGCAATGCGTGCCTCGACTCACTCTGCGGTCTTGCGGCACCGCGGCTGCTTGCGCCCCCGAACGGCGAGGCGACGGGCACCGTGCATGTCGCTGGGGCTCTCACTCCGCGTCTGCGCTGGCGTGAGGCCGCGGGTTGGTATCCGGGGCTTACCTACGATCTGCAAGTGGACGATAGCTGCGACGCGACGGCGTTCCAGAGCTGCACCTTTCCGAGTCCCGAGGTGCACGAGGTGGTGCTGACGACGGAGCACACGCCTGCGACGCCGCTCGCGGTGAGCTACGTGCAGCCGGTAGGCCGGCGCTACTTTTGGCGCCTGCGTACCTGCGCCTCGGCGAGCGAGTGTTCCACCTGGTCGGAGGTGCGCTATCTGGACGTCGGTCGTCAGCCGAAGGATTTCAATGGTGATGGCTACGCCGACATGGTCGTCGGCATGCCCACGTACGACGGCGTCTCGGCCACAGACACAGGGGCCGCGTACATGTACTTCGGCGCCGAGCGGACGACGCTGCTGGCAAAGAGCACCCCCGACCAGACGCTGGTGAATCCCGACAATGAGCCAGGGGCTCATTTCGGCGAGGCCGTGCGGGGTGTCGGCGATCTCGACGGCGACGGCTACGCCGATCTCGCTATTGGCGCGCCCTACGCGGACCGCAAC
>CAYHNK010000017.1:0-28023 GCA_964357695.1 uncultured Bdellovibrionales bacterium | reverse complement strand
GGTGCCACGACTTCGATCTTGATCTTGGGCAGGAAGCTCACGGCGTACTCGGCGCCGCGATAGATTTCCGTGTGGCCCTTCTGGCGGCCGTAGCCTTTGACTTCGGTAACCGTCATGCCCTGCAGGCCAAGATCGGTCAGCGCCGCGCGGATCATCATCAGGCCACACAGCTCGCCGTGGGCGCCAGCCGCCGGCTGCAACGTCACACCGCGCAAACCAGTGATTTCCGCGATCCAGTCGCGCAGCTCCGCAAGGATACGCAAGAGCTCGCCGTGCAGCTGCTCGGGCTCGAGCGGATGTGCCTGGGCAAAGCCGTGCAGCCGCGCCACGCGCTCGCCGACACGCGGGTTGTACTTCATCGTGCACGAGCCGAGCGGATACATGTGCGTGTCGATGGACGCATTGAGCTGCGAGATACGCGTGTAGTGGCGCACCACCTCGGGCTCGCTCACCTCCGCCAACGCCGGCGGCACCTGGCGCAAAAAGCGCGCTTCGATCTCCAGCGGCGCCTCGACATCGAGCGCCGGCAAATCGACGCCGCGTCGGCCCGGCTCACCCTTCTCAAAGATGAGCTTCTCGCCCACCCGCCCTTGGTCGGCTTTCCACAGCGGGCTCATCGCACCACCTCCGTGAGCAGACGGGCGAGATCGTCGAGTCGCTCCTTGGTGTGCAGCTCGTGCACGTAGACGAGCAGCCCGCCTTGCCACTCGGGCTTCCAGCGGCCGAGATCAAAGCCCACGGCCATGTCACGCGCGAGCCCCGCCTCGATAGCCGCCTCGACCCGGTCGCCCAGCTCGAGCACGAGCTCGTTGTAGTAGGCGCCGCCATGACGGCGTCGCACCCCACCCTTCTCAAGCGCCCGCGCGAGATAGCGTGCGCGTGTGGCACTTTGCGTGGCGACGTCCTTGAGGCCGTGGGGCCCGAGCAGCGACGCGTGGATGGTAAACGCCAGCGCCATCAGACCGTGGTTGGTGCAAATATTCGAGGTCGCGCGCTCGCGGCGGATGTGCTGCTCGCGGGTCGCGAGGGTGAGCACGTAGCCGCGCTTGCCATCGGCATCGCGTGCCTCGCCGACGAGGCGCCCCGGCATTTGCCTCACGTATGCCTCACGCGTCGCGAACAGCCCCAAGCCGGGCCCGCCAAAGCTCGGCGTGATGCCGATACCGGTACCCTCACCCACCGCAATATCGACCCCGAGCGCACCGGGCGCAGCGAGCAGTCCGAGGGACGTCGGCTCCTGGACCGACATGATCATTTTCGCCCCAGCCGCCTGCGTCGCTTGCGTCATCGCCGCCACGTCCTCGATGAGGCCCAAAACATTGGGGCTCTGCACGAGCGTGCATGCGACGTCGTCGCCGAGCAGTGCAGCGAGCGCGCGCGGATCGGTGTGGCCATCGACGAGCGGCACCGAGACGATTTGCACACCGACGCTCGCGAGGTAGGTGCGAATGACGCGCACGGTGTCCGGATGCAGCGCCTCGGAGAGCAGGACGCGCGTGCGCTTGGGTAAAAGGCGCAGGGCCATGAGCACGGCCTCCGCGGCCGCGCTGGCGCCATCGTACATCGAGGCGTTCGCCACCTCGAGTCCCGTGAGCTCGCAGACCGTGGTCTGAAACTCGAAGATGGCTTGCAGCGTCCCCTGCGAGGCCTCGGGCTGGTACGGGGTGTAGGCGGTGAAGAATTCCCCGCGCGAGATGAGGCTATCGACGGCCACCGGCACGTAGTGCCGATGCAACCCCGCACCGACGAACGACGTCTTGACCTCGCCCTTGCGCGCCCGCGCCAAGTAGTCCGCAACGAGCTCGGCCTCGTTGAGCGCAGGCGGCAAATTGAGCTCGGCGCTGCGCAGCTCGGCAGGGACACTGGCAATCAGCTCGTCAAAGCTCGCGACGCCGATGGTCTTCAGCATCGCGCGCACATCGGCCTCGGTATGCGGCAGGTAACGCACGGCTCGTTCCTCTCGGGTAGTTACTTGGCGGCGGCGACCAGATGCGCGTAGGCCTTGGCGTCGAGCAGCTTGTCGATCTCGGCGGGACGCGCGAGCTTCACCTTCACCATCCACGCCTTGTCGTAGGGGTCGGCGTTGACGATCTCGGGCCCGGAGGCGAGCGCTTCGTTGATCTCGAGCACCTCACCGCTCACCGGAGCGAACAGATCCGAGACCGCCTTGACCGACTCGACCGTGCCAAAGGTCTTACCGAGCTCGATCGTGGTACCCACCGCGGGCAGCTCGACAAAGACAATATCGCCCAGCGCCTCTTGAGCGTGGTGGGTAATACCGATGACGGCGTTCGCACCCTCGCGCCGCAGCCACTCGTGCTCCTCGGTGTATTTCAAGTCTTGGGGGATACTCATCATCAGTCCTCTTTCCGATAGAAAGGCGTCGCGACCACCTCGGCCTCGACGGGCTTGTCCCGAATGATCACCTCGAAGCGCGCCCCGGGCACGGCGTGACTCACGGGCGCGTAGCCCGTACCGATGGGCTCGCCGAGCGACGGACTGTGCGTGCCACTCGTCACCGTGCCCACCTCGCGCCCATCGATGGCAATCGGATAACCATGGCGCGGAATGCCGCGACCGATCATCTTGAAACCAACCCACTGGCGCACAAGACCACGGGTCTTTTGCTGCTCGAGTGCGGTGCGACCGAGAAAGTCGCCCTTTTTCCACTTCACGACCCAGCCGAGCCCGGCTTCGAGCGGGTTGTGCACCTCGTCGATGTCGTTGCCGTAGAGCGGATACTTCATCTCCAGGCGCAACGTGTCGCGGGCCCCGAGACCACAGAAGGCGAGCCCGAAGTCGCGCCCCGCGCGCTCGATGGCGAGCCACAGCGTCGGCGCCTCGTCCGGCGTACAGTAAAGCTCGTAGCCATGCTCGCCAGTGTAGCCGGTGCGTGCGACGCGCACGCGACCGACGCCGCCCACCGCCGCATCCTGCCAGGTGAAAGGATCCATCGACGCGACATCGACAGAGCACAACGACTGGAGCAGCGCCTTGGCATGCGGCCCCTGCAACGCCAGCTGCGCATACGCATCGGACACGTCGGTGACGCGACAGTCAAAGCGCGCGAGCGTGCTCGTCATGTGCGCCACGTCAGCCTCGCACCGACTGGCGTTGACGCACAAAAAGAAGCGCGTCGTCGACTCGTTGTACACGATGAGATCATCGACGATGCCGCCGTGCGCAAGGCACATGACGGTGTAGAGCGCCTGGCCCGAAGCGAGGCGCGCGACGTCGTTGGTGACGAGATACTGCACGGCCGCAAGTGCCGCGGGCCCCTCGATGAGCACCTCGCCCATGTGCGAGACGTCAAAAAGGCCCACACGCTCGCGCACCGCACGGTGCTCGAAAACGAGGCCCTCGTACTGCACCGGCAGCTCCCAGCCGCCAAACGGTACGAAGCGCGCACCACGCTCTCTTTGCAGATCATACAGGGGAGTTCGCCGAAGGTCGTTCATGGCGCGGCGGATGATTATCCCGCCGCCATTGCCGGTCAAGTCAAACCGCCGGGCGGGGATCCCGCATCGACGTACGACGCGCGGCCACGACGGTGTTGCGCAGCAGCATGGCAATTGTCATGGGCCCCACGCCTCCCGGAACGGGCGTGATGGCACTGGCGCGCATGCTGGCCGCCTCGAACTCGACGTCGCCGACGACCCGATCCCCGACGCGGTTGGTGCCGACGTCGATGACCACCGCCCCGGGCTTGACCCACTCGCCGAGGATCGTGCGCGGCCGCCCCACAGCGGCCACCACCACATCGGCGCGCCGCACTTCGTCGGCGAGATCCACGGTGCGCGAATGACAGAGGGTCACCGTGGCGTGTCGCTCGAGCAGCATGAAGGCCACGGGTTTACCGACGATGGTGCTACGTCCGATGACGACCGCACGCTGGCCCGCAAGCTCCACGTGGGCCTCGTCGAGCAGCGCCATGATCCCCGCTGGCGTGCACGGGCGCGGCGCATCGAGGCCGGCCACGAGGCGCCCGAGGTTGACCGGATGCAGCCCATCGGCGTCTTTGGCGGGCAGGATGCGATCGACGACGAGGCCTGCGTCGAGCCCCGGCGGCAGAGGCAGCTGCACGATGAAGGCATCGATGGCGTCATGCGCATTCATGGCCTCGACGGCGGCGAGCAGCGCGGTCAGGTCGATGCTCGCCGGCAGCCGCTCCGTGACGCTACGAATGCCCGCCTGCTGCGCGGCACGCTCCTTGTTGCGCACATAGATCTGCGAGCCTTCATCCTCGCCCACGAGAATGACGCCGAGTCCGGGGGGACGCCCGAGCGCACGCGTGAGCTCTACCACCTCGCCTACGAGCTGCTCGCGGATGCGTTGCGCCAACGCCTTGCCATCGAGTCGAGTTGCCATCCCTGCTGTGCCTCGCGCTGCGCCTCTAGCTCAAGAGTCTCGCCAGCGCCCCGGCGGCCTTTTCCACCTGCTCGGTGGCGCACGAGAAGGCAAAGCGCACGTGTCCGCGGCCCGCCGGCCCGAAGACTTCGCCGGGAGCGCTGCCGATAGCCGCCTCGTCGATGAGATAGCTCGTCATCGCCCAGCCGTCTTTGGCGCCCTTGTAGCCGGGCCAGCTCGCGGCAATGCGTGCCCAGACGTAGAACGCGCCTTGCGGCTCGAGTGCTTGAAGGTGACGCGCGCCCTTGAGCCCCTGCATGAGCACATCGCGACGCTTCTGATACACCGCCTGCATCTTCGTCGTCTCATCCTGGGGGCCGCGCAGCGCCGCGACCGCGCCGTGTTGCGCCACCGAGTTGACGCCGTTGACGCTACAGCGAATGAGCTTGGCCGCGCGCTCGCGAAAGAGCTTGTTGCCCCCCGCCATGTAGCCCATGCGCAAACCGCTCATGGCGTAGCTCTTCGACATGGAGAACAAGCTCACCACCTGGTCGGTCGGCAGGCCAAGGCTGGCCATGCTGACGTGGCGCCGGCCATCGAAAATAACGTGCTCGTAGGCTTCATCACTGACGATGTAGAGTCCGTGCTTTGTGGCGAGCTCGCCCAGACCCCGAAGGGTGGCCTCATCGAGCACGATGCCGGTCGGGTTGTGTGGTGAGTTGATGGCGATGGCGCGGGTGCGCGGACCGATGCGGCGCGCCACTTCCTCGAGCGACCACTTTCCCGAGACCGTATCAAGCGGCGCGAGCACCGGCACACCACCGGCTAGGCGAATATTGTCGACCGTCTCGGTCCAGCTCGGATCCGGCACGATGACTTTTTCGCCCGGAGCGAGCAGCGACGCGAAGGTGACATACAGGCCATGCATGGCGCCGCTCGTCACGAGCACGTCTTCGGGACCTGCGAGCTTGATGCCGTTGTCGCGTGCGAGCTTGTCACGGATCGCAGCGCGCAGCTCCGGAATACCGGCGCCGGGCGTGTAGTGGGTCTTGCCCTCGCGTAGCGCCCGCTCCATCGCCTCGCGCACGTGCGGGGCGATATCGAACGACGGGTCACCGGACTCCAGGCGCATGACGGTCTTGCCCGCGGCCTGCATGGCGAGCAAACGGTCGCGCACGGTAACAATGCCGCCGAGCTCGATGTCGTCGAGGCGCTGGCGAGGAAACTCTGCAACGGGCATGGCGGGCTCCTTGGGCGGCAATGGCTATGGCTATGGCCCCTCTATCGGTCGGCGTCACGCGAGTGTCAACGGTGGCCAGCGGCACTCACCGCGCTCTCGTCATCCTCCTCGCGAGCAGGTAGGCTCTCGCCCACGGAGGCTCCCATGAAAGACGTCACCCTCGCCGTCGGTCAATGGCCCGTCGTGTCCGACACGCGCCGCAACCTCGAGCGGGCCGAGCACTTCTTGCGTGACGCGCGCGAACAAGGGGCGCAGCTCGCCCTGCTGCCCGAGATGTTCGCGACGCCTTACGACATCACGGTGATGAATGAGCGCGCCGAGACCGCCGACGGACGAACCATGACGCGCATGCGGGAGCTCGCCACCAAGCTCGCGCTCACCGTCGTCGCCGGCTCGTTCGTCGAGCGCCACGAGGGCCGACTCTACAACAGCTGCTACGTCGTGGGCCCGAACGGCGCAATTCTCGGCGTGCATCGCAAGATCCACTTGTTCGATATCGATCTCCCTGACGTGCGCGTAGAGGAGTCGACCGTGCTGACTCCGGGCAATCGGCCACTCGTGCTCGAGACGCCATTCGCCCGCCTCGGCGTCGCCATCTGCTACGACGTGCGCTTTCACGACATCTTTCGCTTCTTTCAGCGCGAAGGCGTCGAGATCATCCTCTTGCCCGCCGCGTTCTCGCAGACGACCGGCAACGCCCACTGGCACACGCTCATGCGCGCGCGCGCTATCGACTACCAAATGTATCTGGCGGTGGCCTGCCCAGCCCCCACGCCCGGCGCCAAGTACCAATCGTTTGGCCACTCGCTCATCGTCGATCCGTGGGGCGTCATCCTGCGCGAGGCCGGCGAAGAGGAAGAGGTCCTCGTCGCCGCGCTCGACGGTGCGCACCTCACGGAAGTGCGTCGCCGCATGCCACTGCGTGCCCATCAGCGCCCCGACCTGTATGCCAAGTGGTAGCTATGATACGGGTCCTGACATGAGCGATGCGACCCCTTCGTATCCGACCCGGCGGCGCTTTGTGCGCATCCCCTCGGTCGTGCCGGTCGACTATCAATTCCTCACCGACGCGGGCGCGCCGGTGCATCCCGACGTGCGCACGGCGTTCACCCGTGATCTCTCGGAGGCCGGGTTGTGCCTGCGCGTCTCGACGCTCCCTGAATCCGCCGAGCGGGCCCTGGCGGTAACGCACACACCGCCGCGCATCAGTGTGGATCTCGATCTCGCACGCCACCGATTGCGCGTCGCCGGTCGTGTCATTTGGGTGACGCCCGCAACGCCTGGCACGAGAGAGCACTTGGTTGGCATCGCGTTTCAGGATCTCGCGGCCAACGATGCCGAGGCCGTGCGTGCCTTCGCCGTGCGGGCGGCGCGTCGACCACGCATGTCGCGCACCGCCATGGCACTGCTAGGCCTCATCGCGCTCGTGGCATCGGCGGCGGCGTATTGGAATCACGCGCAGCGCAACGCCGAAAACGCCCGGGCCGGCGAGGCCGTGACCTTGGCCACACACCAATACGAAGAGACGGCGCTCGATCTGCAAGAGCTCTCCGGCAACATTCGCGCCCTGTCCACCGAGGTCGACGCGCTCGTCGCGGCCTTTGCCAGCCCGCCACCGGGCGCACCTGTCGCACCTGCCGTGCCCGACACGGTGCATGACGACGTCACCGCCATCGCGACCGACACCAATCAAGCCGACGAGCCGCAGCTCGTCGCGCCGGCAATCGACGAGCTGTCTTCGAGTGTGACGCGCCTCAAGAGCGTCATCGTCGAGCTGCGCGAGCGCACCGAGCACGCCAAGGTAGACGGGCACCCGTAGCCCGTCACCACGCCCGCCTGCGCTGCCCCGCGGCTCCTCGCCCCACTTTTCGTCGCTGACTCCTGCCCGCGACCGGTATGCACCGGAAGGAGGGAGACGCGCGTCCTGCCGACGTCTTGGTCGACGTGCGCCCGCAACGACTCGATGGCCGACAACAAGCGCTACTCGCGCCGCCTCATCCTCGTCACTGCGACCTTGGCGCTCATACCCGTTCTGGGCGGCGCCTACCGGGTCTTCGCCCTCGACTATCGCCTTGCCGACGTGCTGCCGCAGACGCGCTACGACGTGGCGGTCGATCTGCACTTTGACGGCCACGATAGCGACGCCAAGGTGGAAACGCTGCTGCCTGCGAGCGACGAACGACAGACCATCCTCGACGAGCGCAACAGCTCGCCGGGGTTGCGCTTTGAGACCGAGGCCAAGGGGCGCAACCGGCTGGCGCGCTGGCGCGGCTCTGAAGTCGCGGACGGCGCCCACGTCGAGTACCACTTCTCCGTGCTCGCGCGCTCGGTGCGCTACGACATCGACGCGGCGCTGTCAGTGCCGTCGTCTTACCCAACCTCCGTCGTGCCCTTCTTGCAGCCCGAGCCGGAGATCCAGGTCGACGACCCCGAGATCCGTAGCACCTTGCGACGCATCCACGCCGACGAAGGCACAGTGAAGGAGCGCTTGCAGCGCATCTACGAGCTCACGAGCGGTCTCACGCAGAAGCCCTTCAAAGGCACGACAGATGCGCTGACCGCGCTTCGCCTCGGCGAGGCGAGCTGCAACGGCAAGAGCCGCTTGTTCGTGGCGTTGGCGCGTGCCTCCGGAGTCCCGGCGCAGCTCATCGGCGGCCTCGTGATGCACCCAGGCTCGAAGCGCACCTCACACCAATGGGTGCAAGCCTACGTTGGCGGCCATTGGGTGCCCTTCGATCCCACCAATCACCACTTCGCCGAGCTGCCGCCCGACTACCTGACGATGTACTACGGCGACGAGGCGATGTTTCGCCACACGTCGGACATCAACTTCGATTACCGCTTCGTCATCCACTCCGAGATGGTTCCCTCGCCACGGGCGAAGACGAGCTTTCGCGTGCTCAACGTGTGGGCCATGTTCGAGCGCCTCCAGCTGCCGTACTCGCTCTTGCGTACCGTGCTCATGCTGCCGGTCGGCGCCCTCGTGGTGGTGCTGTTTCGCAATGTCATTGGCATGCCCACCTATGGCACGTTTCTACCGGCGCTCATCGCCGCCGCCGCTGGGGCCACCGGGGCCCTGTGGGGACTCGTGGGTGTGCTCGCGGTCGTGCTCGCGGTCACCGCCGCCCGCTGGCTCGTTCGCGGCATGGAGCTACTGCACTCGCCCACTCTCGCCATTCTGCTGACCGTCGTGACCGTCACTCTGCTCGGCACGAGCATGCTGGCCGAGCGACTCGGCATCGCACCACTCACGCGCGTGAGCATGTTTCCCATCGCCGTCATGGCCATCACTGCCGAGCGATTCTACCTGTCACTTGCCGAACAGGGGCGGCGCGACGCCATCAAGCACCTGAGCGGGACCATGGTGGTCATTCTCGCCTGCTACGTGGTGATGAACTCGCTCGCCCTGCAAGTGTTGCTCATCGGCTTCCCAGAGGCGCTGTTGTGGGTGGTCGCACTCAACATCTACCTCGGTCGCTGGGTGGGAGTACGCCTGTCTGAATATCTGCGCTTTCATCCGCTGCTGTTCGGAAAGTCCACATGAGCTCACGCGTCACCGCCTTGCGCGACGGCGTGCGGCATTTGCTCGCGCGCCGCCGACTGCTCATCGGCATCAACCGGCGCAACGTCGAGCTCATCTATCCGCACAATCCGCGCGCCCACTACCCCCTCGCCGACGACAAGCTGTTGACGAAGGAGATCCTGAGCGCGGCCAACGTGCCGGTGCCGCGCACGCTCGCTGTGTGCACAGGTCTCGCCGACATTCCGCGCGCCATCGGGCGTCTTGATGACGAATCGAGCTTCGTCGTCAAGCCGGCAAGCTCAAGCGGCGGCCAGGGCATCTTGGTTGTGACCAACCGAGTCGAGCCAGGGCGGTGGCGCCGAGCCGGCGGTAACGAAGTCACCGCGGCGTCCCTCCAGCAGCATCTCGCCGAAATCATCTTCGGCGCCTACTCGGGTGACCGCACTGACCGCGCCTTCGTCGAGGAGCGCGTCGTGCCCCACCAGGTCTTTGGGGACCTGTGGGCCGATGGACTGTGTGATCTGCGCATCATCACGCTCGCGGCCCAACCCATCATGGCGATGCTGCGCATTCCGACGACACGCTCGGCGGGCCGCGCCAACTTGCACCAGGGGGGCATCGGTCTCGCCATCGACATGGCATCGGGCAAGAGCTTTCGCGCCTGGTCCCAGGGCGGCACCCTGAGCGTGCATCCGGAGTCCGGGCGCGAGCTCCTCGGCCTGACGATGCCCGATTGGCCCGCCGTGCTCGATACCGCACACCGCGCGGGCGCTGCCCTACCGCTCGGCTACCTCGGCACCGACGTCGTCGTCGATGCCCACCGGGGACCGCTCGTGCTCGAGGTCAACGTGCGACCCGGCCTCGAAATCCAGAACGTCAACGGCCGCGGGCTCGGCGCGGTGCTGCCGGAGAATCCATGACACCCTACGCCCCCAGTCGCCTGTGGCCCATGCTACTTGCGCTCGTCGTGCTCATCGCCGGAGCACTCTTTTTGCAGCTCTACGCCGAAACGCACGACGTGCGCGCTCTCTTGGTGACCATCCGCAGCTCGCCCGCGCTCGCCCAGGGCCAGGATGAAGCGGACGACCTCGACAACGACACGGACGCGGGGCTCATGCCCAATGCCGCGGCCGTGAGCGCGGTGCACACGCATGCCCGCGAGGCGGCGCGACGCGGCGATCTTGCCACGGCGGAGCCTTTGTACCGACAGGAAATTGCCGTGCAGCCTGAAAATGCCAGCCTGCACGCGGAGCTCGGCTACTGGCTGCTCGCCAGCGACAGGCTCAACGAGGCCAAGGAGGAGCTTGCCCGCGCGCTGACTCTCGCCCCCGACGAGCCGCGCATTGCGGTCACTCTCGCGCGTGCACATCGACGCCTCGGTGACGCCGCGACGGCGGAAGCCATCTTGCGACAGACACTCGCGCACTCACCTGCTCACCTCGACGCACAGGTCGCCCTTTCCGACCTCCTGCGCCGCCGCGGCGCGGTCGAC
Source organism: uncultured Bdellovibrionales bacterium (assembly GCA_964357695.1). Classification (GTDB taxonomy): domain Bacteria; phylum Myxococcota; class XYA12-FULL-58-9; order XYA12-FULL-58-9; family CAYHNK01; genus CAYHNK01. Next base: position 17,421 of record CAYHNK010000017.1, on the reverse strand, counting down.
GAAGCCCTCGCGCTGCTCGAACAGGCGGTCCGTTTTGGCAGCAACGAGACCCGCGCCAGAACGCTCGTCGCCCTCGGGCGCGTGTACCTCGATGCAGGCAAGCGCCCGCAGGCCACGGAAGCCTTTGCTCGGGCCATCGAGTGGGCACCGGCCGAGGTCGAGCTGCGCCTCGCCATCGCGCGCGCGTATCTGCACGCGGGAACACGCGACGATGTGCGCCACGCCGTTTCGTCGTTGACCAAAGCGTTGGAGCTGGCGCCGGACTTGGCCGCGCTACACAGCGCGCTCGGGCGGGCCTATGAGCAGAGTGGGCAGTCACACGAGGCCCGGGCGGCGTACGAGCACGCGCTGCATCTCGATCCGAGCTACATCTACGCGCGGCGCCGTTTGCTACGCCTGGCGTTGAAGGAGCGCGACTACGCCGAAGCCTCCGGTCACGCGACGCAGCTGCTGGCACAGCAGCCGAACAACAGCGAGCATCATTTCCTCGCGGGGCTCGTCGCCGCGCGCGACGGCCGCATCGACGACGGACGCGCCGCCTATCACCGAGCCATCGAGCTCGCGGGGGGCAAGTACCCCGAGGCCCTCAACAACCTCGGCTTGCTCGAGCGCGACGCGGGGCACCTCGACCGCGCGATCAGCGCCTATCAGCAAGCCGTTGCGCTTCAGCCCGGCTACGACGTCGCGCGCAACAACCTCGCCCTCGCCCTCGCCGCGAACGGACAAGCTGCCGCCGCGGAGGCGACACTGCGCGCCCTCGTGACCGAGCACCCGAGCTACGCCCCCGCGTGGATGAACCTCGGGCGCATGTACATGCGCGACAAGCGCTACGGCGAGGCAGTCACTGCCCTGCGTGGTGCCGTCACCGCCCGGCCGAGCTACAGCGAGGCCTGGCTGAACCTCGGCGTGACCTTCGCCCGTGCGGACCAGCTCGACGAGGCCATCACCACCTACCGCAAGCTCCTTGAGATTTCGCCTCGCTACGTCGCCGCGCACTACAACCTCGGCCTCGCGCTCGAGCGCCGCGGAAGGACCGAGGAGGCCCTGGCCGCTTTACGCGCCGGTCTCGCCGTGGATGGCGAGCACATCGCCTCGCTGCGACGCGTCGCCCGCATCGAGTCGGATCTCGGACACCACGCGTTGGCGCGGACGGCCTACGAAACCTTGCTCGACTTGGCGCCGGCGGACATGGAGGCACGCCTGTCGCTCGCCCATGTGTGTCTCGCACTTGGAGATTTGCCGGGGTGCGCCAGGGAGGCGAAGCATGCGCTCGTCGGCCGCGCGACCGACAGCGCCGCGCAACAGCTCCTTCGCCAGTGTGCCCCTTCATCGGCTGCCGCCACCCGGCTGCGGCCTTGAGACGTTCTCGCAACCCGATACGCAGAAAGAGGAGATGGGTCGTGCAAGTGATTGTCAATTCAGCGCAGCGCTTTGTGCTCGTGCTCAGTTTCGCCACCCTCGCCGTCGCGAGCAGCTCGTGCGGCGCCAAGAAGAGCCCACTGGCGGGCGGCAGCAACGCTGGCGATGGCAGCTCGGGCGCCGCAGCCACCACCGCGGAGCAGCTCTTTCAGGACGCTCTCGCGCTCTACAACGCCGCGGACTACGCCGGTGCGCAGGTCAAATTTGACGAGCTGCTCGCGACGTATCCCGGCTCCGACCGACACGACAACGCCGGCTATCTCGCGGGGCGCTGTCGCTACGAGTTTGGCGACGATGCGGGCGCGGTCACCGTGCTCGAGCGCATGCTGAGCGACCACCCGGCGTCGCTGTACGCCGACAACGCGCACTACTATGCTGCGCGCGCGCACTTTCGCCTTGCCAGCGTTGCCGTCGACCCGATGGTCGCCGCGACCGCGTACGGCGCTGCGCGAGCACACTTTGCCGAGGTGCTCACGCATGATCCTGCGGGGCTGTTCGCCGACAACGCGCAGTACTTTCTCGGTCGCTGCGACTACGAGCTCGCTGACTACGCAACCGCCCGCACCGAGCTGGCGCAGGTCGAGCCTCTCTACCCCGCGAGCCCGTTCATCGACAACGCGCGCTACTACAAAGCCCGCTGCGATTTCGCCCAGCAGAGCTACGCCCTGGCGATCCCCATCTTCCAGTCCGTCGTCACGGACTTTTCGGCGTCGATCTACGCCGACGCGTCGCAGTACTACGTCGGCCGGTCGTACTTCGAAACTGCCGCAGTAAGCGGCGCGCCGAGCGATTACAACCTCGCGCGCAACGCCCTCGCGGCGCTCCTCGCGGAGTATCCGACGAGCGGCTATCGGGACAACGCCCAGTACTATATCGGCCGCTGTGACTACGATCTCGGCGACCTCGCGACCGCGCTCACCGACTTCGACGCGGTCATCTCGACCTATCCCACGAGTCAATACATCGACAACGCGTACTACCACGAGGTGCGCATCTACGTGGATCAGGGCGACTGCACGACGGCCGCGAGCACGCTCGCCGCGTTGCAGGCCTTTGACAGTGCGAGCCCGGAAGTTCCCCTGGCCGAAACCTACCTCGCGAATGGAGGCTGCTAGCTATGAAGCGCAGGATGCTTATGCACGCTGCTGTTGCCGCGGTCGCTTTGGCCGTGCTCGTACCCCCTAGTGCGGCACGAGCCGCCGAGGAGATCCGCGCGTCCTCCGTCGATGAAGGCGCCCCCGAGACAAAGCCCGACAAGGCTGCGCGCAAGAGCAAGCGCAAGAAGGCGGAGAAGACGACGCAATCTGTAGCTCCAGCGAGCCCGACGCCGCCCGCGCCAGCGCTCACCCTGTCGGCGCGCGTCGCGGCGCTCGCCGGTGGCTTTAGCGGCTACGAGATCCGTCCCGACGGCGGCGTCGCGTTGACGACGCAAGCGTCGGGCAAGGTGCGTTATCGACGCCATGACCTCGACCTCGAAGCGCCAGCGACCCTGCGGCACCGGCAGACCTTCGGCGCCGCACTCTCAGAGACCTACGGTGAGCTCATGCCGCAGGTCTCGTACGAGGTGGGTCGACGTCTCGATCTACAGGCCGTGGGCGGTCTGCGCTTTGCGTACCGGCCGGGCTGGCCCGATCCCTACGACACAGTGCTCAACGGCAACGGCGATCCTGTGCTCGATGGCAGCGGCCATCCGCAAGCTCTCTCCTCCGACCGACTCAGCCACTTCGACTGGGTCGTCGGCTTCGGCGTCAAGGCGCATCTCGCCCGCAAGCAGTGGGCCTGGGTCCGCTACGAGATCAACGACGCCGACTACGCCACGAGCGACAGCTACGACGCGGCCAACGATCCGGCGCACCTCGTGCCGAGCGACTACACGCGCCACCAAATGCAGCTCGGGTGGCGCCACATCGGAGAAGGATGGCGCGCCACCGGCACCCTCGACCTCACACGCAAAGGCTACGACTCCGCCTTCGCCCGCGATGCGCTCACGGGCGCGACCCATGCCGGGCCGGGCGGCCTTCCAGCCAACCCGCCGCTCGCCTTCAACATCATGCAGCCGGGCGTGGCTTTCAGTAGCTGGCTTATTCCCGACACACTGCGGCTTGGCGCCGGATACGCCGTGGAGGTCTCCAGCGACACGTTCCAGGGCTACTACTCATATGTCTGCCACGAGCCCTCGCTGTCGGCCGAATATCGCCTGCCCAACCAGGCATCGTTCGAAGCGAGCGTGGCGCTGCACGTGCTGAGATATGGCCCCGACAGCTACGACCCCAACGCCGGGAATCACGACCCGCTCGACGACAACGGCTCCCGGCGCGTGGACAAGCGGGCCGAAGCAACCCTGGATGGCCGCTGGCCCATCACGAGCGAGCTCGATGCCATCGGCCGCGCCGCGCTGCGCTGGCGCGAGACCAACTATCCCGACTATACGCTCGCCAACAGCAACTACGAGATCGACTGGGACTACACTGACTTCCAGGCCTACGCCGGCGTCGAATATCGCTGGGGAAGATGATGGAGCCAAGACGGGGATTCGAACCCCGGACCTGCTGATTACGAATCAGCTGCTCTACCAGCTGAGCTATCTTGGCTCGCGCGAAGCGCGTTTAGCAAAGCGCTCGCTCGAAGTAAAGACCTGTTAGAACCCGAGCAACAGCATGTGCGCGCGCGGCTCGCGGGGATAGTCGCCGTCGAGCGGAAACTGACCATCTGCCTGCGTCCCCGTCCCCTCACCACCGCCGGAGAGCACCGTCGCGGTCGCCACACCGGCGATGACGACGGCGCCGACCGCTGTCCAGGTCCACCACTGCTGGTACCAGGGCTTGACCGGCCGCAGCGTCGCCGAGACGCCCGGAGTCACGGCGGAAAACGCCGCGTCCGAGCCCATGGCAATCTCTTCTGCCGGCAGATCCTCGAGCCCAGGGAGCGCACCGCCAGCGTCCGCACCCTCGGCGGGGATGCCGGTGAGCGGCTCAAGCGACAGGCCGCCATCGCCTTCTGGCGCAACCAACGTTAGCTCGTCTGCCGGTATTGCGGCGAGATCGAGGGACGGCGCCGCACCCTCGCGCGTCAGCTTGATATCGAGGACGTACACCTGTCCGGCCTCGCTGCGGATCTTCTGACTGTAGGGTTGGTAGCCGGGCGCACTGACGGCGACGACGCGCGCGCCCACCTTCAGCTCGTAGGCGAGCGGCGCATCACCCGCACGCTGCCCGTCGACGGTCACCGTCGAGCGCGGCACATTGCTGCTCACCCGCAGCACGCCCGCGGTTGGCAACAGATCCACCTTCAGCTTCTCGGTCACGCCACTGCGGATATTCACCGTGTCGACGAAGGTGAGATAGCCGAGCTTGCGCACCTTGACGCTGCGCTTACCCGCGGCCACTTGCGTGTCACGCATCGGCGTCGTCGCCACCACCGTCCCGTCGACGAGGACTTCCGCGCCATCGAGGTTACAGACGATCTTGAGCTTGCCACGCCGCGCGCGTGCCGCTGCGTCGGAGCTGCTGCCGACGAGCACGCAGGCGACCACGGCGAGACTCAGCAAAGCACGTGCGAGACTCATGGCGTAGACTCTAGCACAGCCGCGCGACCCATGCCCATGCCCGCCGCCACGCCTTTCGCCGCTGGCCTAAGGCAAGCCTTGGTTGAGCCAGACGCTCATGCCGGCACTCTCGAGCTCCTCGATGCGGTCGAGAAACTTGCGAAACCCGGGCCACTGTTCGACGGCAATCACCTGCTGTTTGAGCACCAGACGACGTGAGAAATGGAGCGTGCGCCCGCGGCGCTCAAAGCCAGCGGCATATTCACCGTAGGGCTCGACGATTTTGGTCACCGGGCGCACGTCGGCATCGTAGCCCGGCGGCAACACGAACGACACGGCGGTCTCCGCCCAGGCGGGGGCATCGAGCACCGCGGGAAAGTTGCGCACGCGCCGCCAGCGGCCCGGCAACGAGGGGCCGACGAGATCGACCACACGCAAGAGATAGCGCTCATAAGCGACCTCTTCGAGCTGGCCCTCGACCTTCGCACGGATGGCGAGTGCCTCATCGACGTCATCGAGCGCCACGTAGCTCGGCTCGGTGAGCCGCGGCGACTTGCGTTTGCCGATGAGCTGCTCGTTGAGCGCGGCGTCGCGCGCCGTTCCCTCCGACGCCTCGCGCAGTGCCACCCGCGCGCGTCGGGCCAGCGCCCCGCTCAGGTCCGCGCTCATCGCCCCCGTGAGACTGCCATCCACATCGAGCCGCAGCTTGTACTGCGACATGCCCCGATTGCGCTCCGGGGGATCCTCGGGGACGCGCACCCAGCGGTTGTCTTCGCCGACCAGCACGAGCGCGCGACCGCCGGTGAGCTCGGTGGGCAGCTCGCCGTAACGACAACCCTGGCATGAGGGGTCGAGGAACGCGAAGCTGTCGGCAGGCACGCTACACAAGAGCCCGCGACTGATGGGATCCTCGCGACACGACGGGTCCGAGGCCACCTGCTCGGAGACGTCCACCGCCACCACCGCGCGCACGAACGGATAGAGACCCGGTAGCCCCTCGACAAGAGGCGGCCCCATCGGGGAGGAGACAAACGCAGGGTACGCCTTGGCGTCCGTGCCCATGAGCACCCGCTCGAGCAGCACGGCGGCATCGCGACTGCAAGCCGGTGCGCCCCGGTGCAGCGCGTTCGCAGACAGTGGTGCGAGCACACCGAGGCCGTCGATACCTGCCGGGCGCAGGGTGTCGCGCGTCGTGCGGAAGATCTCCTCGGGCGAGCCATCGCCGACCTCGCCGCCCACTTTCGCAGCCAGGGCCCGCAGGCGACTCGCGACATCGTCCCAGCTACGCATCGTGTGGCGCACGCCGTCGAGCTGGTATTCGGTCACCACCACGACCACCCACGGCGCGATGCGCGCGAGGTGCGGCATCGCCGGCTCGGGATACCATGCGGGAAGATTTTGCTGCACAAAGACGAGGCGCTGACTGCCGTCATCGAGCTCACGACGAAGCGGCGCCGCTTCGATGAGTCGCGGCCCAGAGCCCTGGCGATAGTCGACGGTCACGCCGGTGGGGACGATCACGGCGAGCTCCGAGCGCAATACTGGAAGCGTCGCGCCAAAAACCCACGTCGGCACAAAATCCACGTCGGCATACACACGCTCGTAGCGATACTCGATGAGCCCACCGACCTTGACGTCAGGGATGGTAAATCGCAGCCGCTGCAGTGGGCTCTGCGGCCCATCCCCGCGCACACGCGGCACCGACGTGATCGCGGTGGTCGGCATCCAGGTGATTTGCCCCGCGGGACTCACCGAGCGTGCCTCGATCTCGCTGACCTTCGAATAGCCGTCCACGTCCAGCTCGACCCGTGCCGCTTCGATTCCTTTGGCGTCGAGCACCTTGATGCGACGGCGATGGGTCAGCACGGCCTCGAGCTGCGAGCGCTCACCGCGCTCGACGACCCGGTAGGTGAGCACGGCCTCCTCGTCGGTCACGGCTGCGCCGGCATCTGGCCAGTCACTCGCGGCCGGAAACCGCGGCACCACAGCCGGCGGGAACCGTGACGAGCGAAACGAGCACGCCGAGGCGAGCAAAGCAGCAGCAAGCAGTAGTCGTCGAGCCATGGCAGCGCGGACCTTAGCAGAAAAGGTGGGGGGGCCAAATCGCCACGCTGTTGCCTTGCAGCGGTCACGCTCGATACGCTGGCCCCGTGACGGAGACGACCGATCCGATCCGGAGGCACGCAGCCCTCGAAGTGCGCATCCGCCGTGGCGGGCAACCCTACTTGCGCAAAGTGCTGACGCACTCCCCGGCAAGCATCGGTCGCGACGCGCACGCCGACATCTGCCTCGATATCGGTAGTGTGTCGCGCTTGCATGCGCGGCTGCGCTTTGATGACACCGGCGTGCTCATCGAGGACGCCGGGAGCAGAAACGGCGTCATCGTCAATGGCGTGCGGCAGACCCGTGCGGCGCTCACCCCGCGCGACGTCGTGCGCATCGCAAGCTTCGAGATGCGCGTGCGTCCCGCGGTGGCGCACGCGGATACCACGGCCCCAACAGCCGCGCCGATGGAGCCGGAGCTCTCGGCAGGCTGGCTCGAGCTCGAGGCGCCCGAGACGCGCGAGGTGACGAGCATGCGCACGCTGGCAGAGACCGTCGCGCACCGCTCACCGCACCCGCAGCCAGTGGCCCCAAAGCCGGCGGTCCCGCAGAATGAGGACGACGACGAGCCCGACGAGGACGTCGATCCCGGGCTGCCTGCGCCGCTTGGCGTGCACGAGGACGGTGGGGCGGCGCCGATCGATGTCACCGGCCGCGCAGATCGAGCCATCGAAGTGGTCGTCTCGCGCGATGGGCGACTCTACGACGTCGCGCTGCTGTCGCCCGACCAGGCGTACTGGTGGGGTGGCTCCCCGCGGGATCTCGAATGGTTGTGGGTGACGCCCACCCGCACGCGCTTTCCGATGGTGACTTACGTGCGCCACGGACTCTATCGCGTCGAGGTCCCCACCGACCCGCGTTGGCGTCTCTCACACCGAGGCAAGGCCGCGGCCGCCATCCATCGGCGCGGTCACGTGCTCAGCTGCGACGCGGCCCTCGGCGAGCAGGTGCAGGTGACCTATGGCCGGTTCACAGCGCTCGTGCGCAGTGTGCTCGCGCCACCGCCGCCCGCCCGGGGGGTGCCGTGGATGCGCCGCCGGCCGCGGCCGCTCCTGACGGCGGCACTCGTGACGTCGCTGCTGTCTCATATCGTCGTCATCGCCACACCGGCGCAGTTGCCGCTACCCCCCGAAGCGCTGGCACTGCGAGATACCGAGCGTTTCGTCGAGGTGTCGCTCGCACCCGCGCCCGAATCGGGGCCCGTAACGGCACCGGAGCCCATTCCGCTTGCGCCCACACGGGTGGTGCGTGCCCCTTCCCCGCGCCGCGCCAGTCAGCATGCACGTCGCGCGGACACCGCAAAGCCGCGACCCGCGACCGGCGCGCCACCGCCGAGCGTCTCCGTCGCGGACTTCAAGGTACTCGGCTTGCTGCAGCACGTGCCCGAGGTGCACATCGATGCGCGCGCCGCACCGACACTTGCAGGCGGTGAGTCGATGCTCCGCGATGACACCGACGATCCGGGCGACGTGGTGCAAAAAGAGAGCCGCAACGCCAGCGTCACCCCGCCCGGCCGCCTCGATCTCGGGGCCGTCAAACGGGTCGTCAATCGCCGCGCCCACGACATCGGTCGCTGCTACAGCGCCGCCCTGCGCGCCACCCCCGGCTTGCGCGGACGGATCGAGCTCGAATGGGTGGTCGACACACATGGTGTTGTCGGCGGCGTGCGCCTGCTCTACGACAGCGTCGGCTCGCCGCAGCTCGCCGCTTGCATGCGCGACGCGGTCAACCGTTGGATCTTCCCGCGCCCAACGGGCGGCGCGGCGCGAGTCAGCTTTCCGTTTGCCTTCGCACAGCCGCGGTTCTGAGTCTCGTCACTTGACCAAGCATCTGGTCATCAAGGCCCACGCGTGCGGGGCTGCGGCGCGCCTGGCGCGGGCTGCGGGTACAGACTCTTCTTGTCGGCCTTGCGCACGTATTTCCCCGGCTTGACGTCGCAGGGACACGGCGCCACGGACTCGAGGGTCGGCGGCGCGCTCGCTTGCGGGTTGTCGATATCGCTCGCCGCGAGCGCCAGCGCCTGGTTCTCGCGCACGTACGGATTCTCGGGGTCGAGGCGCACGGCCGTGGCAAAAGCGGCGCGTGCTTTCTCGACCTCGCCGCGGTGCAGGTAAAGAATGCCGAGGTTGTTATACGGCGTCGAGAACTCCGGATCCTCGCGGATGGCCACCAGGTAGTGCTGCTCAGCCTCGTCCGGCTTGCCCAGGCGCATCGCCGCAATGCCGAGGTTGTTTTCTGCCCGCACAAAGTGCGGCGACACTTTCGTGGCCATGAAGAATTCGTGCGCCACATCGACCCAGTCGATGGGTTGACCGTGCCGCTCGGCATCGAACATGAGCTCGTAGCCGCGGTTGTTGTGGTAGTGCGCGAGCGCCTCGACGTCGTCGAGCACCTGCATGGTGCGATAGCCCGCAAGACGCCGGTCAAAGTCCAACGCTTCGAGCCCCTTTTCGGTCGCGACGACGGCGGTGATGTGCCCGGATTTGACGATGGCCTCCGCCTCCCGCTGCAGCTCGACAATGCGGTCCGAGGCATCCATGAAGTAGGCGCGCAAACCGACCCCCCGCGCGAGACCGACGAACACCGCCGCCAGCGACATGCAATTGCCGTAACCCTGGTCAATCGTATCGCGCGCCACGGTGGTCACGACCGGCGCGTAGCGCAAATTGAAACCGTTGGCGCTAAACATGCCGTCGATGAGCGCCAGCGCGCGCGCTGACGACGGACCCTGGAAATGAAGTAGGTTCTGCGCGCGGGCCACCTGCTCGGCGGTAACCTCGTAAGGCACAGCGACATCCTCGGCGGCAATCTCCGGTGCCAGGCGATGCACGTAGGCGCGCAGCTCGTCCGGCGCGTACGCAGAGCGAAAGGCACCACAGGCACTCGTGCCGAGCACCGCAAGCGCTGCGCCGAGCAGCGAACCAATAGCACGTCGCTGTGCCGTCACGCGCACGTTACTACACCTCACTGTGAATCTAGCAAGGGAGCACGATAGCGCCAACGCTCGTTCGGGCCTATACTCCCTGCATCGAGGAGCGCATGACTTCGACCATCAACAGGCATCGTCTCGCGGAGCTACGCGCCCTTGCCTATCACCGCGTGGTCGCATCGCGCCTCGCCGATGACCGAAACCTGATCGCGAAAGCCCGCGCCCGCGTCGCCCTCCCGCGCGAGCCTCCCGCCGAGCTCCTGGTGTCGATGGAGGCCGACCTCTACCCCAAGAACTTTCCCGAGCGTGCGGACCTCATCGACGGGACCATCGGTGAGGGCTCGCCGCGGTTCGCAACGACAACACGCGTGGGACGACCGGCTGGTGCTTGGAGCTGCACGACCTCGTCATCAGTAAGTACGTCGCCAATCGCCCCAAGGATCGCCGCTACATCAAGGACGCCGTACGCTTCGGACTACTCGATCGCGCGGTGCTCGAAGAACGCCTCGCCTCGACGCCTGTCGATGCCGCGCAGCGTGACCTCATCGACAACTTGATCGCACGGGACTTCGCGCGCTGAGTCGCCCGCCATCTACCGCGCAGATTCGCCGCGTCCCACCTTGCTAGTGACATGGGGACCCGTTCGACCGCGTGCGGGCCGAGCCGTTCGATGTGATCGAGATCGACCTCAGTGGTCTGTGGCTTTCCCCGGCATCCGATTCGCCGGCGCGCTAGCGGCGGGTGTCAAAAGGGATCGCCGACGCTTTCTTGCCTTGACCCATTCGTTTCTTCTGAGGGACACGGGGATCTTCATTCACGTGTCTTCTGCCTCGGAGCGCACAATGCGACAAATCCTCATTCTTCCAGTGACCGTACTCGCGCTCAGCGCGCCTATTGCGCACGCTTCGAAGCCACGAGTTGCCGTCCTCGGCGTGCAGACAAGCGGCATCGATCCTGCGTCTGCGCCGCTTCTGACGGAGGTGTTGACTGTCGAAATAGACCGGCTTGGTCGCTTTCGTGTGGTCGCAGGAAGCGACGTGCAGGCGATGCTGGGCTTTGAGAAGCAGAAGGACCTGCTCGGCTGCAACGACGCAGCGTGCATCGCCGAGATCGGCGGCGCCCTCGGTGTTGAGAAGATCGTCGTGAGCCACATCGGGCTCCTCGGCTCGACCTATGTCGTCAACATCAAGCTCATCGACATCCAGAAGGTCGAAACGCAAGCGCGCGTCTACGAGTCGGTCAAAGGGGAGATGGACAACCTCCTTGGCAGCATCCGCGCATCGGTACACACGCTCTTCGCCAATGCCGAACCGGCCCCACTCCCGGCCGCGGTCACAGTCACGCCCACGCCCTCACCCACGCCTGCGGCCCCACATACCGTCGCGAAGGCGACAGCGCGGCCAGCACCACCATCGCCGAGCCGCGTGGCGAAGCCTCGCGCGGCACGCACGCCGGTGCCCGCGTCACCCGAATCCCAGATTGGAGCCACCGCGGCCCAGCCTGGGAGTCGTCGCTTCTCTCGCCTGGCGAAGGGTCTCGGCATCGTTGCCGTCGGGCTCACTGCCGTGGGCGTTTTGTTCGGCAGCAAGGCACAGCGCGAGTACGGTCATGCCACCGATGCGGACTATGTCGGCGGACAGGCAGCCATCAATACGGGTGAAAGAGCCAAGCTACTTGCGAATCTCTCCTTCGGCCTTGCTGGAGCAAGCGCGGCCACTGCCCTCATCATCGTGCAAGCCGATCGCAACAAGAACAAGGCTGCCATCGCTCCCGTGGTGTCGCCGACGGGCATCGGCGCAACGCTTTGGCTCAATTGGTAGAGGGAATTGATCCAATGAACCGACAACAACGAACCGCGGCGCGAACGCTCACCCTTGGCACTGGGCTGCTGCTTTTTGGCGGCTGTCTGCTCAACTTCCCGAGTCACGCCAATGGCCCGTACAAATGTACGCAGCCGGCCGACTGCGCCGACGGGTTCCACTGCGAGGTGGCGATTGCACAGTGTGTCGAAACGTTGAGCTGCGCGTTACCGCTCGTGCAGTGTGGCGGTGCGTGCATCGATACGACCCGCACGCCCACCCACTGCGGCGGCTGTTACGAGGCGTGCCTTGCGGGCCAGTATTGTGTGGACAGCGCGTGCGGGCCGGTGACCCATGGGGCCTTCGTCTATGGCACCGGCAATTCCGGCAATGAGGTTTACGACGTTGCCGCCAATAGCACCGGAAGCAGCTCGTACGTCGCGCGTGTCATGGATCACGACGCTTCCGACGGCTATGACCCGGGTGGCTCCATCGATCACCTACAGCTAGCCGCCGACGGCTCCACCTTAGCCTCCTTCCTGTTTGATGCGAGCAGCGTCGGCTACAGCTCGCTTGCTAGCGTTGCGACGCTGTCGAATGATGACGTCATTGTGGCGGGCGCCTTCTCGCAGCAGATGGTTTTCGATGCAGACGTGTACACGAGCACGAACACCGGCCTCGTGCTCTTTGTGGCCCGCTACCACCCAAATGGAGACGCCGTCTGGGTGAAGCAGTTCACGGCAGTAACGTTCGGGTCAGTCACCGTCAGGCAGGTTGCGGCCGACGCTGCGAACGTTGTTGTATCCGGGTCGATCGAGGGTGACTATGTTTTTGGCGGCAGCACAACCGACGCATCAGCGGGCAGCGGCTTCTTGCTGTCAATCCTCGTCAGCGACGGCAGCGCCGAATGGGTGCGACTCATCATCCCAAGTGCCGACATGCCTGGCAGCTTCGTCGCGCTCACCGGAGTCGCCACCAACGGCAGCGCCGTCAGCGTCAGCGGGCAGTTCCAGGGCACGCTGACAATCGAGGGCACCGACTACACGTCACTCGGGAGCTACGACGGCCTCGTCGCCCGCTACGCCAGCGATGGCACCCTTCAGCACGTGCTCGTCGTCGGCAACACAGACTTCGCGTCAATCGATGCGGTCGCCGTGGCGCCGGGCAGCGCAAGCGCGACGATCTACGTCGCAGGCTCGATCGGCGGCTCGGCGGACATTGGACGCAGCGATGGCAGCCCGTTCGTCATCGACCCAAGTGTCGGTGGCGGCGGTTTCATCGCTGCCTATGACGATGGTTTGAGCAACCTTTGGGCGCGGGCTGGAGGATTCGACTCGGTCGCTGACCTCGTTGTCAGCGCAGACGGAGCCAGAATATATCTTACGACTACGCACTATGTCGTGAACGTCGGCCCGGAAATCGTCGTCGCGAGCTTCGGCGGCACTGACGGATTGCCCGTCTGGTCACTTGGCGCCGCTTGCTCTGGCACTTGCGTCCCGGCAGCCCTGGATATCAGCCGCAATACGGGACGCATCTTCGCAGTAGGGCGCTTTGCGGGCGACATCACCTTTCCCGACGGGCCTCAGCTCACTGCTGATGCCGCTGCCGAGTACATCTGGGTGATAGACCCGTAGCCCTTCGTGTGGTCGGAAGGGACGGAGACACGCATGCGTCGTCAATCACTTAGCATCGCCTTCGCCTGCCTCGCTGTCGTGTTCGTAGGTTGCGGCAAACAGAAGAACGGTGAGGCCTGCGACAAGAACAGCGAGTGTGAGTCTGGTTACTGTGTTTGCGCCAGCGCCTGCCGAAGTGGCTGCTGCATCGACCGGCCGACCGACGAGACGGATTACGCCTGCACTGCAGACTGCCAAGACTTGAGCTGCTGATCACGCGTTGCGTCGCGAGACCCGCTCCCCGCCGCTGCGCCGCCATCTACGCGGCGCGCGGTACACGCCAAACGAAACCGGCGCGTCAGCCGGCAACCGTCTCCACAGCCGCAAGGTCGACCACCCCAATCCCGGCGTACCGCGCAAAATCGCCGACATTTGCCGTCACGAGATCCCGCACGCCGTGCGTGAGCATCGTCGCCACGACGTTCGCATCGTGGGCCTGCTTGCCGAGCACATCGTGCGCACGCAGTAGCTCAATCAGCTTCTCGTGCACCACGCGCGTTTCCTCGAGTAGTCGGCAACGCCCGCTGATCGCGACAACGTTTTCGAGCGCGCTGCCGAGTGGCATGCCAAGGCCGTTCGCCTCGATGGGGCGCGTGCAGACGACGACAAGCTCACGTAGGACCTGGCCACTGACGCAAAGCGCGACACCCTGATTCGGTAGCACGTTGAGAACATGGAGCGCCTGAGCGTGCAACGTCCGGCGCCGGTCGATGGCACTGAGCAGCACGTTCGTGTCGCAAAAGAGCTGCTCAGCGGCCATTGTCGTCGTACATCTCCTCGCGCGTCCACGCGCTCTCCCCCCCTACGCTGGCGAAGCGTAACGCGATGGGCCCGTATCCGCCTTCGGGCGGGGCATTCCGTGCGGCTTCCTCGAGGATGGCGTGCACCTCCCCTTGTACCGATCGGTGGTGCGCTCGTGCCCGGCGCTTGAGCGCTTGCAGCGTGGCTGGCGACAAATCCCGAACGTTCAATCCAGGCATGGTATTATTTTAATATCATACCATATTGATGTCAAACAAAACGGGCGCGGCAACCGTCTCCGGCCACCGCGCCCGCAAGGTTAAGCCTTTGGCTCGTCAGCTAGCTAGAACTTGTAGCTCACGTTCGTGAAGAAGTACGTACCTACGAAGTCGTAGCTGGCCGGATCCGCATTCTGACCACCTTCGAGAATGAAGGGCGGGTCCGTGTTCAGCACGTTGTTGACGCCGGCGATGATCGTCCAGTCGTCCATATTGTAGCGGGCCGACAGATCCCAGTAGGTGACCGCGTCGACCTTCTTGTAAGAGTCTGGCCAGTAGTCTTCCGCCAGGTAGTAGTCCGCAGCACCGATGTAACGCACCGAGCTCGTAACCGACCAGTCCTCACGCGAAAAGGTGAGCGGCTGAATCCAACGCCACTTGGCAAAGGTGCCGTAGTTCGTCTGCCAGAAGCCGGCGAACTGCTCGGCCTCGCCTGCGATCTCTTGGTCGTACTTGCGCAGGTAGTTGCCCTGCCAACCGATGTCCAGGCGGCCGATGCCTTCGAGGCCGACGAGACCCAAGTCGAAGCGGTAGTTGGCCGTCATGTCGAAGCCCTCGGTCTTCAGCTGACCGATGTTCTCGAGCGTCGCTTGCAGATTTGCCACTTCGCCCTGGAGACCGCGCTGAATGCGCGCGCAGTACGGCGAGGCGAGCCCGGGGGTGTTGTAGCACTGATTGAGGATGTACTGGCGCGGCGTCGCATCAATCGCATCGTCCACCGTGATGTTGTAGTAATCGAAGGTCAAAGACAGCCCCTCGACCATGGTTGGCGTCACGACGACGCCAGCGGTAATAATCTGTGCCCGCTCCTCCTGGAGGTCTGGGCTGCCGCCGATGTTCGTGCGGATCTGCGAGCCCGTCGTTGCCGCCTGCGTGTAGCCAGGCAACACGCCCTGCGCCTGACAGTTTGCTGCTACCACAGGATCGGCTCCGGCTGCGTCCCAGTTGCTGCAGGGGTCGCTCAAGGTCTCGTATGAGTCCGCAGCACCACCGTACAGGTCACTAATCGCCGGTGCACGGAAGGCGCTCGAGAGTACACCGCGCACACGGATGTCCGGCACGGGCGCATAGCTGAGACCAACGCGGTAGGTCGTATCGCTACCAAAGGTGTTGTAGTCCGAGTAGCGCGCGGCGAGGTCGAGGGTCACATCCTCGGCGCCGAGCACACCCTTGAGGAGCGGCACGCTGAGCTCGCCAAATGCCTCGGTGACGTAGTAGCCGCCCTTTGTCGGATCCAGGCCGTTGCCTGCCGAGTCGCCTTCGACAACGACGCTGCTCGGGCGAGTAAAGCCCTGCTCGTCACGATGCTCGACGCCGGCGGCGAAACCGAGCTCGCCAGCCGGCAGCTCGACGATGTCACCGGTGACGGTGGCGCCGCCGCTCACGTGCTGGTAGCCACTCGTCTGCACGTCGGTGTAACGCATGTAGTCCGCGACTTCCGGCTGCACGGCGCCAGCACCGAAATAGTTACCGACCACACAGCCACGGGCGGCGTTGAGCGCGCACAACTGTGGGTCCACCGTCTCAAGTGCCCGCGTCAGGTTGATGGAGTTACTGATTTCATGGTTCTGGCGGTTCAAGCCGTAGTTGAGGAAGAGATCCCAGTGGTAGTCTTCCATGACGTCGCCCTTCACGCCGGTGACGATACGGAAGGTCTCGTTGTAGTTGTCATACTTGCGGTTGCCAACTTCCGGCATGCGGCGCCGCATACCGAGCGACGTGGTCGACGGATCGAGGGTCGCGCGATAGTCGGCGGGGATGTAGGGGTTAGTCACGGGGATATAGAACCCGGGGTACGTGGTGTTGGCGCCGCCGAGGGGCTGCGAAGCGAGGCGTTGACGGCTGTGCCGGTGCGTGAACGTGCCTTCCATGTACGCCTTGATGTCCTTCGAGATATCAAAGGTGCCGAGGGTCGTCAGCGCGAAGCGTTCCTGCTTGCCAATGAGCCACTGCGCCTCACCGTAATTGTAGCCGACATCCTTAGGACCATACGCGAAGTCCTGGAAGCTCGCACCAGCGCCATCCGGCCGGAACCAGGTGCCGCCCACGCGTCCTTCAACGACGTAGCTCGAGTTGTAGTAGTTGATGATTTGGCCGGTGGTGGGATCCACCTCGGCATCAACGATGGGGTACTTCGCCCACTCGCGGTCCTTCTGGGCGATCTGCTGGCGATTGACGTAGCTCAGATTGAACACCAGGTTGCCACGATCGAAGTTGCTGCCCATGGTGGCGGCAAGGCTCATCTCTTCGCCGTCGCCGTAGCTCGAGATGCCGCCGTGGGCGTCGAGCTGCATGCCTTCGAAGTTGTTCTTCAAGATGATGTTGACAACACCACCGATGGCGTCCGAGCCATAGATGGCCGAGGCGCCATCGAGCAGCACTTCGACGCGATCGATGAGCTGCACGGGGATGTTGTTCAAGTCCACGGCTTCGCCGACGCCCGTGCCACTCGCAACGAAGCGACGACCGTTGACCAGCACCAGGGTGCGATTGCTCCCGAGGTTGCGCAGGTCGATGAAGGCGAGGCCCTCACCGCCGTTGTTCTGGTTCTTGTTGATGCCCTGCAACGTCACCGACGGCAGGTCGAGCAAGAGCTCGTCGATGGTGGTGACACCAGAGCTCGCGAGCTGCTCGCTGGAGACGACCGTGATGTGGCCGTACTCCTGGAGATTAGAGCGGCCGATACGCGTGCCGGTGACGACAATCTCTTCGACGCCTTCGGTCTTCTTGGCCGGTGCCGCGGCGGGCGCGGGAGCCGGTGCTGCTTCAGGTGCTGCAGCAGGCTCGGGCGCGGGCTCGGCCATCGGCTCCGCCATGGGTTGACCCATGGGCTCGTCGATAGGTGCGGCTTCGGCCGCGGCGGGCTCGGCCGCCTCTTCCTGTGCGTACGATCGCAGCGGCATGGAGGCCAGGGCGATCGCGGCACCCACCAGGA
>CAYHNK010000016.1:0-28230 GCA_964357695.1 uncultured Bdellovibrionales bacterium | reverse complement strand
CGCGCCGACGTCCTGTCGCGGCAAGGTCGCGCCGACGAGGCACTCGAGTCGTATGCCGCCGCGACCCGTGAGACCCCCGCTGGATATGGTCTGGAAGCTGCACTCGCGGCAGCCAATCTGGCCTTCCAGCGCGGCGACACCGAACGAGCCCACGCGCTGGCTTCGGACGTCCTACACGCCGACGCCGAGCCGACCGCTCTCGATGTGGTGAGCGCTGACGGCCTGCGACGAAGCGGACGCTCCGCGGTGAGCGCCAGCGATGAGGCGCGTTGGCTACTCGCCTGGATCGCACGCCGCAACGGTGAAGCTTCCGAGCAGGTTGCCGCGTGGCTCGAAGAGGTCACCGATGCCAGTCCCCTCGGCCTCGCGGCGCGCTATTGGCGTGCGCGTCTGGCGCTCACGCACGACCGTCTCGACGAGGCCGAGACTCTCGTCGGCGAGCTGGTGGCGCGTGCCCCCACTTCGTTCTATGCGCTCGTTGGCACCGATCTCATGCGCCAAGCGTCCCCCAGTTGCAGGGTCGCCCCCGGGTTGTCGCCACGCGACGCTGTCCCGGATGCCGCTCCCCGTTCTCTATCGGTCGAGCCGCGCGATATGCAGGCCAGCGTCGTGCTCTTTGAGCATGGCCTTACGCGCGAGGCGCTACGCGGCGTGCGCTTTGTGCCCGCGACCCGTCTGTCACAGCCCGATCGCACCGTCGCCGCATGGTTGTACGGCCGCTGCGGTGACACCTACCGAGCAGCGGTCTTGAGTCGCCGCCTCGCCCAAGCTCCACGCGACGAGCTCGAGGATCCTGTCATCATCGAGCTGGCCTATCCTCGACCGTACGCGGCAGATGTGCTCGATGCAGCCGCGCGATACGCCGTGCCGGTCGAGCTCGTGTACGCGGTGATGCGCGAGGAAAGTAATTTCAACCCCCTCGCCGTGTCGCCGCGCTATGCCCGTGGTCTCATGCAGATGATTTCACCGACGGCCGTGCGCCTGGCACGCGAAGCGGCCATGCCCTTTCGTGCGCGCAACCTCTTTCGCCCGGAAGTGTCCATCGAGCTCGGCGTGCGCTACCTTGCGCAGCTCATGACGCTGTTCCACGGTCGTCTCGAGGCAGTCGCCGCCGCCTACCACGCCGGCGAGCGCAACGTCGGCCAATGGTTGGCTCGCTACCCCGAGCTACCCCCCGACGAGCTCATCGAAGCCATCCCCTTTCTGAGCACACGCCAGTACGTGCAGAAAGTGCTCAGCTCGTACGGGGTCTACCGCATCCTCTATGGCACCGCCGCCGAGCAAGCTATCGGCATCGCGCACGCCCCTCGTGCAGAGCCAGTCCCGACGCTGGTCGTGGACGGCCGCTGAGATGAGCTTTGTCGGCAAGGCGCGGTGGGTCGCGGCCGGGATCCTCTTGAGCCGCCTCGCCGGACTCGCACGCGACGTGGTGTTCGCACACTTTTTCGGCACGTCACTTTTCGCGGATGTCTTTCGGGCGGCGAGCAACGTGCCCAACGTCATGCAGAATCTGCTCGGCGAGGGCACCCTCAGCGCATCGTTTATCCCGGTGTATGCCGAGCTCGTGGAGCAGGGCCGCCACAAGGAGGCGGGGAGAGTCGCTGGGGCGGTGCTCGGCCTGCTCGTCGCGCTGGCCGGTCTGATGGGCCTCGCCGGCATCTTGTTTTCGCCGCTGCTCGTCACGGTGCTGCTGCCAGGCTTTTCGGGCCAACGGCGCGAGCTGAGCATCGAAGTTCTACGCATCTTCTTTCCGATGACCGGCCTGTTTGTGCTCTCGGCATGGGCGCTCGGAGTGCTCAACAGCCATCGCCAGTTCTTTCTCGCCTACGTGGCGCCGGTGCTGTGGAATCTCGCCATGGTCATCGCCATGGTGCTCTTTGGCGCCCACGTCATGCAGCGAGATCTGCTCTCCATCGTCGCGTGGGCAGCACTCATTGGCGGGGTGCTGCAATTTGGCGTGCAATTGCCTCGCGTCTTGCAGCTCGAGCCAGCGCTCAGCCTGCGCGTACGTGAGAGTCGCAAGCACGTGGTCAAGGTGCTCGCCAACGCCGGGCCGGCCATTTTGGGTCGCGGCGTCGTGCAGCTCTCGAGCTGGATGGATATCATCCTCGCCTCGCTCCTTGCCACCGGGGCCGTCGCCGCACTGAGCTACGCGCAGCGGCTGTATCTCTTGCCCGTCAGCCTGTTCGGCATGTCGGTCGCAGCGGCCGAGCTGCCCGAGCTCGCGCGCAATCGCAGTGGCACCGCCGACGCCCTGCGCGAGCGCCTGGACGGTGGGCTGCGGCAGATCGCCTTCTATGTCGTTCCCTCAACGCTCGCGTTTCTCGTCCTCGGCGATGTCCTCGTTGCCGCTTTGTTTCAGAGTGGCTCATTTCACGCAGGCGACACGCGCCTCGTCTACCTCGTGCTCGCGGGCTACTCGCTGGGACTCATCGCCTCCACGGCGACGCGCTTGTACAGCTCCGCCTTCTATGCGCTGCAAGATACGGCCACGCCCGCAAAGACCGCCCTCATCCGCGTGCTGCTCGCCGCCGCGCTCGGCATCAATCTGATGACGCTGCTCGAGCACCGCCACGTGGATGGCCATGCGCTCGGCGCGGTGGGGTTGTCGCTTGCCGCGGGCGTGTCGGCGTGGGTCGAGTGGTGGATGCTGGGCCGAGCGTTGCGCCGACACCTCGGCGTTCGCGCACAGACGGGGGGCGCCGTGCGGCGCATGCTCTTTGCATCTCTTGTCGCCGTGCTGCTCGCGCGCGCGGTGCTGTGGGTTGTGGCCCCCCAGACGCCGCTCGTCGCCGCAACCCTCGCCGGCGCCATCTTCGCGCCGGTGTATCTCGGTCTCACGCGAGCGTTCGGGCTCGTCGAGGCACGACCCTGGACCGACCGCCTGCTGATCATCGCGAAGCACCTCAGGGCGCGCGTGATCAAAGAATAGCGGGTCCGTGGTGCAAACGACTCGCTGGCGCCGACACTGCGGCCAAGGTGAGTCCCACCTCGTCCGGGCAGACCTCTCTTTCCGCCAACGACATCTCACGCTGTGCTTCACGCGCGAGATCGTGCAGCGAGATGATGCCCACCAATTGATCCTCGCTGTCGACGACAGGAAGCCGACGCACTTGCTTTTGTTGCATCAGTGCCTCGACGTAGGCGAGCGTGTCATCGACGCGACAGGTGTGGACGCGCCGCGCCATACTGTCACCGACATGCATGCGCGACAGCGTCTTGCTTTGGGCGAACGCCGCAAGACAGATGTCACGGTCCGTAATGATACCCACGACGCGATTGTCGGCGTCGACGATTGGCACGCAGCCGCAGTTGCGATCCCACATGATTTGCGCCGCCGCCTGAAGCGTGTCGTGCTCGCGCGCAGCTTTGACGTCACGAGTCATCAGTTGTTCGACCTGCATAGCCCCTCCCATCGTTCGGCGACGCTGGTGATGCGCGTCGCAAGCGCCATGCCAGGCCACTCACGCGACCCTCGTTGCTCAGCACGGTCCCCCCGCACACCCTGGACGCGCGACGTCGACAAGGTGGGGGAATTTCCCCAAAGCCGCTGCGAAGTAATTCCCACACCGCCGCGTTGACACCGGCACGCACACCACCCTAATGCTCGCCCCATGGATCGACGCGGGTTCTTTAAGGCCGCCGCCGGGATGATGGTGGCCACCGGCTTGGTGGATCTGCGGCCACGCCGTGCAGGTGCTACGGCGCCAGTCAAGAGCACGCGCGTCGCCTATCTAACCGACGCGCACCTGTGTGCCGAGAGCATCAACAGCAATTTTGCAGCCCGCCTGCGCCGGGCCGTCGCCGACATCAATGCCCTCGAGACACCGCCGGACTTTGTCGTTTTTGGCGGCGACCTCACCCAGCACGGGCGCGCGGACGAGCTCGATCTGGGCGCCTCGATTCTCGGCGACCTACGCGTTCCTTTGCACATGTTGCCCGGCGAGCACGACTGGTATGGCGATTTGGGCGCGAGCTGGCAGACGCGCTTCGGGCCGGCGAGCTACGCGTTCGACCACGGCGGCATTCACTTCGTGGCGCTCAACAGTGTTCTCGCCGCCGACTTCTGGTCGGCACGGGGCATGACGCCGACGGAGCGGGTCCTGACCGCCGGGGGCCTCGACAACGGCGTCAACGTTGCCTTCCGACTCGGTGACGAACAGCTCGCCTGGCTGCGTGAGGACCTCGCAGGCCACGCGAGCACGGAGCCTGTGGTGCTGCTGTCACACACCGCGCTGCACGACTACTACGCACCATGGGGCTTTGCCTTCGAAGACGAGGCGCCCGTGGACGAGCTACTGACGCCCTTCGACAGCGTCGTGGTGTTGCACGGACACACGCACCAGCCGTGCGTACACAATCGCGGCCACGTGCAGTCCTATGGCATGCCGGCGACCGCGTGGTCGTGGCCCTATCCTCCTGGCATCCAACCACCCGACGGCGCCAGTGACGGTACGCAGCGCTCGCGCGGACTGTGCGGCAACGGCGTGCTCACGATTGACATCGTGGGCTGCGCCGACGTGGCTCTCAACCTCTGGGACCGCGGCGCCGTGCGCCTGCGGGCCAGGTGAGGAACACGCGACCATGACCTCTTACGCACGCATCGTCCAACGGGCTCGCCAGCTCGTCGTCGCCGCGCTCACCGAGCGCAGCACGCCGGCACGCCTCGGCTGGGCCGTTGGGCTCGGCTGCGTCGTCGGCAGCACGCCTTTCTACGGCTTTCATTTGCCCTTGTGCGTCGCGGTCGCGACGCTCTTTCGCGTCAATCGCGCGGTGACCTACTTCGGCGCGAACATCTCCATCCCGCCGCTCTTGCCATTCATCCTGTTTGGCAGCCTCCAGCTCGGCACGCTCGTGCTCGACGGCCATTGGCTGCCGATTCGCCTGTCGTCGATGGAGTCGCTCGATCCGTGGACCTTTGCCGAGCACTGGCTCGTCGGCGGGGTGCTCCTTGGATCCATGATTGGCGCCGTCTTGGGCTTGACGACGTATGCCATCGCACGCCGCTACCGCCGCGATCATCCGCTTCCTGTGGACCCTTTGACCGCCGTCTTTCACGCGGTGGCCGAACGCTACGCTAAGCAGGGCCGCTTCGTGCTCGGCTACGTGCGCGGCAAGCTCAAGCACGACCCAGTCTACCGCCAGCTGGCTGCGCTTGCGCCGCATGCGGGACCCCTCGTCGACATTGACTGCGGCCGCGGCCAGGCGAGCCTGCTCCTAAAGGGCGTGCAGCCGACGCTGCAAATCATCGCCAGCGACTGGGACCTACAAAAGCTCGCTCGTGCCGAGTCCGCCGCACTGGGCGTTACGGGCATCAGTTTTATCCACGCCGACGCACGCACACAGGTATTCCCGCGCGGCGGCACGCTGCTCATGATCGACGGGCTGCACTACAACCCGCGCGAGACGCAAGACGACATGCTGCGCCGCGCCGCCACGGCGCTCGCGCCCGGGGGTACGCTCTACGTACGCGACGTCGACGCCGAAGGCGGGGCGTGGGCCCGGGTCAACATTTGGCAGGAGAAGCTCGGTCGCGCCATTCGTTTCAATCGCGGCGCAACGCTGTGCTTTCGCCCGGCGAGCGAGCTCGAGGGGGTGCTTGCGGGCGAGGGACTCGACGTCCGCCGTCAGCCGAGCGCCGACGGCCTACCGCTCGCCAACGTCCTCATCATGGCACGCCGACCCGCGTGAGGCCGACCGCGTCTAGCGACGATTGCCAAAGAGGCGCAGCAGCATGAGAAACAGATTGATGAAGTCGAGATAGAGAATGAGCGCGCCTTGCAGCGCCAGATTGCCGCTTGCACCCTGCTGGGCATAGAGGGCCTTCAGCTTTTGCGTATCATATGCGGTCAGGCCAGCGAAAATCAGCACGCCCGCATAGGTGCTCACCCAGTAGAGCGCCGAATTCGCCCAGAAGATATTGACCACCGACGCGATGATGAGGCCGATGAGGCCCATGAACATGAAGCGGCCGACCGGGCTGAGGTCGCGCTGCGTCACCGACCCGTAGAACGACAGCGCCGCAAACGCCCCGGCCGAAATGAAGAAGACCTGCGCGATCGACGCGTGGGTGTAAATGAGAAAGATCGACGCGAAAGTGAGGCCATTGAGCGCCGCGTAGCCAACGAACATCAGCGCCGCTGTGGCACCCGACACCCGATGCGCGAGCGAGCTAAAGCTCACCACCATGGCAAGCTCGCCCAGGAGCAGCCCATAGAAGACGATGCGATTGCCGAAGATCACCTCCAGCACGGCCGGTGAGCTCACGGTCAAAAGGGCGACGATTCCTGTCGCAGCAAGCCCCACCGTCATCCAGCGGTAGACGCCCCAGAGAAAGGCATTGGTGGCATCGACGTCCACGGTACGCCCGACGGGGCGGCGCGCGGACGGAAGAGAAGAAAGCTCGGTCATGACAAGTCCTCCCGTGATTGCATTGGCCGCAAGTTGCGCACTTTGGCAGCCAAACGCAAGTGACGACGCCCCCCCGCGCACCGCAGATCCGATTGAGTGCCGACTACTTTTCTCCGCGTCCCTGAGGAGCCTTGCGTAGCAAGGCGTCTCGAAGGGCGTGGCCGTGGGCTTGCACCGGCCGCCCCTGCGGCATAAGCGTGCGCCATGAGCAACGCCAAGCACAAGCCCCCCGCAGGCGACAGTGAATTCGCTGCCATGTTGGCCGAGTATGCGCGCCCCGACTCTCTTTCCCTTGCCCCCGGTGACCGGGTCACCGTCAAGGTGATCCATATCGGTGCCGAGGCCGTCTTCTGCGCCCTCAGCCCAACGCAAGAGGGCTTTCTCGACCGCAGCGAGGTGACGAGCGCCGAGGGGGACCTCACGGTGGCCCTTGGCGACGAGCTCGAGCTCTACGTCATCAACATGAACGACGGCATCGAGCTGCGTCGCCGCATTGGCCGCGACCAGATCGACGTCGACTTGCTCGAAAGAGCGCGCGAGACCGGCATGCCGATTGAAGGCGTGGTCAGCGGCCTGAACAAGGGCGGCCTCGAGGTCACGGTGGGCGGGGCGCGGGGCTTTTGCCCTCTCGGACAAATCGACGTCGATTTTGTTGCCGAGCCGGCTGCCCTCGTCGGCAAGACGCTCGAGTTTGTGGTGCGAGAAGTGCGCGAGAACGGTCGCAACGTGCTCTTGAGTCGGCGCGCTCTCCTCGAGGCTCGGCGCCGCGAGCAGGCGGACAAGCTGCTCGCCACACTCGCTGTCGGCGACCGACGTGAAGGTACCGTCACGCGCCTGGCCGACTTCGGCGCCTTTGTCGACCTCGGTGGACTCGAGGGGCTCATCCCCATGTCCGCGCTCGGTCACGGTCAGATCGAGCATGCTCGCGACGTCTTGCGCGAAGGGGAAGCGGTGCTCGTCGAGGTGACGCGCATCGAAGACGATCCGAAGCGCCCTGGCAAAAAGAGAGTGTCGCTTTCCCGGCGTGCGACGCTGGAGGACCCACTCGACACCCATGCGCTCGAGCTGCGCGAGGGCGCAACGCTGACCGGCCGGGTCACACGCATCGAAAAATACGGCGCCTTTGTCGAGCTGTTCCCCGGCGCCGAGGGGCTCGTGCACATCAGTGAATTGAGCAGCCGACGCATCCGCCATCCGGGCGATGTGGTGCAGCGCGGCCAGGAGGTGGCGGTGCGTATCGTCGGCGTCGACCGTGACGCGCGCCGCATTGCCCTCAGGCTCCGACAGGCCGGCGAAGACGCCGGGGCCGTGCTTGCAGGAGGCCAAGCGTCGTCGGAGGAGGCGCCGGATGCGACACTTTCCGCGGCATCGCGCGGCGGCGGGCTCGGCACACTCGGGGATCGATTGCGCGACCGTCGATCGCGCTAGGGAAGCCTAACCCCGCACGCGCGCCAGCGTGGCAAGAGCCTGCGTCAGCCCCGCGTGCAGAGGCTTGACCTCCTCGGGTCGCCAGCTTTCGGGATCGCGGCGCACAAACGAGGTCTTGTCGACGCGATTGTCAAAGCGCGCGAGCGGCAGGTGAAACACCTTACCGCGCGACTCGATGCGCACGTGATTCGGTCGGTCGGACGCGTCGACGAGGTACCCCATGTCGTCACAGCCGTACTCGGCGCGCATCACCGTCTCGGGAACGCCATGGTTGAGAATCGATCCCTGATCGTTGGGATCGGCACGCTCGCGGTTTTTGCGCCGCGACTCTTCCGGCGCCACCCAGACATACAGAATCGACGCGCGAGAGAGGATCGTATCGCTCAAGAGCGAAAGCGCGTGGCGGTACCCGTAGGGGGCCGCGAGCGGCATCGTCGCTCCTTCCGGCCCGCCGCGGGCAAATTCCATCACCACCGTGTGGCCAGCCAACCGCGTGGGGACTTCGGCGTTGCGATCGGCGACGACCTTCTGCGCATCCGTCGCAATCGCCTGCTCGAGTGCACCCCGGATCTTCGTAGGCAGCGCCGCCAGTGCCGCAGGCAGACCGACCTTCGCCCGCGCCGTATCCAACCTCCCGAGCAGCCACGCGCTCGCCGATGCGGGCGCAACCCGACGGGCCGCGGCCAGGTCGTCGAAGTCCTCGTTGAGCAGCTCGATGAGCGTGCCCCAATCTCGGGGATGCTTCAGCGGTAGGTCGTCGCTGTCGAAGAACACGGTGTCGCTACCCAACGTGCGCAGCTCCTGGCTGATGCGTCGCATCATGTGCACGTACGGATAGTCGTCGAGCTGCACCGTGGGATTGAGAAAGAACTCGCGGCGGCACGCGTCCGCAGACTGGCTCGCGAGGTACCGCCGGACTTCCGACTTGCCGGATGCGGGTAACGCCAACAGTAAGAGAACGTCGAGTGGCTCGGTCATCGCGCCTCTATGCCACGACGCTGCGAACGAGGGAAGGTGCCGCCGTCATGCGAGCGTCCGCCTCGCGACCTCCAGCCGCACGGCCTCGGCCTGCGCGTGTTGGCCGAGCTTCTCGTGCGCGGCACAGAGCTCCTCGTAGGCGGCGATGGGCTGCGGGTCGAGCGCAATGGCTGCGCGCGCTGCGACGATGGCCTCGCCGGGGCGACCGACCTCGTTGTAGAGCCAGGCGAGATCGTGGTGCAGCGCCGCGCTTTCGGGATGCTGCTCTGTCGCCTCCTGCAACAGCGCCAAGGCATTGCTGAGCTCACCTGCGCGCTCATAGACCTGCGCGAGCTCGCGTACGATAGTGACGTTCTTGGGCCAGAGCAGCGCCGCTTGCTCGAGATATTTCTTGGCCTCGTCGACTTGTCCCGTCGCCGCGAACAGATAGCCACAGTGGTAAAGGGCCGCGGTAAAATAGTCGACCACGAGACGCACCGGCTTGCCCTTGTGCGTGCGGGTCTCGGCCTCGTCAAACTGCGCTGGCTCGCCTTGGTACGGCTCGAAGTAGGCCTCTGGCGTTTCCTCGGCCTCGAGCGGTTGTGTGCGCGCGAGCACCTGCTGAAAGCGTCGCAGCGCCAGGTCGTGCTGCCCAGCGCGGGCGAGCTTCTCGGCCTCTGCGTAGAGCGTCGCCGTCCGATCGCCGACGCTCATGCGGCGCGTGCAGTCGCCTTGTCGGAGAGCTCCAGGACCTTGCGAATGCGCTCGACGAGGCTTCCTTGCTTGATGAACGTGCGCTCTTCCACTTCGGCGGGGGCGTCCACCTTACCCACGCGCTCGAGGTGCGCTGTGAGCATGTCACGAATGGTGACGCCGGTATCGACCGTGTTCTTACCGCGAGTCAGCACATCGTAGCCGCTGCCGCCCTTGCCGATGAGATAGCTGTTCGAGATCACGCGATACGTCTTCTCCGGGTCGAGCGGCTGCCCACCAACTTTGACATCGACGGCCTTGTCGCTGTCGACGGTGTAGCTCACCCCCGAAATCGGGTCGCCACCGCGACGAGCGGCATTGTTCAGCATCGTCTGGATCTGGGCACCGGTGAGATCCGTTAACGCCGCGGTATTCGGGAATGGGAAGAGCTCGTACATGGTCCAGAGCGACACGTCGCCCTTGGGAATAGCGCCCCGCAGGCCCGTCTTGTTGAAGATGCAAATGTCGATGGGCCCGTATTTCTCCGCGAAATCCGTGCGCATCATGTCGGTGACGTAGTTGCCCAGGCGCGTATCGGGGGTGCGGGCACGTCCCGCCACCGTGGACGTCGCCGTGGCGATGACCTTGTCATAGGCCTTGAGCTTCGTCCGATAGCTCTGCACCACCTTCTCCATCTGCGGATCGGGCGCGATGGTGTCGTCGATCTCGACGAGCGTGCCCTTGACGGCTTTGATCTTACCGTCGAGCATTTCGTAGCGCTCGAACGCGGCCATCTCGAAGCTACTGCCGGCCTCCGAGAGAATGCTGCGGCTGCCATCCGGGTGCGTGACGATCTTGGGACGGGTAAACGAGCGATGATCGTGGCCACCCAGCCAGCCATTCACGCTCGGAAATACGCCCGCGAGCTCTTCGTCCTTGGACGCCCCGTGGTGCGTCGCGGCAATGATGGCGTCGGGACGATCCTTCTTGGCAATGGCGGGTAGCAGCGTCTTTAGCGTCGCTTCCGGCGTACGATAGGTGATGGTGCCACTCGTGTCGCCATACTCCGTCGGGTTCACGCTCAGCCCCACGATGGCCACCTTGGCGTTGCCGATCTTTTCGACGACATACGGACGAATGCGCTTGCCGAGCTCGCCCGAGGCCTCCCAGTTGGCGCACACGACTTGCAGCTCCGGATAGCGGCGCAGCGCCTTGGCGAGGACCGCAGGTCCGTCGTCGAGATCGTGATTGCCGACTACCAACACCTTGACGCCGAGCGCACGCAGGATCTCGATCTCTGCGGCACCCTTGGGCTCGAGCTCATGCAGCGGGGTTCCCACCATCAAGTCACCCGAGTGGATGACGAGGATGTTGGGATCGATCTTACGCGCCTCTTTGATGAGTGTCGCCAGGCGAGAGAGGTTGGATAGATTCGAGTGCGAATCGTTGACGTGCAAAATACTGAAGGTCTGCGTCTTCTTGGCGGCCGGCGCCTTGGATGCGGTCGTCGCGCCGACCACCTCGGCGAGCGAGATCTGTGGCAGCTGTGCCGCCTCGCGCTCAAGACGCGCACGCCGCGCTTCGTCGGCGAGAAAATCCACCGCGGACTGGTGCGCGACTTCAAAGGCGCTCGCCTTGTCCGCGTGGGCAACGACGCCCTCGCCCAGTGCATACTGACGAGCCCGCGCGACACCCAGCTCGGGCAGCGCGTCGTTGAGCATCGCGGCAAGCGCCTCCTCGCTCAGCGGGCGCCCCGTCGCCTCGACCTCGCGCGCCATGTCCGCCTGAACGTGCCAGGGCAAAGGCCCGACGGCCAGCTCGACTTCGCGTAAAAGGGCACTCGCCGCCGGCTCCAAGCTCAGCTTGTCCATGGTTCTCCCGTGCTCTTTCTGTTTCGCACCATTGTACTCATTTATCGGTGCAGAGGCGGCTGGGGTTGCCCAAGAATTGCGCGCCGCGTCGCGAAGCCCTACCCGCGACACAGAGCCTGCAAGCGCACGAGCTCCTGCTGGGCACGCTCATCGCACGTGCGACTCGCATCACTCGCCGTCTCTGCGTCGCTGGTCTGCGCAGCGACAGATAATGGGCGTGCTCGCGCGACGGGCATCGCGGGCGTGACGATGGCCGTCGCCACCGCCGGAGCCGCTGGCCCTTGCACGAACGGGACGGCACACAGGGCAAGGCCTACTACCAGCAGGACTGCACCCACCACATCGTCGGCGAATGAAAGCGTCGATTTCATGACCTGTCCCTCCTCGCAGCTACTTCTTGGCGACTTCCGCCTGTTTGGCGTGCAGCATCATGTGCTCGCCGATGTATCTGGCCATCACATCCGCCGGCATGGGCACGAGCGTCACCTTGAACACGCGATCTTCACCGCGTCGTCGCATGGTGCAGGTCACTTCCTTGCCGGGGAGCTTCACTTTGCTAATCGCGGCTTCGTTCTCCTCGGTCACACGGATGCCGTTGATGGCATAGAGCTCGTCACCGGCCTGAATGCCAGCGCTCTCGGCGGGGCTTCCGGCGATCACCTTCGTGACCATGAGAGCCCGCGTGGCTTTGTCGACATCGAGCTCGACGCCGATAAACCCTGTGTCCTTGAGCTTTGTCACCATGGTGTTGAGACAGTCCTGCACGGGCAGATTGCAGCTTTCGCTGTGCTCGCCCGCGAGTGCCGGACTCACGAGGAGCAGCACACCGCAGAGCGGCGCCAAAGTCTTGTTCACGATGCGGCCTCCTTGAAGTTGGATGTCGATGCTCACGATGTGAGAGTACGCAGCACGCATGTAAAAATCGCCCGCAACAACGTAAAAAGATGTCAATCTTGTCAACGCGCTGTAAATCGCTTCCCCCGATAGCGCCTGCGTCGTCGGTTCTGTGGCATACTCGGCCCCCTATGACGCAGCTGCGCTCGCTGCTTGCTCGCCACACCCTCAGCATCGGGTTCGCGGTGGCCCTCGTACCACTCGTCGTCATGGTGGCGATGCAATACGTGTGGCTATCACGACTCGAGCGCGCGTCGGCTCTCGCGCGAGAGGCTACCCACCGCGGCTATCTCGAAACGGTGGTCGCCGAGGTCGAGCGCTACTACCGCACCAGCGCCGAGCGCCTGTTGGACATACCCGCGGCGCTGCTGCGGCACGGCGAGCTGGATGTCGTCGCGTCCCATTGGCAGCGGCAATCCCTCGTTGGCTTTCGCCGCCTGTTCGTCGTCGACTTCACACGCGTGGCGAGCGGCAACTACTACATCTACGAGCCGCAGCAACGGACGCTCGTCTCGACCGTCGCCTCAGATGAATCGCTCGCCATGATTCTCGCCACGCTGCCTTGGCAGACGCGCACGCCGGGGCCGGCTGCTCGGCAGCAGTCCGGGCTGCACGTCGACGAGCGTGATCCGGACCACCGCCTCATCCTGAGCCCCGTGCTGGCCGCTGACGGCTCGGTCGCCGCGGTGGTGGGCGCCATCCTCGATGCGGATTACTTGCGCGATGTGCTGCTCGGACAGATCGCGCGACGCCTGCTCACCACCACGTTCCCACCCGATGAGCGCACGAATCTCTCACTCATCGCCCGCGCGGATCGCGCCGTCGTCGTGCTCGGAACGCCAGGAGTTGCCGGTGCTGCGGTGACCGCCTCGGTGCGCCTACCCTTTGTCTTTCGCGACTGGTCGCTCGATCTTGCCAGCACCGGGGCGTCGGCCGCGGAGCGAGCCGGCGCGTCCTTTGTCTTTGACATGGCGATTGGCGCACTCTTGGCCCTGACGCTGCTGGGCGGCCTGAGTCTCGCGCTTCGCGCCGCGCGTCGCGCGATGCGGCTGTCACAAATGAAGGCGGACTTCGTCGCCAACGTCTCCCATGAGCTGCGCACGCCGATTGCCTCCATTCGTGTGTTGGCCGAGCTCATGCGCCTCGGCAAGGTGCCCGATCACGCCAAGGTGGTCGCGTACGGCGAAACCATCGAGCGCGAGAGCCGACGCCTGGCGACGCTCATCGACGGCGTCCTCGAATACGCCCGCATCGAGTCGCACGAGCGACAATACCACTTCGAACAAGTCGACGTCGCGGCGCTGCTGCAATCGCTCGTCCAGGAGCACCGACCGCGTCTTGAGCAGAGCGGATTTCGCCTGCAGCTCGATCGGCCCCCAGGACCAGGACCCACCGTAGCGCTCGACGCGGAGGCCACAAGGCAGGCAGTAGGGAACCTCATTGACAACGCCGCCAAGTACTCGACGCCACCGAGCGACATTACTGTAGCCCTGGCATGGGACGAGACAGCCGTCGCAATTTCGGTGCGGGATCACGGCGTCGGCATCCCGCGCAGCGAGCAGCGCCGTGTGTTCGAGCGGTTTCACCGCGTCGGCACCGGGCTCGTGCACGACGTCAAGGGCGCGGGGCTCGGCCTCGCGATTGTGGCGGAGGTCGCCAAGGCGCACCACGGCTCCATTCGTGTGACGAGCGAGCTGGGTCAAGGAAGTACGTTCGTGTTGAAGCTACCGGCCAAGGGAGGCAACCATGCCCAGGATCCTCATCGTCGAGGACGATGACGCCATGTCCGGCGCGTTGCGCGACGGCTTTGTGAGCGAAGGTCATACGGTCAGCATGGCGCGAGACGGCGCTGCGGGGCTGGCGCTGGCACTCAGCGAAGCACCCGA
The DNA here is from genome assembly GCA_964357695.1 of uncultured Bdellovibrionales bacterium. GTDB lineage: Bacteria > Myxococcota > XYA12-FULL-58-9 > XYA12-FULL-58-9 > CAYHNK01 > CAYHNK01. The sequence continues at coordinate 14,090 of CAYHNK010000016.1, read as the reverse complement.
GCTCGTGATCCTCGACGTCATGCTGCCGAAAGTGAGTGGACACGATGTGTGCCGCCAGCTGCGCGCACAGGGTCTCGAGACGCCGATCATCATGCTGAGCGCCCGCGGCCAGGAGATCGACAAGGTCGTCGGCCTCAAGCTCGGCGCCGACGACTACATCACCAAGCCCTTTAGCTTCATGGAGCTGCTCGCACGCGTCGAGGCCGTGCTGCGCCGCAGCCGCACCGGCTGCACACCTGCGAAAGCGGTCCATCACGCGTCCTTTGGGGACATCGCCGCTGACTTTCACACCGGCGAGGTCCGCAAAGGGGGCAAGCCGGTGGAGCTCTCGGCGCGCGAGCTACGACTGCTGCGCTACTTCGTCGAGCATCGTGGAGAGGTGGTCGATCGCGACACACTGCTCGATGCGGTGTGGGACTACGATGAGGCGCCGTTCACCCGCACGGTGGACATGCACGTCGCCAAGCTGCGCAAGAAGCTCGAAGACCGGCCCGCCGAGCCGCAGTACCTCCTCACGGTGCACGGCATGGGCTACAAGCTCGTCGGGCCGGTGTGAGCACCCGCTGCGGCTAGAGGTTCACCGCCGCGTCGTTCGAGCAAATACTCGTGCCGGCCTCGCACACCCGGTAGGTGTACGTGCCGCGCGCCACAACGTCAGTCATCGCCCCATCATTCGCCGTGGCGGCGATGAACGCGTCATTGCGGTAGACATCCACCGTCGTGCCGGACGCGCCACTCCAGACCAGGTCGGCGTAGTAGACGCCACGCACCTTGCGGCCGGTCACGCTCAGGGTGATCGAGGTTCCGCCACCACCAGCGTTGAGGTAGTCAAGCGCGGCTTGGGCCTGCACGAGGCCAAAACCGTACTCGACGTCACGCCCCGCGACCCCGAGATCGAGCGCCGAGGCGTCGAGCGCGTCGCGGATCTGTACGTTGGTCCACGCGGGATTCTGACTCCAGACGAGCGCCGCCACGCCCGAGACGTGTGGCGTCGCCATCGACGTACCGTCCCATGACTCATAGCCGCTCGCGGGTGCGGTGAGCGTGCTGACGACCGTCCCGACAAACCCGAGCTTGCTCGCCACGAGAAACTGACCATCCTCCTGACTCAGGCTGATGGCCGGGATTTGCACGACGACGCCGCTCAGCGTGCCGGCGAAGCTGCCTGGAACGTTGTTGTAGATCACGGCCGCGACAGCCCCACCCACTTGGGCATTGAGCACTTTGTCCGCGAAGGTGATCGTGCCCCGTGCGCACAAGACAATCTTGCCCGCCCATGAGCCGACCGTGTCGCACAGGCCGCCATCAGCAAGTGCTCCGACGGTGCCCGGGGTCGTGGGTGCACCATCGATAGCCCCTCCCTGATAGGTCACACCATCGACGGTGATCTGGTTGTCAGCGATCCACGGCACGCTCGAGAGTACCGAGACGCCGGGCGCAGCGAGCTCCACCTGGCTGTTGGTCTGCGAGAACGAGGCGTGCTGCATGCTCGAGTCGACGGCAGCGACCGAGACGACCGAGTTATAGGACGCCGGATACGACAAAGCGGTGGTACCATCGTTGCCCGCGGCGGCGATCGACAGGACGCCGTTGGCATAGGCAGAAGCGAAAGCGCGATTCTCGAGCGTGCTCTTGCGACCACCGCCGAGACTCATGCTGACAACGTTGGCACCGGCGGCGACGCAGCGGTTGAGCGCGTCGACGAGATCCGAAGCGTAGACCCAGGCGCAGTCATCGCCAAACACCTTGACGATGAAGAGATCGACGCCGTGCGGTAGCACACCGACGACGCCGAGATCGTTGCTGAGCGCCGCGATGGTGCCGCCGACATGACTGCCATGGCCGCAGCGGTCGGTGGACCAGTCGGCCGGGTAGCCGGCCACACCCGCGTCCTGCAGGTCCTCGTGACCTGTGTAAAAGCCCGAGTCGATGATGCACACCTTGCGCCCCGCACCATCGGCTCCGCCCCATACGAGCGGCGCTTGCACCATGTCAATGCCGTACGGGATTGCCTGCGCGAGAGGCTTGCGCACCGGATCGAGCTCGAGCGACTCGATGCTCGGATCGGCTCGGAGCGCCGCAACAGCGCTCGCCGACAGGTGGGCAGCGACTGCGCGCTGTGCTCCGAGCTCGCGCGCAACTCGTGCCCCCACACCGCGAAGTGCGCTGCGCCCACGCACGTCATCGTTCATGGTGACGATGTAGCGATCGGCCCCGACCTCGGGCGCCAGCGCCGCCGCCGATGCCGCGGGGTTGTAGAAGCTCGTGTCCGCACCGTCTCCCGTGCCGCAAGCACCGAGCACTGCGCTCAATGCAAACCCGGAAGCGGCGACCACCACGGTACGCACCCTGAAGCTCGTCTTATTCATGTCCCATCCCCTTCTGTTGTTGTTGGCGACCGTTTCTCCCTACACGTGTGGGCTCATCTTTGGCTAACGCGGTGCGTCTTTTCTTCTTGGGCGCGCTGCTGCACGCGCGTAGAGTGCACCCACGGCCTCGTTGATTGTCGGGCCGAAGGAGATAGCGACCGATGCTCACAATGCTCGTCGGTATGGTCTGCGCCGCCGCGGTCGATGCCGCGTCCCCAACCACGCCCGAGTACACCTATGGCCTCGACGATCAGGGTCTCGCGGTCACAGCGCCCGACGGCACGAGCTATTCGGTCTCCATGCCGTGCAGTGGACGCGCGCTCGCGCGCAGTGCGGACCGACTGCTCGTGGCCTGCGGCGACGACGGCCTCGTCATCTTCTCGCTCGAAACCCCATCGACGCCACAGCTCGTGGGTGTACGCGATCTCGGCGGCGAAGTGACCGGCTTTTTGCGCCACGAAGGACAGTTGTGGGCGCAGATCACTCGAATCGATGCGCGCCTTGTCACCGGCGTGCTGACGGCTCCAGAGTCGACGACGCGTGTGGCCGCCCTTCCGACGACACCGGCGCCCGCTGGCCCGCTCGAGCGCGCGCCGCTGGCACCTGTCGACGCGGTGGGGCGCGTCGTCGTGAGCCGCGCGGGCAGCGTCGTCATCGACCTCGGGGGCAACGCGGGTGTCGAGCGCGGTGAGCGCGTGGCCCTCTTTCGCGAAGAAGCGATACCTCTTGCGGCCGATGAGATCGGCATCCAGCAGGTACTGCTGGCGGTGGGGGAAGTGACCTCGGTGGCGGCGCGTCACGCTGAAGTTCAGCTCGGACGCAACGAGCGCGTGCCCCAAGGCGCGCTCGCACGGATCACGCGCGCGCCCAAGACGGCCAGTCTCTACAGTCCACCGCGTATTGTCGGCGTGCGCGAGGTGAGCTTTTTTGTACGCCCCTTTCTCGCCCTCGGATCTTTCGGCTTTGGCACCGTCTCTGACCTCGCTGCGGGCATTCGTCTCGACCAGCCACTGCACCTTCAGGCTATCCTCGAACCGCTTGGGCTGGGCTACGCTGACGAGGGCAACGTCGTCTCTACGGCTGGCAACGTCGTCGCCTCCTACGACACACAACTATTCGAGGTGGGCCTCGGCGCCGGCTGGTCTGCGGTCAACAACGAGCTCGGGGCGCAGCGCAGCGAGGCGAGCCTCGGTGCCGATGGCATCACCAACCGCTTCGATCACGTCCGCTACGGCTTGTCACTCGCGCAGGTCGCGCGTCTCGGCGCCCAGGACGGTCTTCACCTGGCGGCCCGCGCCACCTTCGTTCTCTATGACAAAGCCTTTCACTACGGCAGCACCATGGTGGAGCTGATGGTACCGACCAGCGCCCGCTCGGCGCTCATGGCTCGCGGCGCGGGCGGAGCAGCTGGGTTTGCCTACGGCGAGCTCGGCATGCGCGTGCTCTTGTGGGGCAACGGCGATCGCGATTCGCTCTTTGTCAACGCGTCGCTCGGCGGCGCCGGGCTCTTTGGCGAGAAGAAGACGACGTGCGACACCTGGGACCCAACGACGCAGGCACTGCGGCCCGAGCCGTGCTATGAGAGCATCTCGTACGGTGGCCCGATGGTCGGACTCGGCCTCGAGTGGCGACTGTGAGTGGAGTGCGCATGTCAGACGCTGATCCCAGGAGCGATCCGAGTATCTGGTGGTTCGCCTTCGGCTACTTTGCCTCCTACGTGCCCTACAGCGCGCTGACGAAATATGTAACGAGCACCGGTGGCGTCAGCGGCAACACGCTGCTGCCGCTCTCGGCCGTAGCGTCGATGGTGGGCATGTTTGCGTTTATCAGCGCCATGCGCTGGTGGCGCTACGCGGGCCGTCACACAGTCGCGGGTGTCAGCGTGCCCGTCCCGAGCCGCTGGACGCTGCTCTCGGGGCTGTGCACCGCGGCCATCATCCCCACGACGACGCTCGCCTACACCTTCTCCGGCGTGTCCATCGTCTTCATGATGCTGCTCATGCGCGGTGGCGTGCTCGTCATCGCCCCGGTGGTCGACTTTGTCGCGCGACGGAGGGTGCGCTGGTTCTCGTGGATCGCGTTGGCGCTCAGCATCAGTGCGCTGCTCGCCGCGTTCTCTGGCACGGCCAGCTATAACCTGACCGTCGTCGCCGTGGTCGATCTCGTGATCTATCTCGCCGCCTACTTCGTGCGGTTGCGCTTTATGAGTCGCCTCGCCAAATCCGGCGACAACACGGCACGACTGCGCTACTTCGTCGAAGAGCAGATGGTCGCGACACCGGCGCTCGTCGCGACGCTCGTCATCTGGGCGTTTGCATTCCATGGCCCCATGTCGGACGACCTACGCCTCGGCTTCACGACATTCTGGCACAGCGGTCACGTCGCAACGGCCCTCATCATCGGCCTGTTTTCACAGGGCACGGGCGTCTTCGGTGGACTGGTGTTGCTCGACAAACGCGAAAACACCTACTGCGTGCCCGTCAATCGCGCCTCGAGCATCCTCGCCGGGCTGTTTGCGAGCGGTGTGCTCGCATGGGTCGCCGGCACCGGCCGAGTCGACGCCAACGAGCTCGTCGGCGCGGGGCTGATCCTCGCAGCCATCGTCGTGCTGTCCTTACCAGCCCTGTGGCAAAAGCGTGTCACCCGAGATTGTCGATCCGATCGAGTACCGTACCCATGCCCGCCGAGCCCAAGAGAATGACGAGCGTGCCACCGATGCTCTTGCCGGGGACGACGAACAACGTCTCGAGATAGAGCACGTAGTCCGAGTCACGCAGGCTGAGGTTGCCATAGATGCTCTGGGCATCACCGGTGCGGCAATCTGCCTGGCCAAAATCGAACCTGATGCCGAGCGTATTGGCGAGCGTGCCGACGAGCGAGTTGATGAGAATGTTGCCGACCTCGGTGAGCATCGATTGATCGGCAGTGGACAGCGCTTCGCTCGGGGTTGTGCGGTCTTTGGCGAGCGCATTGACAAGACTCAAGCCACTTTGCGCGTTGAGCAACAGATAGGCCGTGCCGTCGGTCGTACCCGTGAAGGGTTGGCGCACACACGCCAGCTCGCCGTCAAAAGCGTCCGCCACGTAGCCGGCGAGGTGATACGGGCGCAGGATCTGCAGCTCCGGAACGCTCAGCTTGACCGTATCGTAGACGAGCTTCGAGAGCGCGCGCGCCACTCGTCCGACGCCAATGTTGAAGATCTCTTTGAACGCATCCGCATAGCGCGGCGTGATCGGCAGCTCGCGCGGTGCCTGTCGCTGCGAGAGCACCAGCTTGACGACGCGCTGCAGCTCCTCTGGGTCGATGGGCTTGGCGAGAAACGCCGCCGCGCCGAGCTCCTTCGCCTTGGATGCCGTAGCATCTTGCACGTCGGCCGAGCACACGACGACCTTGAGCTGCGGGTAGCGCTGCCGCGCCTGGCCGAGAAACGCGAGGCCGCTGACCTGGGGCATCAGCAGATCGGTGATCACCAGATCCACGGTGCGCTCCTCGAGCTGTAGCAACGCCTCGGCGCCGTTGGCCGCCGTAAGGATCTCGAACGCCTCGCCCAGCGCCCGCCTGCCTCGCGACAGACTGAACTCGGAGTCGTCAACGAGCATAACCACCGGCCTTTGGGGATCACTCATGGGTACTCCGTGACGCGCCGCCAGCCGCGCCCCTACTGTTACGACACGTCCACGCCAATCGCTGAGTCGCAGCGCTCGATGGTCAATGCCGCATCGCGCGGCGCAGCACGGCCGTAATCGCTCGTTCGAGCGACTCCCCCGAAAACGGCTTCTCGAGCAGTGCATTCGGTAGGTCGCGCACGAGCTCCTCGGTGCGTTGCGTGAAGACACCGCCACTCATGAAGACAAATCGCGACGCGAGCACGGCGGCGTGGTCTTTCGTCCACGCGTGCAGATCGGTTCCGGCGCCGTCGCCCATCATCAGATCACACAGGACGACGTCAAAGTGCGCATCCCCCTGCAAGATCTTCGCTGCCTCCGTGCCGGAGGATGCGGTCACCACCTCGTGACGGCGGCCGAGCTGCAGCGCCACCCACTCGCGCACCCCCTTGTCGTCATCGACGACGAGCACCCGTCCCCGAGGCTCGCTATCGGCGGGCGCGTGGGCGGGCGTGCTTTCACGTGCGACCGCTTTGCGCACGGGCGCCCCCGGGAGACGCACGAGCACACGCGTCCCCCCATTCACCTTGCTCCGCACCTCGATGCTACCCCCGCAGCCTTCGATGATGCCGCGGCTGACGGTCAAGCCGAGACCACTGCTCAGACTCGATGGCTTGGTGCTATAGAACGGCTCAAAGATGCGGCCGACGAGCTCGGGCGCGATACCACGACCCGAGTCCCCGATTTCAACCACCGCCCCGTCACCGTCACGGCCGCTGCGGATCCAAATGCGATTGTGATCGGCGCGACCTTCATCGATGGCCTGCGCCGCGTTGATGATGATGTTGAGAAAGGCCTGCATGAGCTGCCCGCGGTTGGCCATCACGAGTGGTGCGTCACCAAGCTCTTGCTGTAGTTGCGCTCGGTACTTGATCTCGTTGTGCGCCAGCCTGACCGCACTCGCGAGAACGTCGCGCAGCTGCACGGTCTCCATGGTGTCGCGCTGGATCTGACTCAGCGAGCGCAAGTCGGCGACGTAGGCGCGTACCCGCTCGGCGCCCTGCAAGACCTCGCGCGCCCGCTGCGCGAGTTGCTCAGCCCCACCGTCGGTAAGCCGCGTGAGCTTCTCGCCCAACACTGCGCTCGTGTTCGCATCGCCGACCTCGGTCGCAAGGCGTTGCCGCAGAGCGACAAGCGCAGCGGCAAGCTCGCCAAGCTCGCGCGTCATGAGATCGGCGTTGAACAGCACGTAGGTGAGCGGGTTGTTGATCTCGTGTGCCACGCCCGCCGCGAGCAACGCGACGCTCGCCAATCGGTCGACGTGCACGAGGCGCTCGGGACTCGTCGCTCCTTCGGCCGGCGTCGCCGGATCCGAACCCTTGGGTGCCCTAGCCATCGGGCGTGATTCTAGACCGACTCACGGGGCTTCGTCCAAGAGCACGACAGCGACGCCGTACGGCTCGATCTCGAGCTCGAGCCCGCGATCCACGAGGGCGCTGGCACGCGCGGCAGCCGGCAGCTTCGACGTTGTGAGCGCAGGCCGCAGCTTCACCATCGCGTCGGGACGCAGACCCATCTTCGCGAGGGCCTCGGCGGGCAATCGCACCGTGGGATGCAGCGTCGCATCCGACGAAAAATTCACCACCACCAGCGCCCGGTGGCCCTGCGCGTCGTGGCGCACAAAGCTGTAGACATGCTCGCCCGAATCGTAGTCGGGTCGTCCGGCGTTCGCCTGCTGGATGTTGTAGCGCTGCCCCGCACCGAATGGTGCCGACTGCGATAGCTTTAAGATCTCGCTGTAGAACTTGCGCAAGCGACGCTGCTCGTCGGAGAGGTCGGTGCCGTCGTACCGATGCTCAGTGCCCACCCAGCGCGCGAGCTGCGGCACCTTCCAGTAGTCGAAGATCGTCGTGCGACCATCGTCGCCGCCAAACCCCTCGCGGCCGCGCGCAGGCTCACCCACTTCCTGTCCCGCGTACAGCAGGTTGGGGCCACGCGTCGCCAGATACAGCACCGCGGCGAGCGGGCGCCCCGCCCACATGCTGCCCAAGCCACTGGCTGGCGCTGCGTCGGGACGACGGGGCGCCGCGATGCGCGCCTCGTCGTGATTTTCGCCGTAGTGCAGCAGCTCACTCTCGCGGCCCGCATGCTTTTCCAGCCAAGCCGTAATGTCGTTGGCCCACTTCGGCCCGAGCACCACTCCACGCAGGCCATCGTAGAGGTCGTCGTCATAAACCGCTCGAAAGCCTGCGTCGAGTAAGTCCTCGAGACGAAAGCCTGGGATCTTGTCGGGCGCGCTCTCGTAGGCCTCCGCCACAAAATAGCTCTCGGGATTGCGCGCGTGCGCCCGCGCCAGGGCCCACTGCCAGAACTCCTTGGGCACGACGTGCGCGTAGTCGACACGAAAGCCGTCGACTCCCATATCGGTCTGCCAGTAGTCGAGCACGCGATCCATCTTGCCCCAGGTGTCCGGCACGGGCTCGAAGCGCTTCTCGCCGGTCTCGGGGTTGTAGCCGTAGTTGAGCTTGACGACTTCCTTCCAGTCCTCCGTCGTGGCGACGTAGGTGACGCGATTGCCGCTCATACGCACGCGATGACCGGGCGACCCGTCCTCGGCGGCAAAGCGACCATCGGCGCCCGCAGGTGGCTCCCAGGTCGGCGACGGCTCGAGCACGAGCGGTCGCTGTGGCTCAGACTGCAAGTAGAAGAAATTGTTCTGTGGCGAGAAAAAGCGCGACTGATCGTCGCGTACCCCGAAGTCCTCGTCGGGTCGCACGACGCTGTGATAGGAGCGCGCGACGTGGTTGGGCACGAAATCGACCATCACCTTCATGCCATGCCCGTGGATGCGATCGACAAGCGCGCGAAACTCTTCACGACGCGCAGCAGGATCGAGCGCATAGTCCGGCGACACATCGTAATAGTCGCGCACAGCGTAGAAGCTGCCGGCTTTGCCTTTGAGGATGTCCGGGTCATCGGCCGGCAAACCGAGCCCACGGTAGTCGGTGGCCGTCGCCTGTCGCATGACGCCCGTCAGCCAGATGTGCGTCACGCCCATCGTCTTGAGACTCGTGAGCGCCGCGTCGTTCACATGGGCAAATTTGCCAACGCCGTTGGTGCTCATCTCACCATTGGGTCGATTCGTACCCTCGACATTGCCGAAGGTGCGCACGACCAATTGGTAGATGACGGGTCGCTCTGTGCTCTGTCCTTGCACACCCGTCGGTGCGACACGCGCGACGCCGGATCCGCGCTCGATCTCGAGATGATCGCGCGGCGTCTCAAACGAGGCCCTTCGCGATAACACGTCGCTGTCTGCGGCGCCGATCGCTGCGCGGCCAGCTGGTGTAAGTCCCGGGCCAATGCGTGTCATGGCAGCCGCTCTCTATCACGCCTTGCGGGTGAGCAACATCGCGCCATAGCCGTCGAGATCGAGCTCCAGGTGCGGCTGAGCCACGGTGCCCGTCACGGTGATTTCGCGTCCGGCCTGCAGCCGGTCGACAAGCACATCGCCGGGCCGGTAAACACGTGGGTCGAGGCGCAGGTCGCGGGCGCCCAGGCGCTCGTTGGTGGGATTGACGACGGTGATGACCTCATCGTTCTCGAGCTTGCGGGCAAAGGCAAAGAGCCCCGCTTCATTCCAACGCTCCCAGCGCACCTCGGTCGTGCCACGACGCAGCGCCGGGATCTCTTCGCGCAGGGAAGCGAGCCGACGTACGAACCCGTAGAGCGCGCTCTTGGGATCGAAGTGCGACTGCCCGGGATGCGGGACACTCGGGTAGCGCAAACCGGGATTGGCAAACATGTCTTCGCGATTCGCCGGATCGCGCCCACCGCTAAAGCCCTGTTCGGTGCCGTAGTAGACAATTGGCACGCCCGGCATCGTGAAGAGCACAACGAGCGCCGACTCGAGGGCCTTCACATCGCCACCCACTGTGGCGAGAAAGCGCGGCAGGTCGTGGTTGTCGATGAAGTTGCCGACGATGTTGGCGTCGCGAAAGGCCGCGACCTGCGAACGCAGGAGGTCGCCGAGCATCGATGTCGACGCGGCGCCCCGATAGACCTTCTCGAGGCCAAAGTAGAACGGATGATTCAAGGGACTGTTGAACCGTGTCGCGCCGTTCGGGCGCGCCTCGGTGTAGCGCGCTTGCTCGGCATGCGTGCCGTCGAAGATCTCCGGCATCATGAGGAAGCTCTTCTTGCCAATGGACTCCGCGTAGTCGCGCACCTGCGGGATGAGAGTGTCCCAGTACTCCTGATTGACGTGCTTGACGGTGTCGATGCGAAAGCCGTCGACGTCGAACTTGGCGATCCAATACGAGAGGATCTTGGCGAAGTTGTGCGCCAGCGCGGGGTCCTCGGTGTTGAAGTCTGAGAGCCCCGACTCGGATAGATGCACGCCGTCGTCTTTGGGGAAATCGCCGTTGCGCATCTGCTTTGGGTCGTACCAATTGCGCACCGGCCCCTGACGATGAAAGTTCTCGATCGCGTTCAGCTCGTAGGGGCGGATGGCCGGCACTTTCGGGTCGAGCACCGTGCCCGACACCGGCTGATCGTGAAAGCCCGTCGAGCCCGAGGGGTACGCCAACACGTCCGCGCTGTGGTTGGTGACGACGTCGAGGATCACGGCCATGCCACGTGCGTGCGCCGCATCGACGAGAGCGCGAAAGTCCTCGGCCTTGCCCAGGCGCGGATCGACGCCAAGAAAGTTGATGCCGGCGTAACCCTGGTACTCGCCATAGTTCTGCATCACCGGCGTCACCCACAGGGTGTCAAAGCCCATGCCCTGGATGTAGTCGAGTCGCTCGATGAGCCCAGGCTGATCGCCCCCGTGTGCCTTCTCGCGATCCTTTGGATCGAAGCCCGCCCAGCCAGCACGATTGTTCGAAGGGTCACCGTCCTCGAATCGGTCGGGCATCACAAAGTAGAAGGATCGGTCCTCCCAATGCTCTGGCGATGGGGTCACTCGACCCGCGGGCGTAAGATCGACTTCGGCGAGACTCTTCGGACCCTGTGCATAGCGTGGATCGCCCGCAGGAGTCGCTCTCGACGCAGCCCTTGTCTCCTTGGACAGGGATGCGCGTTGGCTCGCGTACAGGGCTTCGCTGTGGTCGCTTTGTGCGTGCCAGTCGAGAGTGATGGTCGCTGACGGCGTCGCGGGCGAAAGCGTTGTGGCCGCAAGCGTGGCGCGCAGCAGACCCGCTGTCGTTGTCACGCCATCTGCCTCACGTACCGCCATGGTGATCTCCGATGTCGGCTCCCTTCATTTGTTATCGGCCGCCGCCGTGCAAAGTTGTCTGGTAGCGCGCGCCCACAAAAGACGCTAGAAGGTGGGCCGCGGCGTCGTATGGGGACCGCCGCGCGTGGAGAATCACACCATGGAAAAACCGCGTCTTGGCTTTTGGCAGATCTGGAACATGAGCTTTGGCTTTCTGGGCATCCAGTTCGGCTGGGGCCTGCAAATGGCCAACATGAGCGCCATCTACGAGTACCTCGGCGCGCAGCCACACGAGATCCCGATGCTCTGGCTCGCGGCCCCGCTCACCGGACTCATCGTTCAGCCAATCATCGGCCACATGAGCGACCGAACCTGGGGACGCCTCGGGCGTCGAAGACCCTACTTCCTCGTCGGTGCCGTGCTCAGCTCCGTGGCGCTGGTGCCCATGCTCAACAGCGCGACGCTGTGGATGGCTGCGGGCCTGTTGTGGATCCTTGATGCGTCGATCAACGTCTCGATGGAGCCGTTTCGTGCGTTCGTCGCCGACATGCTTCCCGAGCAGCAACGCACCAAGGGCTTTGCCATGCAGAGCCTGTTCATCGGGTTGGGTGCCATCGTCGCCTCCACGTTGCCGTACGTGCTCACCAATGTCTTCGGCTTTGCCAAAGGTGGCGGCGAGTCGAGCATTCCGTTGACCGTGCGTGTGTCGTTCTACATCGGTGCAGCGGCGTTCTTTGGCGCCGTGATCTGGACCATTGCAACAACGAAAGAGTATCCCCCCGAGGATCTCGAGACGTTTCGGCGCGACAAAGCAGCGCGACGCGGGCTCGTCGCTGGCGCACGAGAGATCCTCGACGCCGTGCGCGCAATGCCCGAGACCATGCGCAAGCTCGCCTGGGTGCAGGTGTTCACCTGGCTCGGATTGTTTTCGATGTGGCTCTACTTCCCGGTCGCCGTGGCACGCAACGTCTTTGGCGCCGAGAGCACGAGCTCGCCGCTCTATCAGGACGGCGCCGAATGGGCGAGCCTGTGCTTTGGCTTCTACTCGGTGGTCACCTTCGCCTTCTCGTTCTTCATTGCACCGATCGCCGAGCGTGTCGGTCGACGAGCGACACACACCGTCGCGTTGCTGGCCGGTGCAGCCGGCTTGTTGTCGGTGGCCGTGATCCACAACAAGTTTCTCCTGTTGCTGTCGATGACCGGCGTGGGCATCGCCTGGGCGTCGGTGCTCTCGATGCCGTACGCCATACTCGCCGGCTCGCTGCCGCCCAAACGCGTCGGCGTCTACATGGGCATCTTCAACTTCTTTATCGTCTTGCCCGAGATCGGCGCGTCGCTCGGCTTCGGTTGGGTCATGCAGCACGTTCTTGGTAATGATCGCCTCGCCGCCGTCGTCGGCGGTGGTGTGTTCTTCGCCGTCGCGGCGCTCCTGATGCAGCGCGTGCGCGACGTCACCGATCCAGTGCGCCAAATGCGCGCCATTCCGCTCGAGGTGGCATCCGCGCTCGAGCCTTCGGAGTCCGGGCGATGACCGTTCGCGATCCAACGAACCCTGCGTCAGGGGAGCCGTCGCCGCAGCGCCTCGCACTGCTCGTGGGGCTCGGCGCACTGGCCGCCTTGTGGGCGCTATTCCAGTGGGGCGAGCTGCTCGTCGCACGCGCTGGCGGTGAAAGCTTTTGCGCCATCAATGCCACGTTCGATTGCGCCGCCGTGTGGGACTCGCCGTTTGCCAGCGCGGTCCACAGCACGACCGGTCTGCCGGTGGCTGGCTGGGGACTCGCGTGGGGGCTCGTCGCGCTGCTCTTGCCGCTGTGGGCATTGGTGCACAGAGCGTCCGGTCTTCCCGTCGCGATCGGTTGGCTTGGCACGTTGTGGGTGGCCGCCGCGGGTGTGGTGGCGGTGCTGGTGATGGCCGTCGCGTCGTTGGCGTCGGGTCACCTGTGCATCACCTGTCTTGCGACCTACGCCATCGTGCTCGCGTACGGCGCCGTCTCACTGCCTTCATTTCACCTCGGGGCGACAGGCGGCGCGCGCACCGCTCTCGTCACAGCGCTCACCTGCACGCTCGCGGTGTACCTCGTGTTGCTGTGGCCGGGCCTTCGTACGCCGCGTGCACGAGAGCGTGCACACATTTCGACGCCCACCGCGACCGACTCCATGCGCCCGACACACCAAGGACCGGCGGACACCGTGCTCGCTGGCTTTATCGGACAGCTTTCTCCCGCAGCCCGTCAGGCCCTGAGTGATGCCATCGCCGCGATGAAGGCCTCACCCGACGTGCCCATGCGCGCACCTCGCGTACTGCTCGGCTCGCCGACCGCCGCGGTGCGCATTACGGATTTTACCGACGTGCTATGCGGCCACTGCGCCGCGTTGCACGAGTCCCTCGACGAGCTGCGTCGGGCGGTGCCACCGGACGCGCTCGCGATCGAATCGCGGCAGTTTCCACTCGATGGTGCCTGCAATTCCTATCTGAGCAGTCCGCCGGCGCATCCGGTCCGTTGCCTTGCCGCGCGCGCCCAGATCTGCCTTGAGCAGAGCCCGCGCGCCTTCGAGTTTTCGGCGGCGCTGTTTGCGGCCCAGCAGCAGCTCACCGAGGACAAGGTGTACGCGCTCGCAACGCCGTATCTGCCGAGGGCGGCCCTCGATGCGTGCATGCGATCGCCGGAAACCGAAGCGAAGCTGCGCGATGATCTTGCGTGGGCCATGGCGTTTGGCATCGACGGTACGCCGCTCGTGCTCATCAATGGCCGTGAGGCGGCACCGTTTGCGCCGCTCCTGTACGCCATGGCACTCACCGGGGGCGACGTCCATCACCCGCTCTTCGCAGGGCTGCCGCCGCCGCGGCTCGCAAGGACGATGCACTAGGCCGCACGAGCCCGGGGAACGAGGCATGAC